>JAFLLC010000122.1:0-100409 GCA_019162745.1 Deltaproteobacteria bacterium | reverse complement strand
CAGCGCCGCAAGCAGTCAGACCGGAGGGTGACCGACCTGACGCAGCTGGTGAACGAGCATGTGGAAAGGGAGCGGAGCGCACTGCCGCAGGGCGGAAGCATTTCGTTGGATGCGGCACCAGGGCTGAAGGCACTGGTAGATCCGGAAGAGATGGGTATGGTGATTCGCAACCTGTTTGAGAATGCGGTACTCTATTCACCGCAAAGTCCGGAAATATCGGTCCGACTGGTCAAAAGCGGGGCGTGGCTGCAGCTTTTCGTGCAGGATCATGGCCGGGGACTGGACAAGAAAGAGCGAAAATTGGTATTTGATCGATTTTACCGTGCCCAGCCTCCCGGTGACAACGTACGAGGAACCGGGCTTGGTCTTTACATCGTGGAATCTGTCATCAAGGGGTATGGCGGTACGGTCGGAGTGACAAGTGAAGGGCCAGGCAAAGGGTGCACATTTACCATAAAATTTCCCGCAGTATGAGGTGAGCTTACATGAGCGATGACAAACCGCATATCATGCTCGTAGAAGATGAAATTCATCTGGCTCGCGGCATCTGTTTCAACCTGGAAGAAGAGGGGCACCGGGTCAGCCATTTTGAAACCGCCGAGCGGGCTCTTGCAACTCTTGAGATTGAACGTTTCGACCTGATCATTCTGGATGTCATGCTCCCCGGCATGGACGGTTTCCAGGCGTGCCGTGCCATCAGAAAAGTCGATCCGCGTGTCCCCATTCTGATGCTGACCGCCCGCTCCGACGATGCCGACCGGGTGGAGGGGTTGGAAAACGGTGCCGATGATTACCTCACCAAACCGTTCAATCTGGTGGAATTTTTGCTGCGGGTCAAAGGGATGCTGCGGCGGTCTTCATGGTATCGACCGGATCCGGTCGAGGAGGGGTATCGTTTTGGCGAAAATGAGGTTTTTCTTCTTTCATACCGGGCCAGAACAGCCCAGGGGGAGATTGACCTGACCGAAATGGAAGTGCGGGTGCTGTCACTTTTTTTTCAGAAAGAGGGTCTGGCCATCCATCGCAGTGACCTGCTGCAGTCTGTCTGGGGCTACAGCAGCGACACCGAAACCAGAACATTGGACAATTTTATCGTCCGGCTCCGGAAATATTTTGAACCTGATCCCTCTCACCCAAAACATTTTCAGACGGTTCGCGCTGTCGGATACCGCTTCAGCCGCGACGGTGATTGAAAATCACATATCAAGATGCAATCAAAATGAATAATCGTTTAATTGCATCTTGATATTAATGATGGAAGCGCCCTTTACGCCCCTTATGCGCCGGTGTAGGGGTTTTGTGGCAGTCAAAACAGGCCATTTCCTCCACTTTTTTCGCTTCCAGCGGCGATTGCTGCCCCCCCAGAGTAGGCTGATTGTATTCGGGAGTCTGGAATGGGAGACGCCCACGCTCATCCGGTACCGCAGCCGGTTTGTACACCGCCTGCCAGTTGGTACTGATCTCCACGGTGTGGCATTGCTCGCAGCCTCCTGGCGGGGGAATGCTTTTCCAGGCGGTAAACATGGCACAGCCACTGATGGTGACAACACATCCGGAAAGAAACAGAAGGGCATATTTCATGGAGTCGCTCCTTAGTGTAAATAATCATACTGATTGGGGATACTAGCACAGCAGTCGGCGAAAATACAGCCTCAAGCAGAGCCTCTACCCAGCCGCAGGACTCGTCGGACATTATCCGTTGTAATCCGGGCAACATCCTCCAGAGATATCCCCCGGACCTCCGCTACCCGCTGCGCTGTTTCCGTTATCCAGGCCGGGCGGTTGAAAGCCCCGCGATACAGCTCAGGGGTCATGTCGGGGGCGTCGGTTTCCAGCACCAGATGTTCCAGCAGCAGCTCCCTGGCAAGGTGCAGCGGCTTGACCGCATTATTCCAGGTGACAGCCCCGGAAATCGAGATGGCAAAGCCGAGCCGGATGAACTCACGCGCCATTTCCACAGAGCCGGAGAAGGCGTGCATGATCCCCCCCACCTGATTGGTACTCTCTTCGCGCAGAATAGTCAGCACTTTGTTAAAGGCATGGCGGCAATGGATCAGCACCGGCAACCCAAGGTTGACCGCTACCCGGAGTTGCTCCCGGAATGCGGTCTCCTGCAGAATTAATGGCACCTGATATGCCGGATCGAGGCCAATTTCACCGATAGCCACACCCAAGATGGCAAACTCGCGCAGGCGGTCAAGATTCTCATCATTAATGCATCCCGCATGCATCGGATGGATGCCGTACGCCGGTAAAACAGAGCGGTTTTCTGCAGCCAGAGCCGCTATCCCCCTCCAACCATCGGGATGCAACCCGGGGACGACAAAAGCCTGTACTCCTGCGGCTGCGGCTTCCTGCATAAAATGCCGCACCCCGGAGATGAGTGGTTCCTGATCGAGATGGCAATGACTGTCGATCAGTGCAGGTTTCACGCAAACCACCCGAACAGAGAGACCACCCGCTCCATTATCCGGATTAAAATACCGCGCTGCTCATGAACATCGAGCTCTACCGAGCGGGAAGCGGCGATTTCATCCAGCAGCAGCTCCCGAATCTGCCTGCCGAACTGCACGTTATCAACCAGACAATTGATCTCGTAGTTGCGGTGAAAACTGCGCTGGTCAAGATTGGCCGAGCCGATGACGGTCCGCTCGGCATCAATCAGCATGACCTTGGCGTGCAGGATTTCACGCTCCAGTTCATATATCTCAACCCCGCCTTTCAGCAGCGTTGCATACGAGCTGCGTCCGAGCAGGAGCATGAACGGCACATCGCTGCGGGCCGGCAGCAGCAGACGTACCCGTACGCCACGGCGCACCGCACGCAGCAGGGAGCGGATAATGCGCGGACCTGGTACGAAGTATGGAGTGGCGATCAGAATCTCTTCGGCAGCAGCTGCAATATTTACCTGGAAAGCCTCACGGATGTAGGATCGTCGCTGCCGAGGCCCACCGCTGATTATATTGACAGCGGCATCACCGCTTTTGCCGCAGTTCTTTCGCGACTTGCGCGATTGCTCAGCCGACACATGTGCTGTTGTCCTCTCCTCCTCTCCCTGCCAGGTATCATGGAATATCGCCTCCAGTTCACAAACCGCATCCCCCTTGATACTGAAACCAAGATCCCGGAAATTCAGCTTGTCGGAAACACAGCCGGCATACTCATCGCCAATATTGAAGCCCCCCAGAAAGGCCAATTTACCATCGATAATTGTCATCTTGCGATGGTCGCGTTTATCGAACCAGTAGACCCCGCGCTTGAACGAGAGGACGTTAAACGGAAGCAGCTTTACCCCGTTTTTGACAAGATTTCTGAAATAGGCGGCGGGCGTGTCAAGACAGCCGATATAATCATAGATGAGCTTGACCGTAATCCCGCGCTGAACAGCGGCTTCCAGCTCTTCCGCCAGCCCGGAGCCGAGACGATCGTGGTGTATGAGATAGTATTCCAGCAGGATGGTATGCTCAGCAGCACGGATAGCGGCAAAAAGCGCCTCAAAAAACTGCCTCCCCCCCTGGAAAAGGACGACGCTGTTATGACGATGGGTGACCGGCAGCTCACTTGGCCGAAACCGCCGCAACAGCCGGATAAAACGGCGAAAACGCTTTTTATGTTTATGGTGTTTGCTGCGCATGGTTTTCAGGCGACCGGTATCGTCAGCCGCCCTACCGAGGCGATCTCCGCCTTCATCACGTCACCAGCCCTCACCGGACCTACTCCGGCAGGGGTGCCGGTCAAAATAACATCCCCCGGCTCCAAGGTAAAAATTGCCGAAATATAGGCAATGATCTGCGGCAACCGATGGATCATATCCGCCGAACTGCCGTCCTGACGCACCTCGCCGTTAACCGCAAGTTTCAGGTTGAGGGTATGCGGATCGGCAACCGCAGCGGCCGGTACAAAATCGGACAGCGGGCAGGAGGTATCGAACCCTTTGGCGATTTCCCACGGCAATCCTTTGGCTTTCAGCTGATTCTGCACATCGCGCAGCGTCATATCAATCGCCACCCCGTAACCGGCGATGTATTCCATGGCGCTTTCTGCCGAAACAGCCCGGCACTGCTTGCCGATCAGTACCGCCAGTTCGACTTCGTAATGACATTCCTGCGAATAGGCGGGGATCTGCACGGTTTCGCCATCGCCAACCACCGACGAAGCCGGTTTCATGAACAGCACCGGCGCAGCGGGGGTCTCGTTGCCCAGTTCCTTGGCGTGCTCGGCGTAGTTTCGCGCCAGACAGACGATCTTGCCGATGGTGAATTGTTGATTTGTTGCAGGGATATGTGCGGTTTTCATGGTTCCTCCGTCTGATTGGTGGTGTTGGTAATGGGATTGTTTTTGATTAGTTGGGCATTTTCTCTTAAAGAAAGGACAAAGGACCTCTGTTTTTATAAAATTCAAAATCGAAGTAGTGGCGCTTGCGATTCACAAGGATGGTTTCCACTTCTCCAGACTGGCATTTTGAAATTGGAATTCCAGTAGATCCTCCCAACGATTCCAGAGAGCCAAAGTATACAGAATAATGGTTTATATCAAACTGAATCGCCATCCAGTGCGCAACTGCGTCATATTTTTCTTCGGCATACTTCGCCTTTTCGCAAACTTTCTGCCCAAGATTATATCGAGTATTTAGCGAGCCATCCAATTGATACATGTTTCGGGATTTGACGCTTACAACGAAACGGGTCTTGTCTTTCTCACAAATAATGTCAGCAAATTTTTCGTTCATGTAGTCGTCATTTATATTTCTTATGCAATCAAATCCATGATCAACCAACGTCTTGATTACATAGAGTTCGCCGAGCTCACCGAGTGACTTTTTTCGCAAGGATTCCTTCTGTGTTTCTGTGAAATCGCTATGTTTACCGATACCCATATAATCGACCTTGTAGATATATTATTTACTGATCAACATTAACCCCAACCCACTAAATGCCACCATATCTATACACCATATTCCGCAACATCCGCCACCAATATCCGGCAGCCACCCCACCCACAAAAAAGCCGCCCGATCAGACAAGCGCTGAACCGGACGGCTTTAAATTTCACCATCAATATGATGTCCCCGCCATCATAGCAGACTCTCCCCCGTCATCTCTTTCGGCTGGGGAAGCCCGAGCATCTTCAGCATCGTCGGTGCAATATCCGCAAGCCGACCACCATCCCGGAGCTTGACATTCTTGCGGCTGTCATCCACCAGCACCAGCCAGACCGGGTTGGTGGTGTGGGCGGTGAACGGTGCGCCGTTTTCATCCGCCATCTGCTCTGCGTTGCCGTGGTCGGCGGAGATCAGCACCGCGCCGCCCATCTCCTGCACCTTGGCAACAATCCGCCCGGCGCAGGCATCGACCGTTTCAACCGCCTTGATCGCTGCCGCCTCAACCCCTGTATGCCCGACCATATCGCAGTTGGCAAAATTGAGGATAATCACGTCGTAAGTGTCACTCTCCAGCCGCGCCAGCAGCTCATCAGTCACTTTATAGGCGCTCATCTCCGGTTTCTGATCGTAGGTGGCGACCTCTTTCGGTGACGGGATCAGGGCACGATCCTCGCCCGGAAACGGGGTTTCGACTCCGCCGTTGAAAAAGAAGGTGACGTGTGCATATTTCTCGGTTTCGGCGATGCGCAGCTGCTTCAGCCCCGCATCGGATAAAACTCCTCCCAGGATATTGGTCAGTTCAGTGGAACCAAACGCGATCGGCAGGCAGAAGGTTGCGTTGTATTCGGTCAAGCAGACGTAGCCCGCCAACTCCGGGCGCTTGCGGCGCTCGAAACCGGTGAAATCATCAAGGGCAATCGCCATGGTAATTTCACGGGCCCGGTCGGAGCGGAAGTTGAAAAAAATGAAGCCGTCGCCATCACCCAGCATGGCGTTCGGAATGATAACAGCCGGCAGAACAAATTCATCATGTACCCCGGCAGCGTAACTCTGTTCAATCGCCTCTTCAGCAGATGTACTTGATGCCCCTTCGCCGCACACTATGGCGTTATAGGCCTTCTCTACCCGCTCCCAGCGATTGTCACGATCCATCGCGTAATAACGTCCCATGATCGTCGCAATTTTACCGACACCGATCCGCGCAATCTCCGCCTCCAACTCCGCCAGATACCCGGCGCCGCTCTGAGGCGGCGTATCACGGCCATCAAGCAGGCAGTGTATGAAGACCTCTGTCAATCCTTCCTGCTTTGCCAGCTCCAGCAGTGCATACAGGTGGGTATTATGGGAATGCACGCCGCCGTCCGAGAGCAGGCCGGAAAGGTGCAGTCTTCCTCCGGACGCCTTGACCTTGGCGATACAATCGAGCAGGACCGGGTTGGTGAAAAAATCACCATCAAGAATTGATTTGGTAACGCGGGTCAATTCCTGGTAAACAACCCGCCCGGCCCCAAGGTTGAGATGCCCGACCTCGGAGTTCCCCATCTGCCCCTCAGGGAGACCGACCGCCATACCGGAAGTATGAATCGGGACGTGCGGATATTCCGCAAGATATTTAGACAGGTTGGGAGTTTTAGCCAGAGCGACAGCGTTGTGAGCAGGGTTGGGGTTTATCCCCCAGCCGTCGAGAATCATCAGCAGAAGTGGTTTTTTCATCGGTACGACCTTTCGGATCAATGATGATAAGGCTCTTTGTTCAGAATAGTATATGCACGATATATCTGCTCCAGCAGGAATGCCCGTACCATCTGATGGGTAAAGGTCATTTTAGAAAGAGCCAGCAATCGGCCTCTCCGCCGGAACTCTTCGGAGAAACCATAGGCACCGCCGATGGCAAAGATCAACTCGCCAACGCCGCTGTCGCGCTGTTTGCCAACAAACTCCGCCAATCCGGGGGAGTCCAGCTGCTCGCCCCGTTCATCCAACAGGATCAAGATTGCAGCGGGCGTGATCTGCTTCTCCAGCCGCTCACACTCGCGACGACGCATATCTTCGGCCTCGGCGCCCTTTTCGTCGCGGATATCAACCAGTTCCAGCGGCGAATAGCGGCGGATGCGACCGGCGTATTCGTCGATCGCATCCTTGACCCATGGATCACGACTCTTGCCGACCCAGAGCACCTTGATTTTCAATAATCCGCTTCCTTGCGCGACGCTTTGATTTCAGGCGGCAACTCGAGTTCGGGCGCCATACCCCAGATGCCGTCCAGATCGTAATAGCGCCGGATCTGGTCATGGAAGATATGCACCAGCACATCGCCATAGTCCATGACGATCCATCTGCCATCCTTGGCGCCTTCAATATCGTTGACTTTGCCGAACTTTTTCAGGCCGGTGCGGATATTGTCGGCAATGGCCTGGTTCTGCTTGTCCGAAGAGCCGGAGATGATCACCATATAGTCGGCAATCGACGAGACCCGGGAGATATCGCGGACACAGATATCATAAGCCTTTTTGTCATACGCCAGTTCGGCGCATTTAAGGGCGCGTTCAGTTGCGGTCAGGGTCATCTTTTCAGCAGTTTCTTCATTTTTTACTGGCATTTGTCGTAGATCCTTTGCTGCGAGATATATGCTGCTACGTTTGGTGGTACATACCGGGTGATATCGGCGCCGGAGGCGGCGAGCCGACGGATTTCCGTCGATGAAAGATCCAGCGGCGTCCCTGTGATAAAGAAGATGCTCGTTCCGGAGTGGTGCATCAGTGAGCCGCTTTCAGCGTCAAGGCTGAACAGCCCCCTGACGGTATCCGGCAAGGCTTCAAGGCGGTCGGCAATCAGACAGCCGGGACGCTCGGCAACGATCAGATTGCACAATGGGAATATCTCGGCATAGCGGTTCCATGTGCCGATCTCCAGAAACGAATCACCGCCGATGATAAAAAAAAGGTCGTCGCCAGGGAACTGCTCCCGAAAGGTCCGGATCGTATCGACCGAATATGACTTGCCGCCCCGCTCCGCTTCAACCGTTGATATCTCGAAACCGGCCCTGCCGTCGATCGCCATGCTTACCATCTTTGAGCGATGTTCAAATGAAACGTTGCCGGCAAGCGGTTTGTGCGGCGGATCGGCCGCCGGAATAAAAATGATCCTGTCAAGCCGGCAGGCAAGTTGCGCCTCCACGGCAATACGCAGATGAGCGTTATGGACCGGATTAAAGCTCCCGCCGAGCAGGCCGATTCTCATTTAAAGAATCGCCGGCTTTAACAGCGTGCCCCTGATCGGGACGGTGTATACCCCGGGAGAGGTCATAAACCTGGCCAGCAGCATAAAAACCAGCTTCTGCTTTTCCAGAAACTCCGGCTTGGGCATAATCTCCAGGATCATGTTGAGCGGCGTCACAGCGGCGTTGGCTCCCGAGGGGAGGTCACCCGAAAGGCGCATGTAAATACCATCCCCGGCGAGCGTAAAACTTTCCAGCCGAGCTTTACCGTCGCTGACTCTTATCAACCCCTGTGTTTTCATCCCTGCAGCATCGGGGAGCGGGAAGGCTCCCAGCTTGACACCCGAAAATTCAAGCTGCTTTACCTCAAGCTTCAGGTCGCCGCTCAACCCTTTTGCTCCGCGTTGCAGCGTGCCCTGGCTCCAGAGGTTACCGGCCGCTTGCGCGCCAAGGACACTTTTGAAAAAGGGGATGTCCCCAAGCGCTATGCCGTCGGCATCAAGAGCCAGCGCAGACCTGCCATTCAGGGCATATCTGACATTCAGATGCCCCTTGCCGATTGTTGCCCCTCCGGAAATAACAGCCCGCCCGATAAAAAGAGGGAGCAGCAGCGGCCTGACCTGCAAGCGCCGGCAACTGAGCAGTGGCCCCTGCTCTGACGAAAGCAGCAGATTATCCCAAGCCAGTCCCGGGAGCAGGGTTTTGTGAACCGCCGGAGCCAGGGTTAACCCCTGTCGGGACAGACCTTGGGCAAATACGGCATCAATCTTAGACGCGGGAAAAAGGAAGTAAAAAAACAGCAGAAACAGGAGCAGTGCTGCCGCTAACAGGGCTGCCCGTCGTGCCAGCAGCGCCGCTTTCAAGGTTTTGCCTGACCTGGCGCCGGTTTGAGCAGCGCGATAATCAGGGTCAGATCGCAACGATACGGATCATCAAAGCGGGTCCGCAGGGAGCTTTTTTTGATCACCAGCGGACGGCTCCCTTTTTCAAGCCGATACAGCAGATTGATCGCTTCGTTGAGAGTCAGACCCTCAATACGGATATCGGCAGCATCCTCGATAAAGCCGCTCCGCTCTTCACCCTTGAGCGGGACTATTTTAATTGATTTACCTTTGATACCGGTATCTTCAATGATTTTGGCCGGTGAGTCATCCGGGCGCAGGGTAGCCATACGGCCTCTCAACTGATCAGAAGAGTGCCGGGCTGACAGGTAAACCGTTTTGAGCGGCAGCAGCTCCTTCAGCACTGTTTCACGGACGGTGCGCTTCTTTTCAAGCGCCTGCACCCTGGCGCTCAGGGCCGACCACCCAACCGCAGCGGCCAGCAGTATAATCAAGGCATAACCGCTCCAGAGTCGTGTCCGGTCGTCAAGATCCTGCCACCAGTCGCGAATGGTGTGAATAATCTCCAGAGGTTTCATTTTGTTCCCTCCTTGAGCGTTCCCGTCAGACGAAAAGTGGCCGTGCCATCTGGTCGGCTCTTGACTTCACCCAGTTCGGAAGCATCCAGCAGAGGGGCAAGCGCGGCTTTGAATTCATTGACCGCCTGAGCTGAGCGGGCGTCCCCTTTTATCCGCAGGCTGCGACCCTCCAACTCGGCTTCATACAGTCCGATAATACTGTTTCCTTTGGCTTCGGCCAGCCTTTTCAGCAGGTCCAGGTACCCGCTTGAGCTTTCAACACCAGCCAGCTTTCTGATCTCCCCTTTGACTTCAGATATTTCATCTACCGCCTTAATACGGGCCGGAAAAATTTCGCGATAGATCGACGCAATAGATTTATTCAGAGAGGAAATATCAGCAACGGCGGCACGGTACTGGAGCCCTTTGCTTATAAACAGCAGCAGAATTGCCGCAGCCATCAGTGCTCCGGTCAGGATCAGCTTCCGGCGCAGCTTGGCATCCCCGGCTGTCCATGC
Source organism: Deltaproteobacteria bacterium (assembly GCA_019162745.1). Classification (GTDB taxonomy): domain Bacteria; phylum Desulfobacterota; class Desulfuromonadia; order Geobacterales; family Pseudopelobacteraceae; genus JACRCG01. The sequence goes on along the minus strand of JAFLLC010000122.1, from coordinate 90,393 downwards.
CAGTTCTCCCCGCCGGAAATCGGGGAGCGTGCCGGCGTATCCGGCTCGGGCCACGGCATAAAGCCCTGCCAACTGCTGAAAGGTTTCATCGTTCTTGAACAGATGCCCCAGTCCCGGCGGAACCTCTACCGCTTCAACCGGTATCGGCAGCTTCTCAGCATCAGCAAGCCCGCCGGTTACCTGCCCGATCAGGCAGATTCTTTGCGGGAGTTTCACCCCGGACAGTTCCAGCGCCGAGAGCGTGGCAGCTATGGCCGGAGCGGTCAGAGCGGAATCCGAAGCGCGGAAATAGGTCAGCCGTCCTCCCTGTAAAAACGCCAGCGTGCTTCCATCACATACGGCGCAGTCAGTGGGGACTCCCGGCAGTTCGGCCAGTGCAAACGGAAGTGAAGTGACGACCTGAGGCTCGATACCGGCATCCCGGAACCGCACGATCTCCTCGTTAATATCGCTCTTGCGGGCCCACAATGCGAGAAACTGCCCTTCCACGGCCGGCAGCACCTCCAGCGCAAGCTCTTCAATCGGCAGCGCAATGTCACCCTGCAATTGAGTCGGCAACACCTCACGCACCTTGCGCAGATCGGTAAGCGGAAGCGACACGGAACGCTGCGCAAACCGCGCCGCCGGGAGACAGAGCACAACCCGCGGGGAGCCGGTCATGTTTGCGGCTATTTGCCGGAGTGCGTCGGAGAGTGACAACTCTTCGTCCAGCACGAACGATACGGCTCCGATCAGTTCCGTTGAACGCCTGGATATCCCGAAATGGGCAACAGTCAGCCGCTTTTCTTCACTCTGTAGAATCAGATATTCCATGGCCCGCTGCACCCTCACCCGCTTAATGGATTTATCCAGTGCTCAATATTCCTGCCACGACAAAAATTCCGCTGTTCCGCTGGACAATCTTACTACCGCCTCAACCGTCCTTCCGGCATTCTTTACTCTCCCCCTGGATGTTATTCTGAAGAGATTGCCTTTGACGCTGATCTTGCCGACCAGGCCGATAGCGACCGTATCCAGACCGGGAACCCTTGAAAGTTGCGCCGTAGAGCTGAACGGCTGTAAGCGCCGCTCTTCTATTATTCTCTCCGCCATCCGGTCATCGATACGATCATCAAGCGCGGCCAGGACCTCTTTGGATGCGGTGTTTATATTGACTGTTGAGAGCGGCGAACCGGCCATATCCGAATAGGGCGTCAATATCGACCGGAGCTTGCCAAGCATTTCGGGAGTAAACCCCTTGACGAGCGTGAGCTCCGTCAGCGTCATAAACTTGCGATTACTGGCGCTATACGCCGGCTTCAGGGTGCGGTAATAGGGTGTTTCAACGCCGCCTGAGCGGGGCAGATCATCAATGTCTATCCAATCCGCGGTTGCGTTCCAGACTTCTCCCGGAATTTGCAGGCGCGTGCCGACTCGCTGCAATGCCGCCAGCGTGAACGGTTCATATTCTCCGTTCGGCTGCACCAGGCCGTTGATGTTGATTTTACCACTTTCCTCACTGACCGTAATCTCCACTGACCCGGCCTCGTCTTCCAGCTTGAACGGTGTAGCCCAGCTGTCGGAAAGTGATGTGTATGAGCGTCCGGAAAGCGCTATCTGCAGGAGTTTTACGCCCCCTGTCGCACCTGATTCGGCAAGAATTGAAGCTTGCTGTCCATCACGGAAACCGCGACTGAGCGAAGTGTCCACATACACCTGATGAATCATCTCGACGACGACAGCCACCATGAGCGCTGTTATGACCAATGTCAGAATCAGGGCAAACCCGGATTCATTTTTCAGCCGGCCGGTCATAAGCCGTTCACACGCGGAGCAGAGAGCATCGTGAACGATACCGGCTTCCCCTCTTCCTCGACCTGTACGGTGACCCTCACACCCGCGGGCAATTTATTGTTTATCGCAGTATCCCAGCTTTTAACCCACTTAGACCCGTCGTAGCACTCCACCAGAAAGGCACTGATCAGCTCCATTTGCGGATAGGAGGGGATTACCTCCTCTTCGGAGAAGAGGTCCCTTTCCTGGCGTGTTAAAACCTGTTTTTTATCCTTCTTGTCCATCCGATACGTGACATCAGTGATGCCCGACTCGCTGCGGTTCATCTGTCCGGAGGGGGGTGCCAGGGACGTTAGCGTCAGCGTTGAAGAGTGCGCGCCAAAATTGTCGCGATCCTCGACCACAAAACGGAGCCGCTTGTCACTGCTGTTAAACAGCGCCGATGAAACTTCGCGGCGGATCAGATCAAGGGTGGCGCCTAGTTCCCGCCGTGATTCCATTCCGGCTGAAGCACCCTCCCTAGCCTGAATGACGCCAAAATAACTGCCGTAGAGCGCCGCAGTGAGAATGCTGAGCAACACCACCGCAATCAGAATTTCCAACAGCGTGAAGCCGCTATTTCGGGAGATACCGCTCAAGCGTCACCTCCCTGCCATCACTGCTGCGCCTCACCATGACAACCAGCTTCTGCAGACCGGGCATCTCGGTCGGGAGAAGATCGGCTTTCCACCTCAGTTCCGGATGGGAAGGGGCGAATGTTCCTTCTCCCTTGGCTGGGACCTGTTCCATCTCTGAGATACGGTTTCGTGCCAGCAGCGTCATGGTCGTGCTATCGCGTTCACCTGCTATGATCCCGAGATGATAATTTACCGACCCCAGCAGGGTCACGATGACGCCGGCCATGATAGCCAGCGCCACCATAACTTCAAGCAGCGTAAAACCTCTCATGGCGCGTCCTCAAGATATCCTTCGTAAACCTTTACCTTGCCCCCCGAAGGAAACGCCATCACCGTCCAGAATTTACCATCCGCAGAACGGAGATGAATAGTGACAAAGTCCCGTATCCCCCCCATGCCGACATGCAGGCGCAGTTGCCCATCACTGACCTTACCCAGACGTGGAATTCGCACATCGGCAATAATTATACCCTCTTTCACCGGTGATTTCTGCAACATCGGGTCGGAAGGATCTTTGTCGCTTCCGTCCGCGCCGATCTCAACTATTTTAACTGACTCTGTTCCCGGTGCCAGCGCCAGATAATAGCCGGTGCCGGAAGTTGCCGCCCTTTCCTGCATGTAACGAAGAGTTGAGGCCAGAGTGCGGGCGGAAATCTTGAGGTTTTCACCGTCTGACGAAGGGAGGCGCGGCAGCACCAACAGCGTCACCATACCGATAATAACCAGCACCACCGCTATCTCGATCAGTGTAAAACCGGCCCGACTCCCCTTTCGGCGCACCAGCAATGCAGCATCCACTCCGTTGACCGGACAGCCCGTCATCACCTTAGACAGTTGCAAGTATGCGTGTCATTTCCGCACCGAAGAGCCCCTTTTGCCACTCCCTCATTCCGTGTATGGCATCAAGCTCTTCTGCTGAGCCGCTCTCCGTATCGGCAACCGCTTCAAGCAGCCAGTTGGGAGCCAGTACTCCCGGATCGATCCCCACCTTCTGGCAGTAACGCTCCCGCCACGATTTAAGGTTTTTCAGCCGTTCCTTGGCACGTTCCTGCACCTCTTTCTTCCCGTTGCGCGGGAAACAGGGGAGTCTGTCTTCAGGGGTTGCCAGCCCACGTTCGATCGCATTTAAAATGCCGTCGCCATGCCGCTGGAGCTGTCCGGATGTCATCCCTTTGACAAGTGACAGGTCGTAAATTGATTCCGGCCTACACTCTGCAATTTCAATCAGGGTGTCAGCCGACAACACCTTGAACGGGGGACGGTCAAGAAGTTCGGACTGCTGATCCCGCATCTGCAACAATTCATCCAGAATAGCAAGAGTGTGACCTCTCAACTTGCTGGCACCCTTGCAGTACAGGAATAACGGCCCTTCTTTTTCAGATACCCGCGCCTGGCAGAGTAGCCGCCCCTCTTCTTCGGCCCATGTCAACCTCCCTTTCAGCACCAGTTCCTCCCGAAATTGGTCATATAGCGGCAGCAGGTCCGAGGTATCTGCGGTGGCATAGGCGCACATTTCCCGGCTCAAAGGGCGTTTGCTCCAATCAGCCTTCTGGTATTTTTTGTCCAGTTCAATGCCAAAGCGTGCTTTTAAAAGCGCTGCCAGACCGAAATCTGCTATCCCCAAAAAACGCGCGGCGATCATCGTATCAAACAGGTTAGAAACTTCAATGCCGAAGTCCCGGTACATGGAACGAATGTCATAATCAGAACCATGCATAACAATAACCGTTTCCGGGGAAGCAAAGGGAGCGGCCAGCGGCGAGAGTGATTCAAGCGCCAGCGGGTCTATCAACCAGCTCTGCTGACGTGTTGAAACCTGGATGAGACAGACTTTATCACGATAATGGTGGAGAGAATCCATCTCCAGATCGACCGCAATCTCTGTCTGTTGTTTGAGAATATCAGCAACTTCGGATAACCGTCCGGCAGCCGTAATGATTTCGCAGGTTCCACCCTGCCTATGGAAAGAACTCAAAGCATAAACTCCCTAACGATAGAATATGTTGTGGTACGCTGAGCCGCCCGAAAGCCGGCATCATGTATCAGGGCTATCATCTCTTGCTGCGACATACAGAAACTGCAGCCGGCAGCGGCTACTACATTTTCCTCAAGCATTGTGCCGCCAAGGTCATTGGCACCGAAATAAAGTGCTACCGAAGCCAATTTTGCTCCCTGTGTAACCCAACTCGCCTGAAGATTGGGGATATTATCCAATACTATTCGCGATAACGCCAGCACCTTCAAATAATCCACGCCAGTAGCGGTGGTTCCACCCAGTTCGGTATTACCCGGCTGGTACGTCCAGGGAATAAACGCCGTGAACGACCCACCCTGGTCCTGAATCTCACGCACCCGGAAGAGATGCTCGACAACATCTTCCGGCTTCTCGCCGCTGCCAAACATCATTGTGGCTGTCGTCGGCATGCCGTGGCTGGCGGCTTTCAGCATGACCTCCCCCCATTGTTTCCAACCGATCTTTTTGGGAGAAATTCTGCTGCGCACCTCGTCAACCAGGATCTCGGCTCCCCCTCCCGGAATCGAATCCAGGCCGGCGTTCTTGAGACGCTGCAGCGTTTCATCAAGCGTAAGAGCCGAATTAGCAGCAATACAGGTTACCTCCGCCGGGGAGAGTGAGTGGTTTTGTACCGCCGGGAAACGCTTCTTTATTTCCCGGAAAAGCTCTTCAAAAAAATCAATTTTCAAGTCAGGGTTTAGCCCCCCCTGCATCAGTAACTGGGTGCCACCCTGGGCAACGAGTTCAGCTATCTTTTCATAGATCTGTTCAGGGTCCAGAATATAAGCATCAGAAGCGCTTTTGTCCCGGTAAAATGCGCAAAAAGTACATTTCGACTCACAGATATTGGTATAGTTAACATTACGGTCAACAACAAAGGTAACCAAACCGCCAGGGTGAAGCTCCCTCCTGATTTTATCGGCTCTACTCCCCATGGATAACAGATCACCGTTGAGCAGCAGATCAAGAGCCTCAGCTCGCTCAATTCTTTCCGCACCGGCTACCTTCATCGCATAACCCTGAACATTTTCATAAAACATTCTCCATTTCAGTTTCCAGCATCCTGCGGATATCCAGCGGTATCCGCCGGGCTTTGAGCGCTGTCCCCATGCACGCGAGCGTAACCAACCCAACTACCAGCAGTTTCGCGTCCTCCTGCCTTGCTATTTTCTGACAGAGCGTTACCGATGAGCCACCGATGCGGATAGGACAGGTTGTCACTGAGAGAAGATCATCATGAAAGGCGGGAGCTTTGAAATCAACTTCCAATCTTACAACCGGAAACAAGAAGCCGTTCACCGCAAGTTCCGCCACAAAGAAACCGTGACTGCGAAAATACTCCGTTCGTGCCCGCTCCATATATTTGATGTAATTGGCATGATACACGACACCGCCAGCATCGGTATCCTCATAATATATTCGGACGTCCATCAACTCTCACTACTCCATACCATATTTTAGATTGCCGCATATAAGTTGATTACTGTAGTGCAGATTTTATCCATCTGCAACTTATTCTCGGCATATTAAAGCAAAAAACAGCTTGCCGGCTCTATAAGGCAGCAAAACTGCACAGAACAGCCAAACAACAAAAACCCTGGTCTTACTATTTGCACCCGGCTGTTAAATCCGTAGAAGGCGTTTTTGGGGGCGGTGTTATTTAACCCTTATTACATGGGGCTTTGCTCAGTTTCAGAAATGTCAGCACACGCTCGCCCATGCCAAGCGGCAACGTATACCGATGTACCGATGTAACTGAAAAGCCTCCGCAGTTTTCAACCTCATCACCCGCGGTAACCTCCCCCTCACTCCCGTATCCCTTCATAGCTATCATCACCCCGTTCTCTGCAAGGAGTGGTGCGGCGAGAGATATAAAACGATCCAGGCGTGTAAACGCACGTGAGGTAATAACACTGAATGTGCCGCGATGAGTGTTATGAAGGTCCTCGATTCTGGCATGAATTGCTTCAATATGCTGCAGATTGAGTGTGCGGATGACATGCCGCTGAAAATGTATTTTTTTAGCAACGGCATCGACAGAGACCATCGCTATATCCGGTCTGATTATTTTTAAAGGGATTATCGGAAGACCTGCCCCTGAACCGATGTCAAGCAGGCGATCTGATGCAGTTATATAGGGGGCAAGGGTGAGTGAATCGATGAAGTGCTTAATTGCGATTTCTTTATCTCTAATTATCGCGGTCAGATTAACCTTGTTATTCCATTTTTTAAGTTCGGCAGCGTAGCGTTCGAATGAATCTATTTCGACGCTTGAAAGCGACACCCCCAATAATAGCGCTTCCTGTTCTACTATGTCGCCTATTATGGAACGCATTACTGCCCATTATCCTTCCATGATGAGGACTTCAAGGCTATCGCCAGGATCGAAATAGCCGCCGGCGTAATACCAGGAATGCGGGACGCCTGTCCAAGCGTATCTGGCCTGTTTTTCGAGAGCTTTTCACGCACTTCCGTCGTCAGACTTTTTATCGATGCATAATCAAGATTTACCGGTATACGGGCAGTTTCCAGCTTTTTAGACTGTTCTACCTGTTGCAGTTGCCGGTCGATGTATCCCTTATATTTTGTCTGTATTTCTACCTGTTCACGTATTTGCTGGGGGGTTTCACGTGAAACCGTGTCCAGCTCAGCCAAGTCGGCATAACAAACATCGGGACGCTTTAGCAGGTGCTCCAAAGTCGTCCCTTTTTGAATATTTTCAATACCGCGATTGGCAAGAACTGTTAACTGGCTACTGGAGTTTACCAGGCGCGTGCACGCAATACGCCCCATCTCTTCAGCTATCATGCGGCGCTTTTTGGTGAAAAGGTCAAATTCATCGTCAGACACTAATCCCAACTGGTGCCCTATCTCGCGAAGTCGAAGGTCAGCATTATCTTCACGCAATAAAAGCCGATATTCAGCACGAGATGTAAACATGCGATAAGGGTCCTGTGTGCCAAGGGTAACAAGATCATCTATCATAACACCAATATAGGCCTGACTTCTTGTCAAAACAAGCGGCTCCCGGCCCGTCGCGCGGAGAGCGGCGTTAATACCGGCGATGATACCTTGTCCTGCCGCCTCCTCATAGCCGGATGTGCCATTAATCTGGCCGGCATGATAAAGGTTTTTGATAACCTTGGTTTCAAGTGAATTATGCAACTGTATAGGATCAACGTAATCATATTCAATCGCATATGCTGGACGCATTATTTCAACACGCTCCAACCCAGCAATAGAGCGGTAAAAAGCTATCTGGATATCAATCGGGAGCGATGTAGACATGCCGCTGGGATAAACCTCAGTTGTGTTAAGCCCCTCAGGTTCAATAAAAGTTTGGTGACGGTCTTTTTCAGGATAACGCACAACCTTGTCTTCAATTGAAGGGCAGTAACGTGGGCCAACCCCTTCAATAATTCCTGAATATAAAGGAGAGCGATCAAGGCCTGAACGTATGATATCGTGTGTACGCTCATTGGTGTATGCAATGTGACAGGGGATCTGCGGCAAACAGATTTTTTCAGTGGAAAGAGAAAAAGGTTGGGGAAGATCATCGCCAAACTGAGTCTCCATCTTGGAAAAATCAATAGAACGAGCGTCAAGCCGCGCCGGTGTGCCGGTTTTAAGCCTCCCGACGTTGAAACCAAGGACTTTTAACTGGTCCGAGAGACCAACTGATGGTTGGTCGCCAGCCCTGCCGCCAGGGTAATGATTAAGCCCGATATGAATCAGACCGCGCATGAATGTCCCGGTAGTAACAACAACCGTTTTTGAGAGGTATCTGATACCTGATTGTAGCTCCACGCCGCGCAGTTCGCCATTCTCTACGTAAAGAGAGGTTACTTCTCCCTGCTTAAGATCGAGATTTTCTTGTTGTTCAAGAACCCGTTTCATTCTGATCCGGTAAAGTTGCTTATCCGCCTGGGCACGTGAAGCCCTGACAGCAGGACCTTTTTTGGCATTCAGGATGCGAAAGTGGATACCAGTAGCGTCGATATTTTTTGCCATCTCACCACCCAGGGCATCAATCTCCTTGACCAGATGACCTTTAGCCAGGCCGCCAATCGATGGATTGCAGGACATAAGAGCAATCGCATCCAGGTTTATCGTTACCAGCATCGTGCGACACGCCATACGGGCTGCGGCCAGGGCGGCCTCGCAACCGGCGTGTCCGGCACCGACAACAATCACATCGTATATCTGGTCATAAGTTACCATAAGAGTAATCCATTACCTGCAAACAGTTTCACGTGAAACATAGAATTATTTTCCAATACAGAATGAAGAGAATATGAGGTCAAGAACCTCGTCTGTAGCTGTTTGGCCGGTAACAGCACCAACAGCCTGAAGCGCCCCCCGCAGATCCAAAGCAAGCAGCTCCAGATTACGATCCGATAGTCCGCTGTAAAATTGGCGCAGGCAATGCTCTGCAGACACAAGCGCGTCACGATGACGAGCGCGGGAAAGCGCCACTAATTCACGAGAATCGGTAGTTCCCGAGTGGAGGAACTGTTTACATACCGTTTGCTTGAGAAGATCAATGCCATCCCCTGAAAGCGCGATAATCCTGACGATAGCCGCGAAACGATCTACATTAGGGAACAAAAACCGCTGCTGAAGATCCGTTTTGTTCAACACCGCTACCGTCCTACGGCCTGCCAGCGCATCGAGAATTAATTGATCTTCCTGGCTGAATTCACTGGAAGCGTCGAAAACAGCAAGAACAAGGTCCGCCTGTGGAATTTTTTCAAGAGCCCTGCTGATACCTTCCTGCTCCACGAGATCATCGGTATGACGTATTCCGGCCGTATCAAGCAGACGGACGGACAAACCATCAAAGTTAACCGTTTCCTCGATAATATCACGGGTTGTACCTGGGATATGGGTTACGATCGCACGGTTCTCATTTAGCAGCCGATTAAGCAGGCTTGACTTGCCGGCGTTCGGTTTGCCGACGATCAGGACCGAAACCCCGTCGCGCATGACACGCCCCTCTTCAAAAGTGGAGAGAAGACCTGTTATCGTATTCTGGGCCTCGCCGACTGAAACAAGAATTGCAGCTACATCAGTCTCACCAAGATCGTCGTCAGGGAAATCAATATACGCCTCCACCAAAGCAAGCGCACGAAGCAGGCAGACCCGGACGCCTTCGATACGCACGGAAAGCGCTCCTTCACTTTGTTTTTGAGCCAGCTGCAGGGCTGCTTCACTTCTTGAGGCGATGATATCCATCACCGCTTCCGCCTGAATCAGATCAATGCGCCCGTTAAGAAACGCCCGCCGAGTAAATTCACCCGGGTCGGCCAACCGGACGCCGCACGAAAGAACAAGAGCCAATACCCGTTCGACAACCAGCCAGCCGCCATGACAATGCAGCTCCAGGACATCTTCCCGGGTATATGAATGGGGCGCGCGCATATACACAGCCATAGCTTCGTCAATCTTCTCACCGGTCGCCTTGTCACATATCGTACCAAAAGAAAAACGGTGGCTCACGAGGCCACCGTCACAAACAGGTTTAAATATAGTGTTTCCAACCGCAGCGGCATTGTCGCCACTTACCCGGATTATTCCGATACCGCCATTACCCGGGGGGGTACTGACAGCAGCTATGGTATCACGGATATACATAACGGGTTACTCCGGGGGACGCAGATTAATCTTTAACCAGTTTATTTATATACATCTGCTGGCCGATTGTCAGAATGTTATTAACAAGCCAGTACAATACCAATCCTGAAGGAAAACTGAGGAACATGAACGTAAAGACAACCGGCAGGGCAAGCATCATCTTCTGCTGCAGCGGTTCCATGTTGGATGGTGTCATTTTCTGCTGAAAGAACATCGTGATACCCATAATAACAGGGGTAACGTAATAAGGATCTTTATCAGAAAGGTCTGTTACCCAGAGAAAAAATGGAGCGTGACGTAGCTCAATGGAAAACATCAGCGATTTGTATAGCGCAAAGAATACCGGTATCTGCACAACCATCGGCAGGCACCCCCCCATAGGGTTAACCTTATGTTCGCGGTACAACTCCATGACCGCCTTGTTCATGGAATCCTTGTCATCTTTGAACTTTTCACGAAGTTTAGTCATTTCGGGCTGGATTTTCTGCATACCCTTCATAGACTTGAAACTCTTGTGGGTTAAGGGGAAGAAAAACGCCTTAAGAATAATCGTTATTATTATTATTGCGACACCGTAGTTGCCTACGTATTTATAAAAGAATTTCAAAGAATACAGCAGCGGTTTGGCAATAACCGTAAACCAGCCAAGATCGAGAGATTGCACCAGCGAATTGCCCTGCGCTTTAAGGATATCGATATCCTTGGGGCCAACAAAGAGGCGGTGCGCAACAATAGTAGACTGGCCAGGATTGACGGTAAACTGGGGAGAAGAAACGACAGATTCAAAAAAACCGGCACTATTCTTTTTTAACTCTACAGAAGCAATGCTGTTTTTTTCGGCAAGAATCGCACTGAGAAAATATTTATCAGCAAAACCTGACCACAGGATCAATTTGTCATAACGCTTTGAGGCACTTGAAACATCTTTAATTTTATTGGACTGAAGACTGTTATCTGAAAAGAGGTAAGCTCCTGCAGTGTCATAACGGTTATTCTTTACCTTCGGCTCAGCAGGGTAGGTCATTACCTGTTGAATAGTCCCGACTAATGGGGCCGCAGAGTTGTTGAAAATCTGGGTTTCGAGTTTGATACCGTACACTCCCGGGGAGAATGTATAAACCTTACGGATTGTATATCCCTGTCCGGAAATATAGTTAAATGTAAGTTGCCGAGAGCTGTTTTTATCAATTGTGAGACTGTCAGCATCTGCTGTGAACAGAGTACTGTCGGGCAGATTAAAGCCGGTAGCCCTCGTTGAAAACGAATATAAGTTTGGATCTGAGTCATTTAGAAGGGTGACTTTCTGTGCTGAAGGAGTATTTTCTTCACGGTAGTTTTTGAGAGTCAGACTTCTGAGACTCGCTCCTCGAGAAGAAAATACCGCTGTATAGAGATCCGTTTCAACGCTGATATCTTTCTGAGTGGCGTTTGTCTGGAGCGGTTGGCCGGTGACCGGCGCAGAATTCAGGGGGACCAATGGTTGTTGATTTTTCGCAGTTGAATTATTAGCTGCCGAAGATGCACTCTGAGGTGCAGAAGGTTCGATCTTTTCTTTGTCTGGGCCAAACAGCATAGAGAACAGATAAAAAACAGCAATTGAAAGACCTACAGCTATAAAAGCGCGCTTTTCCATCGAGGCTCCTGAATAGTATATACTTTGTGTTAGGGTACCGGATCGTGGCCGCCCGGATGAAACGGATGACACTTACATATTCTGATAACGGTAAGCAACATGCCCCTGGCAACACCATGCCGAATTAAGGACTCACGGGAATACTCGGAACAGGAGGGATAAAAGCGACAGGTCTGAGGAAGAAGAGGTGAAACAATCTTCTGATAAAACCTGATTACAAGGAGCAAACTGCTCTTGAACATGAGGATATGCCTATGTACCGGAATGCTTTATTGAGTTCCCGCTCTATATCGGGATACGTCATTTGAGCCGATTCTCGTCGGGCTATAATATTAATATCAACAGGTGACATCCCCAAGCAATTATGCCTGAAGAATTCTCGCAAATACCGTTTAACCCTGTTCCGAACCACTGCGCATCCGATTTTCTTGCTTGCCGTTATTCCTAAACGAGCTGTTTGAATATTATTTTCACGCCACACGACAAGAAACCCGCGCACAGTTGTTTTACACTCTGCGGAAGCGAGCTGGATAAATTCAGCTCGCTTCCGCAACCGTGAAGTTTTAGGAAATGTGGCTGTGGTATCAATAATCACACAATAACTTTTAATTACTTGGCGGCAATTTTCACGGACAGGACCTTGCGCCCTTTTGCTCTTCTGCGCTTGATGACAAGTCTGCCATTCTTTGTGGCCATTCTTACGAGAAATCCGTGGGTACGCTTGCGTGAAGTATTGCTTGGCTGATAAGTTCTTTTCATGTTTATTTACCTCTACAAAATTATTTTTCAGGAAATGAGTTATTAAACACAACTCCCCAGCCGTGTCAATATTTATATTATATCCGCCCATGGCACCGTTCATATGATTTGCCTTGAAAAAGAGGGTCGGCTCTGCTATTCTCCACCACCTTCAACATGACAAAATATATCCGAAACATAATTTAACTGTCTGTTTTATTTATATAAATAGTTTTCCACAGATGTTGACAACATTGTTGAAAACTATTTTAAAACACCATCAATAAAATAAAGACACGTTTACTATTTTACCGGTTGCATGGCTAATTTAGTATTTAAACCAATACCTATTATGACTGAGAATTTTACTGATGTTAGAATTATGGCAACAAGCAACTGAAAATATTGAAAAAATAATGTCTGAAGCCGATTATGATGCCTGGGTAAAACCGGTTCGTTACAGCCATCATGAAGGTAGCTCCGTTTTTTTATCTGTTCCTAATTCATTTATAAAAGAATGGCTGGAGGATCATTATCTGAAGATTTTGGCAGGAGCACTCTCTGCTATTTCAGGATATACCGTTTCACTTAATTTTATCATCAGGCACGATGAAGAACACCAGCCATACATTTCAGAAGATTTCATTGTAAAAAACGATTACGAACCTGCCTCAGGCAAAAGTACCCCCCTTGAACAGGTATTCACCCCGCTCAACCAAAAGTATACATTTGACCTTTTTGTAAGTGGGACAGGCAACCAATTTGCTCATGCAGCCGCAATGGCGGTAGCCAACAACCCCGCTGACACCTACAACCCGCTTTTTATATATGGTGGCGTCGGTCTTGGTAAAAGCCACCTGTTAAATTCGATCGGACATACTATCCGTAACAACTCACCGGAGTTGAATGTCTGCTACTGCTCCGCTGAAAAATTCATGTATGAGATGGTTAATCATCTCCGCTTGAAAAAAATGGATATATTCAGAAACAGATTCAGAAATGTAGATGTACTTTTAATCGACGACATCCAGTTTATATCCGGTAAGACTGGAACACAGGAAGAATTTTTTCACACATTTAACGCATTGCATGATGCCCATAAACAGATTGTAATTACGTCGGATAAATTTCCACGAGAAATTTCCGACCTTGAGGAACGGCTGAGATCCCGATTTGAATGGGGACTCATCGCAGATATACAACCGCCCGATGTGGAAACAAAAATTGCCATATTGAAAAAAAAATCAGAAGTTACAAAGGTATTTTTCCCGGAGGATGTTTATTATTTTCTTGCCTCAAGTGATACAAGAAATATCCGTGAACTGGAAGGGATGCTTATACGGCTCGGAGCGTTCAGCAGCCTGCAGAATATTCCAGTAACGCTGGAAACTGCGAAAGAAAATCTTAAAGATATTCTGGGAGACAGACACAAAGAAGTAACTGTCGAATTAATCCAGAAAACAGTTGCTGAATATTTTGATTTGAAGGTAGTTGATATAAAATCGGAAAAAAGATTAAGAAACATCGTTCAGGCTCGTCAGATAGCAATCTGGTTTTGTCGGGATATGACAAAATCATCTTATCCTGATATAGGACTGAAGTTTGGCGGCAAAGATCATTCAACCGTCATACACTCCTACAAAAAAATTGATAAAGCACTACTAAATGAACCTAAACTATCTAAAATTATTGATGAAATAAGACGCTTACTCCTCAAGTAAGGAAAAACTGTTGATTCACTGTTAATAACTATTGGTAATTTTTTCAACTGTGCAAAAGTATGTTATATGTACATCAAAATTCACAGCCAGCAAACTAGCTTTATCAGTTAAAAATAAACATGTTACTGAGTTATACCTATTTTCCACAGGACCTACAATATACTACAAGGTTTTAAATCTTTTATAAACTTACTACTAGTAATTAAAAGGAGGATTAGATGGAATTTAAAATTGAAAAAGAACAATTCCTGAAATCGCTGCAAAAAATTCAGGGGATTGTTGAAAAAAGAACTGCAATGCCAATTTTATCTAATGTGCTTCTTGAAGCGACTGTTACTTCCCTTATTGTCACGGCAACCGACCTGGAAGTTGGAATGAAAAGCAGCTATTCCGCCGAGGTTATAACTCCGGGTAAAATTACTGTTTCTGCTAAAAAATTGTACGAGATAGTAAAAGAGCTTCCGAATCAACCAATTTTGTTTTCGACTAAAGATAATGATTGGGTGGAAATTAAGTGCGGTAAGGTCCAATTTAACATTGTCGGCCTTTCACCGGATGAATTTCCTTATTTTCCTGAAATAAAAGAAGAAAATCTATTTGAAATAGAAACATCTCTGCTGCGCGGAATGATTGAGCGAACTTCATATGCTATCTGTACCGATGAAACAAAATACAATCTTAACGGTATTTTTATTAAAGTGGAAGTACGTTCAGACGGCAGCAACGGTCTTAAAATGGTTTCCACAGACGGGCACCGTCTTTCGATAGCTGCAGGAGATCTCAAAGGAACAGCCGGTCCGGAACTCCTGAAAGGTGTCATCCTGCCGAAAAAAGGCGTCTATGAGATGAAGAAGATTACCGATGAAGAAGGGGGGACAATGCTGTTTGGTTTCATGGATAACAGCGCCGTAATCAAACGTGGCGATTCATACATGGTCATGCGTCTCGTTGATGGAGAGTTCCCTGATTACAACCGTGTCATCCCTACCTCCAACACCCAGATAGTAACTGTCAACAAGGAGGACTTCAGCCATTCCGTGCGGCGTATGGCGATTCTTTCCAGCGAAAAATTTAAAGGAATCATGCTGGAAATTTCTTCAGGGGGGATAAGAATTTCTTCCAGTAATCCTGAATTGGGAGATGCTATGGAGGAAATAGACGTAACCTATGAGGGAGAACCTATATCGGTCAGATTTAATGCCCGTTACCTGCTGGATGTTCTTTCTGTAGCTGAAACCGAACGAGTTGAAATGAAATTTAAAGATGAGCTTTCACCATCGATCATTGTTCCGGAAAATTCCGACAGTTTTCTTGCTGTCATTATGCCGATGAGGCTCTAAAAGCGGCTGATGCGTCTTTGCTCAGTGGCGGTTGCCGATTTCAGGAACGTCCGTACCGCTCAGATAAACCCGGGCGAACGTTTCAATCTGCTCTATGGCCTTAATGGTCAGGGCAAGACAAATTTGCTGGAAGCTATCTACCTGCTCGGATCTCCGCGCTCATTCAGAACCTCGCGCCTGCCTGAGCTCATCTGCCATGGTAAGCGACAGGCGCAGATTCTGGGTACTGTTGAATCAGGCGGTGTTGAGAACAGATTACAGCTGATAATTGAAGCGGCTGGCCGCAAGGTAGAAATTGACGGAAAAGCGGTTTATAAAGCCTCTCAGCTGCATGGAAAACTGAATGCAGTCGTTTTTTCACCTGATGACACCGGGATGGTTAGAACAGGGCCTGACTCCAGGCGGCGGTACCTTGACCGGGCTGTTTATATGGGAGATATTGGTTATCTTCACTGCTGGCATTCTTACCAGCGAATCCTTAAACAGCGTAATCAGCTGCTGAAAAGTGCTGATAGAAGCTGTCTTGATGTATGGACAGAAAAACTGGCAGAAACCGGGGCAGAGGTTATCGAAAGGCGGCTCAGGTTTGTTTCTGTGCTGGACGGTAAACTGCAGAAATATTATGCCACAATATCTGGTGGCAGCGAAACATCAAGCCTCAGCTATCGGCCGGACGGGGTAAAGTCAATTGAACGGGAACAAATACAGGAGGAACTGCTGGAGCTGTTCACCAGACAGCAGCGATCAGACGAACGCTACGGTACTACAACTGGCGGTCCGCATCGGGATGACCTGACTTTTATGCTGGATGAACGGCCGCTCAAGGCATTCGGCTCTCAGGGACAGCAGAAAAGTTTCGTACTTGCGCTTAAAATGGCGGAGATGGACAATCTGCAACATACCTTCGGTGAGGCGCCGTTGCTGTTGCTGGATGATATGAGTTCCGAACTGGACACACAGAGGAACAATAACCTGATGGAGTTCCTGACTATGAGAAAAATTCAGGTCTTCATCACAACCACGGAACGGTCCCCGGCTCTGCTGGAGGCTGCACCACACTGCGCCGTCTTTCATGTCAAAGACGGCAATCTGACGTTTGAAGGAAGTTAACCGCATGAGTGAACAGGAAAACGTAAAAACAAACGGCTCCGAAGAGTATGGCGCCGAAAATATCAAGGTTCTTGAAGGTTTGTCGGCAGTGCGTAAAAGGCCGGCGATGTACATCGGCTCAACTTCAGCCGCCGGCCTCCACCATCTGGTATATGAAATCGTTGATAACTCAATTGATGAAGCGCTGGCCGGTTATTGTAATGAAGTTTCAGTAACCATTAATGTAGATGGCTCGATAACAGTCGTCGACAATGGCCGCGGCATCCCGACAGACATAATGGCTCATGAAGGGAAATCAGCTGCCGAAGTCGTCCTGACGGTGCTGCACGCCGGCGGCAAATTTGACAACGATTCCTACAAGGTATCAGGCGGCCTGCACGGAGTCGGCGTATCAGTTGTCAACGCCCTTTCCAAATGGCTTGAACTGGAAATACGTCGCGATGGCAAGATCTTCCGTCAATCCTATCGTCGCGGTGACCCTCAGGCGCCGCTTGAGATGACCGGTGAAACTAAAAAACGGGGCACAAAGATAACCTTCATGCCGGATGAGGAAATCTTTGAAACAACCGAATTCTCTTTCGATATCCTTTCACAGCGTATCCGCGAAATGGCGTTCCTTAACGCCGGGGTGAGGATCAAGATAAGTGATGAACGGGTCGATGGTAAATCGCACGAGTTTCATTACGAGGGTGGGATCAACTCTTTTGTAGAATATCTGAACCGCAATAAGATCGTGGTCAACCCCAAGCCGATGTACTTCAAGGGTGAAAAAGGGGGGGTGGAGATGGAGGTCTCCATGCAGTACAACGACTCCTACGACGAGAAGATATTTGCCTTTGCCAACAATATTAACACCCATGAGGGTGGTACCCACCTGGCAGGTTTCAAGGCGGCTCTGACCCGTACAATGAACTCGTATGCGGCTGCCAATAACCTGCTCAAAAACGAGAAGGTCACGGTTTCCGGCGAAGACCTGCGCGAGGGGCTGACATGTGTAATTTCGGTCAAAATTCCCCAGCCGCAGTTCGAAGGACAAACTAAAACCAAGCTGGGTAACTCCGAGGTAAAGGGGTACGTAGAATCGCTCCTGAATGAGCGTCTGGCAGTTTATCTCGAAGAAAATCCGAAGATTGCCAAAGACATTCTCAACAAATCGATCGAAGCAGCCCGCGCCCGTGAGGCTGCCCGCAAGGCCAGAGACCTGACCCGCCGCAAGGGCGCCCTGGATATGGGGGGATTGCCGGGTAAACTGGCTGACTGCCAGGAAAAGGATCCGGCGCTCTGCGAGCTGTACCTGGTCGAAGGTGATTCGGCCGGCGGCTCGGCTAAACAGGGGCGTGACCGCAAAAACATGGCGATCCTGCCGCTCAAGGGGAAGATTCTCAACGTCGAGAAGGCCCGCTTCGACAAGATGATCTCCTCGCAGGAGATCCGCACCCTGATCACGGCGCTCGGTACCGGCATCGGCAAGGACGATTTTAATATCGCTAAGCTCCGCTATCACCGTATCATTGTCATGACTGACGCCGACGTTGATGGTCAGCATATCCTGACGCTGCTGTTGACGTTCTTCTACCGCAACATGCGTGAACTGATCGAACGCGGGCACCTTTATATCGCCCAGCCGCCGCTCTACAAAGTCAAGCGGGGCAAAAAAGAACAGTACCTGCTCGATGAACACGCCATGCAGAATTTCCTGTTGGAAGAAGGGTCCGAAGATCTGACTCTGCGCCTTGAAAAAGGGGATCGCACCTACACCGGCAAGCAGATTATCCCGGTTATTAAACAGTTTATTGAAAACCGGGCCATCTTCAATAAAGTTGTTAAAAAGGGGATATCACCCGAACTCCTTTCAATTGTCATTCGCAGTAATGTTCCGTCCGGCCTGGAAGAGTTCTCCCAGATTGTGCCGTACCTGGAGTCAATGAAATTGCTGGCCGAAGGTTCAGAGTACGAGATAGAGGAATATCGGATCGCCTTCCGGATCGGCAACATCCGCTCCATTATCGATCAGCAGACGCTGGCGGTACTTTCTACTCGTGAATATGAGCTTCTGGTTGACAACCACCGCCGGATCGTGGAAACCATGGCAGATGGTCGGGCCTTTGTCGAGCAGGAGGGGAGAAAGGTGCTGTTCGAAACAACCAACCATCAGGATCTGCTCGGTTTTTTCCTCGAAAATGCCAAAAAAGGTCTGGCAATCCAGCGCTATAAAGGTCTGGGAGAGATGAACCCGGAGCAGCTCTGGGAAACCACGATGAACCCTGAAAACCGTGTATTGCTGCAGGTCAAGATTGAGGACGTAGTTGAGTCGGACGAAATTTTTACAGTTCTGATGGGCGACCAGGTTGAGCCGCGGCGAGATTTTATTGAGAAAAACGCGCTGAACGTCGTAAACTTGGACATTTAGACTTAATAATTTGTAGGGGTACCCAATTAATGCATTTTTGGCCCCATAAAGTGTTTTTATCCTACCCAATATGAAATACATTTGAATAATACAATCAAGGGTTAACATTACTGTTAGCCCTTTTTGTATTTGAGTGACATATATTGTCTTGGCCTTATATTTTGCAATAACCTCAATTAATAATATTATTTAATTAAGAGTGTTTCTAATAGTATGTGACCAATTAATCTGATAAGAGTAATGCATTTGATGTTATTTGAGGTGGGACAGGCACATGAATGTTTTCCAGACTCACGCCGATATTGTTGGTGACTACTCTTCCTATATTCGCAGCTTCATATCCATAGCCGATCCTGATATCAGCAAAGTTGTCAACCGCGAGTTAGGCCGTGGTAAGCTTTGGCCAGAACCACTTCTTCAGTTTAACCCAGCGTTTGAGATGTTTGGTAGTCTCGAAGACCTTGCCACATCCGGCACACTCCACCCCGATATTCGGGACATCTTCAAAGGCTTTAAGCTCTACCATCATCAGGTTGAGGCGATCCGTCTTGGTACAGCCGGTAAAGACTTCATCGTTACTTCAGGTACCGGGTCCGGAAAATCACTCACCTATATCGGCTCGATCTTCCATCACCTGCTTTCCAATCCAGGCTCCAAAGGTGTAACCGCTGTTGTGGTTTACCCCATGAATGCCCTCATCAATTCCCAGTTTGAAGAATTTACCCGTTACAAAAAGAATTATGAGGGTACAACCGGCAAGGCATTTCCGATCTCATTCGGCCAGTACACCGGTCAGGAAGGTGAAGATGCCCGAGCCAAAATGCGGGAGAACCCACCGCAGATCCTGCTTACCAACTACATGATGTTGGAACTGTTGCTGACCCGAGTCCGTGAACGTCAAATCCGGGATGGCATATACGAAAACCTCCGTTTTCTGGTCTTTGACGAACTCCACACTTATCGCGGGCGTCAGGGGGCAGATGTTGCCATGTTAATCCGGCGAATCCGCTCTAACTGTGCTCATCAGATTGTCAGTATAGGCACTTCCGCAACCATGGTTTCCGACACTTCAGGCAACCTCGCCGACCAGAGAGCTGAAGTCGCCGGTGTCGCTACCAAGCTGTTTGGGCGAACTTTTACTCCCGAGCAGGTTGTGAATGAAAAACTGACCCGTTCTCTCTCATCAGAAGGCTTAATTCCACCCAAAAACAAACTGGCCGATGCAATCACTGACGGTATCAATCAGAATGACGATATTGAAAAACTGAAAGTACATCCGGTCGCTATCTGGCTGGAAAACAAGATTGCCCTTGGTGTCCGTGAAGGCATCCTTGTTCGGGGTAAGCCAAAGCAGCTGGTTGAGATTGCCCAGGAACTGGCAGCTGATTCAGGAATGTCAGCTGAAACCTGTCGCTCTTTTCTCCAAGAACTACTGCAATGGATCAGTATCGCCAATGTCAGACTGAAAGAATCCGGAGAGCGCTACACACTGCTCCCATTCAAGCTGCATCAGTTCATTTCCCAGACCGGCTCGGTCTATACAACCCTCGATCAGGACGATAATCGCTTTATTACTCTTGAACCGGGTATGTACAAGGAAGATGAAGCTGACAAAAAGCCGATTTTCCCCAATGTATTTAGCCGTGCGAGCGGCCACCCGTACCTGTGTGTCTCACGGTCAGGTGAACAACTTGAACCACGGGAATTCAGAGAAACTACTGAAGATGAAGAAACAAATGATGGCTACCTGTTTGTGGGAGACGATCTCTGGGATCTTACCGAAGATGCCGAGATGCTGCCTGAGTCCTGGTTTCGTGTAACGAAATCTGGTGTTGTTGTGGACAGCAAGAAAAAACAGTACTTCCCGATAAAGCTCTGGTTTGACGAATATGGGAACTGCTCAGAAACAAAAGAGATGAAATGGTGGGGCTGGTTCATGAAAGCCCCCCTGCTGTTCGATCCAACTGCTGGTGTGTTCTTTGACACCAAGACCAACGAAGGTACAAAACTCACCAAACTTGGCAGCGAAGGGCGAAGCACCTCCACGACTATTACCGCTTTCTCTATTCTCAACCGGCTCAACGATGCCGGGTATTCTGTCAAAGACCAGAAGTTGCTCAGCTTTACCGACAATCGACAGGATGCCGCTCTCCAGGCCGGTCACTTCAACGATTTCGTTCAGGTCGTCAGACTCCGTGCGGGAATTTATAAGGCATTAGAGCAAACACCAGGCGGTTGCCTCACGTTCGCTACTATCGGTGAATCGGTATTCAAGTCACTGCGACTCCCATTCCTCGAATATTCCACTATGAATCAGGAACCTGCTTTGGCACCGATTCGGCGCAAATACGAGCAGGCGCTTCAGGATTTCCTCTTTTATCGTGCAGTAGCTGATCTGCGCCGCAGTTGGCGTGTTGTACTGCCGAACCTAGAGCAGTGTGCTCTGCTGTCTATTGAATATAAAGATATGGATGAAATTGCTGCCACCGATGAGTTTTGGTCGGCATCACCTCTGTTTGGTGCATTGGACCAAGCGAAACGAAAAGAACTGATCAGCACTATCCTTGATTTTTTCCGGCTTGAATTTGCCATCCATAGCGAGAATTATCTTACTCAGTCCAAGCTCAAGGAATACGAAAAACTCTTTGGTGAACTTCTCAAGCGTCCCTGGGCACTGGATCGTAACGAAAAATTCAAAGAGCCGTATTACATCCGCTACGAACCTCTCAACAAGAATGCCCGGCTATTCACCAAAAGCATGGGACCAGCCAGTTCTCTGGGTAAATTCATCAAGCAGTTTGTTAAACGGGAAGGACTTGATATTGACCTCAAGCGGGAGGGTTATCGTGAGCTTATCCTCCAGATCATGGATATGCTTGAACAGGCTGATTATCTGAAGTCGTTCCCGGCAAGAAGTGAAAAAAATGAAGAGGTCAAGATTTACCGCCTCCGTCTGGAAAGTGTTATCTGGAAAAACGGTGATGGCACAACTGTCAAAGCTGATGTCATCAAGCGTCGTTCCTACAAGGATTTAACTCCGAAACCCAACGACTTCTTCAAAAATCTTTATCAGCGCGATTTCTCATCAATGAAACGCTTCCGTGGTGAGGATCACACCGGCCAGTTGAATACAGACACCCGCCTAGATCGGGAGGATCGCTTCAGGGCTGAATGGTTTCTGGATGACGCCAAGACGAAACTTGATGAAACAAAGATCCGGTCTCAATCAGTCAGCGCACTGTTCTGTTCTCCCACAATGGAGCTCGGTGTTGATATCGGTTCCCTCAGCGTGGTTCACCTGCGTAATGCCCCGCCCAACGCTGCCAACTATGCCCAGCGTTCTGGTCGTGCCGGTCGAAGTGGTCAAGGGGCGTTGATCTTTACCTACTGCTCCAGTTATGCCCCTCATGATCGTCACTTCTTTAAAGAGCAACGGGAGTTGGTGGCCGGTACGGTTATGGCCCCTCGTCTCGATCTTTGTAATAAGGAACTGCTACTGTCTCATCTCAACGCTATGGTCGCTTCCGAAATCGGTCTGCCTGGTATCGATAATGCTGGTGGTGCCAAACCGTCCATAATGAATCTGGTCACTGATGACAATGATACCATGCCGCTGGCCGCCAGTGTCAGAGCGGGACTGGCCATTTCACCAGCGCAATTCGACCGACTGAAGGCAACCTTCAAGCGGGTCATTCACGATTTTGACGATCAATTGGCGATAAAGGCTACTACTTGGTACTCCGAGCAGTGGATTGATCAAAACCTGTCGAAGATTGTTGAAAACCTCGATGATTCACTTAACCGGTGGCGGCGACTCTACCGTTCAGCCCGAACGATCCTGACTAAGGCTACCCAGAAGATCGAAAGCGGCACATTGAGTCTTGGTAGTGATGAATACCGTAAATATAAACGTCATCAGGATCAGGCAACCAGGCAGCTCGACCTGCTGCGAAATGACCTTACCGGACGATCATCTGAATTGTCAGAGTTCTATCCTTATCGTTATCTGGCTTCGGAAGGCTTCCTGCCAGGCTACAACTTCACCCGTCTCCCCCTACGTGTCTTTCTGCCAACAGGTGATTCCCAGGGCGAATTTGTCTCCCGCCCACGTTCAATAGCACTGCGAGAGTTCGGCCCTGAAAATATTATCTACCATAATGGTCGCAAGTTTAAAATTTGCCAACTGGTCATCCAGGATGCCGAGTCTTCACTCACTGAAGCGAAGATCAGCACGAAAGCTGGGTACTTCCTCCCCGCAGATCAGAAAGACCTGGAGTTCTGTCCCTTCTCAGGACTTTCGCTTGGTGACAACGCCAACAAGCTGCATATCCATGATTTACTAGAGATGGCCGAATCCCGTGCGGTGGAGATAGATAGAATATCCTGTGAAGAAGAGGAACGGGTATCCAAGGGCTTTGATATTAAAACTTACTTCTCCGTTGATGGCGGACAGATTGAGCGGATACGAAAAGCCATTGTTCATTCAAGCGAAAACGAACTTCTGAACATCCGCTACATTCCGGCTGCTCGCCTTGTCCATATCAACATGAAATGGCGTGCACAGGAAGCTGATGGATTTCCAATCGGCATGGTTTCCGGTGACTGGCGCAGTAAGATGCCAGAAGAAGATAGTAACATTACTGAGCAGTTCAAGCGCGTGAAGCTCATGACCTCAAACTTGGCTGATGCTCTTTATATCGAGCCGATTCAACCGCTGGGACTTAAACCTGAAGGTGTTATCACGCTGCAGCATGCGCTGAAGCGGGCCATCGAGACGGTCTTCCAAGTAGAACCGAGTGAAATCGGTGTTGTCACCATGGGTGACCCAGAAGCTCCCAATATTCTGCTGTACGAGTCGGCTGAGGGGAGTCTGGGCATTCTTTCTCAGTTCGTTGAAAACATCCATGCTTTCCATAAAGTGATTGAGCAGGCTTATGCTATTTGCCGCTATGATGACGCAGAGTACAAGGGACCAGCTTCCTATGATGACCTGCTCAGCTATTACAACCAGCGGGATCACAAGATCATCGACCGTCATCTGATCAAAGACGCTCTGGAAAAGCTGCTGTTGTGTACTATAGAGATTCAGTCAAATCAGGGCTTCGGTAGTTACGATGAACACTACCAGACCCTGCTGCGTAACATAGATCCAAACTCATCAACAGAGCGACGCTTTATAGATCACCTCTTTGTAAATGGTCTCCGTCTGCCAGATGCAGCACAGAAAAGGGTTGATGGTCTCTATGTTCAACCAGATTTCTACTACAAACCTCGCATATGGGTCTTCTGTGACGGCACGCCTCACGACGATCCACTGGTACGGGCAGATGATGATGAAAAACGCCAGGCCATCATGGCTATGGGCGATGAAGTATGGGTTTACTACTACCGGGACAGCTTGGCCGAGATTGTGGCCGAGAGACCCGATATATTTAAAAGGATGAGGGATGAATTATGAAGGATGAAAAAAGGCTTTAAAATTCATAATTCATCCTTCAACCTTCATCCTTTATTGGAAAAGGCACGGAGTTCAAATGACAACTACCGTTTATCAAGCTGGTAAACTCGTAAATCTACGCGGGCGCGACTGGATTGTGCTTCCCTCAGTTGATCCCGATTTATTGGTCGTTAAGCCTCTTGGTGGTTCAGATGATGAAATTGCCGGAATCTATCTGCCACTGAACATCCCTGCCGATAAACCTCAGGAAACGGTTTTTCTCCCTCCTGGTAAAGAGGATCTTGGTGACATCAGCACCGCACGTTTGCTCTACGATTCAGCACGTCTGGCTTTCCGTAACGGAGCCGGTCCATTCCGTTGTCTGGCTAAACTCTCCTTTCGTCCCCGTTCCTATCAGATGGTGCCGCTCATCATGGCCTTGCGTCAGGATTCTGTCCGTCTTCTGGTCGCTGATGATGTCGGTGTTGGTAAAACTATCGAAGCTCTTCTGATCGCCAAAGAGTTGTTGGAGCGACGTAAGATCCAGCGTTTTGCTGTCATTTGTCTGCCCCACCTGTGTGAGCAGTGGCAAAACGAAATTCGGGACAAGCTGGATATCGAAGCTGTTATCATCCGCTCCAATACCCAAGCCCGTCTTGATCGCCAGATTCAGGGTGATACCAGCGTCTATGATTACTACCCTTTTCAGGTTATCAGCATCGACTTCATCAAGTCTGATAATCGCCGTGACGTCTTTGTTGAGCAGTGCCCAGAGCTGGTGATCATTGATGAGGCTCACACCTGCACACGGCCAGCCGGAGCTTCAGCCAGTCAACAACAGCGTTACCACCTGATCAGCCGCCTGGCCAAGAAAGCCCATCAGCAGATGATCCTGCTCACAGCGACCCCGCACAGCGGCAAACCGGAGGAGTTCCATTCTCTCCTCGGCCTACTGCAGCCGGAATTCGAGACACTGGATCTGCCGAGCTCTTCGCAAAATCAACGCCGCGATCTGGCACGTCATTTTATCCAGCGCAAGAGGGGTGACGTGGAAAAGTGGATGGGAGAGGATACGCCCTTCCCGACCCGTGATGCCTTCGAAGCAGATTATTCACTTTCTCTCGGGTATCGAAACCTCTTTGAGGAGATACTTGATTTTGCCAAGCAGCTTATCACTGTTGATCCGGGTAAGGTGGGTCAGCGCAGAATACAATATTGGACTGCTCTGGCTTTGCTGCGTGGTGTCATGTCCAGCCCTGCTGCCGGGGTCGAGATGCTGAATACCCGTCTTTCCAACCTGGCGAAGGCTACTGCTGACGAGACCTCATGGACTGTTGATGCTCTTGATGAAAATCCGGTGAGGGATACTGAGTTCGGGTTTGAGGGAGACAACACCCCCATTCAGTTGATCGAGCAGAATGACTGGAGTGCAACCCAACGACAGAAGTTGCGGGCGTTTTCACAACAGCTCGCAGCTCTTTCAACAATCAAGGACGACAAAAAAGTTGCCACTGCTGAAGCACTTCTGCAGGAATGGCTGGCAGCCGGTTTCAATCCGGTTATCTTCTGCCGCTACATTGCCACCGCCAACTATGTTGGCGCACTGCTTGCCCCGGCGTTGAAAAAGAAATTCCCCAAGCTCGACATCCAGGTCATCACCAGCGAACTGCCGGATGAACTGCGCAAGCAAAAGATAGAGGAAATGGGTAAATCGAAGCTGCGGGTGCTTGTGGCTACCGACTGTCTCAGTGAAGGTATCAACTTACAGGATCAATTTACCGCTGTCCTCCACTACGACCTCCCCTGGAACCCAAACAGGCTTGAGCAGCGCGAAGGACGTGTTGACCGATTTGGTCAGAATGCACCTGAGGTGAAAGCTTGTCTGCTCTATGGTGCTGACAACCCTATCGACGGTATCGTACTGGATGTTCTCCTGCGCAAGGTTCGCGAGATCAAGCGTTCCACCGGCATCAACGTGCCATTTCCAGAGGATTCCCAGAGCATTATCGACACCATTACCCAGGCGCTCCTTATCAGTCCTGATCGAAAAATCACCAGGGGACGTGATCGCAGCAATCAGATGACGTTTGACTTTGGTGAACTCAACGAGGCAGAAGAGGCCAAGATTAACGTCACCCACAAGGTGGAAGAAGCTGCCAAGCGCGAAGAGGCATCCCGCAGTATCTTTGCCCAGCATGCCATCAAGGCGCATGAGATCGAAGCCGACCTGAAAGAAGTCGATGAAGCGATTGGTGATCCACATGCGGTCCAGTTCTTTGTTACCTCTGCATTGAATAACTTGTTTGGTGTTCAGGTCATTGAAGTTAAGGATGAAGGCAGAAGTATGAAGGATGAAGAAAAATCTTTAAATTCAAATTTCAACCTTCATAATTCATCCTTCAAAATTATCACTTCTAATATGCCGGATCAGTTGCGCGGTATTCTGCCAGCCGGAGATATGGTGAGCATCAGCTTCAGTTCTCCCACTCCTGAAGACTACCACTATATGGGGCGCAACCATCGCTTCGTGGAGCAGCTTTGCCAATTGGTCATGGCCAACACGGTCAGCCGTATGGACAAGCGTGCCGCTCGCACCGCTGTCATCCGTACCAAGCAGGTTTCGATCAAAACCACGCTACTACTTTTCCGCTGCCGCAACGTCATTGAGGATCGCAAGGGCCATCAGCAGGTAGTGGCTGAAGAGATGATCCTTTGGGGCTGGAAAGGTACGCCACAACAGAAGGAATATCTCAACCACGATCAGGCTCGTGAGCTGCTGTCATCAGCTCGGGCAAGTTCCGATCTGCCAACACCAGCCAGGCTGAGCTTCCTTGATAACGAACTGAAGTTGCTGCAAAGCTTTTCGACAGAGTTCGATGGGGTAGCCGAACAGCAGTCGCAAAAACTGGTCGAAGCCCACGAACGATTCAGTTCACTCATGGACGGCAAACGCTTCCAGGTGGTGCATCCGGTGCTGCCAATGGACCTGCTCGGGGTGTATGTTCTTTTACCAGAATAAGGATACTGATATGAATAAAGCACTGCCAATCAACATACAAGATCTCCTCAACGGTAAACCGGTAGAATGGGAACGTCTTGAATTCAAGGAAGGATGGAATCCGCTTGACGTTCTCCATACCATCTGCGCCTTTGCCAACGACTTCCACAATCTCGGTGGTGGTTACATTCTCATCGGCATTAAGGAAGAAAATGGTCGCCCAGTGTTGCCGCCAATTGGTATGGATCCCAGTCAGTTTGATGCCATCCAGAAAGAAATCCTCAATCTCGGTTTCAATGCTATTCAGCCGTATTACCACCCGATTGTCGTTCCAGTTGAGATCGAAGGGCGGCATATTCTGGTACTCTGGGTATTGGGTGGTCAGACCCGCCCTTACAAGGCAAAGCTCAGCCTGGGCAAGGAAGCTAAAGAGTACGGCTACTTCATTCGTAAAGGTTCCAGTACGATTCGTGCCAAGGGTGCCGACGAAACAGAGCTTATCTCGCTGGCCGCTACGGTTCCTTTCGATGACCGTTTCAATATGCAGGCCAAGGTGGAAGTTCTCTCCCGTGAATTAATGCAGGAATACCTGATGCAGGTAGGTAGTGATCTGCTCAAGCAGGCGCCGAGCCTTTCATTGGAAGAGCTTGGGCGGCAGATGGGTGTCGTTGGTGGACCGGATGAAGCGCCTTTTCCGTTGAATATTGGCTTGATGATGTTTAACCCGGAACCTTGGAGATTCTTCCCTGTCATGCAGATAGACGTGGTCTGGTTCCCCAAGGAAGGGCCGGGGGGCGACAAGTTCTCTGAGAAGATATTCAAAGGCCCTCTTCCAGGCATGACCCGTGAAGCCCTGGACTACATCAAGCGTAACTTTATCAGCGAAACCGTAATCAAGCACAAAGATCGTGCTGAAGCGACCCGTGTTGAAAACATTCCCTACAGGGCTATTGAAGAGGCAGTGGTCAATGCCATTTATCATCGGGGGTACGATACCCGTGAACCTATAGAGATCCGTATTGAGCATGATGCGCTGTTTGTCCTCAATTATCCGGGGCCGGATCGTTCGGTGCGCCTGGATCAACTCCGTGCTGGCAAGGCGCTTCCCCGTCGTTATCGCAACCGGCGCATCGGCGAGTTCCTGAAGGAGCTGGAGTTTACTGAAGGACGCTGCACCGGCATCCCCAAAATTATTGATGCTATGCGGAAAAATGGTTCACCACCTGCAGAGTTTGAATCCGATGAAGACCACAGCTATTTCATGGTGAGGTTGCCGGTTCATCCGGCGGCAATGGAGGTTGCAGAATCAGCAATGGGAGATGAAGCATCGGCTGATGATGTTTCTCGGTCAGAGTCAAGATCTGAGTCACGGCTAGAGTCACGGCTAGAGTCACGGCTAGAGTCAGCCTTGGCTGCAAAAATAGTTCTTATCTTGCTGAAGCTTGGTGAAATGGGTAAAGCAGCCATG
The DNA here is from genome assembly GCA_019162745.1 of Deltaproteobacteria bacterium. Classification (GTDB taxonomy): domain Bacteria; phylum Desulfobacterota; class Desulfuromonadia; order Geobacterales; family Pseudopelobacteraceae; genus JACRCG01. Next base: position 61,440 of record JAFLLC010000122.1, on the reverse strand, counting down.
TCACTCGAGTTGGGACACAAGTCTGTTTCCGGAGAGTTACACAAGCAGATTAAACGCCTTCTTGAGTTGGGTTGGGTGACAATGACCATTCCTGACAAACCTAATAGCCGTATGCAGAAATACAGAATTACCGATAAAGGGCACGAATGTCTGAAAAGTTTGAAGGATGATAACGCTTCAAGGTTGAAGGATGAATTATGAAGGATGAAAAACAACCTGATTTAAGGAAAAGAACAAAAGAATTTGCTCTTGCTGTTATCCGGATATTTTCATCCTTACCCAAAACGACTGAAGCACAGATCATCGGAAAACAGGTTCTTCGCTCTGCAACTTCCGTTGGAGCAAATTACCGTGAAGCTTGCCGTGCCCGTTCAAATGCAGAATTTATATCTAAAGTCGGAGATTGCCTGAAAGAATTAGATGAAACAGCCTACTGGTTCGAGCTTTTATCTGAATCGGGCATTTTATCGTCAGAAATTACGTTGCCACAACAAGATGAATGCAACCAACTGTTGGCAATATTCACATCAATCTCGAAAAAATGCAAAATACAGGGAAAATGAATATGCAAATTATCTCATCCTTCATCCTTCATAATTCATCCTTGCCTTTATGAATTACCCCTCAATTCGCATAGAAGGTTCGATCCTTTCCCCAGATATCCTTGAAAAGCTTGATGATGCCAACGGACAAAAGCCTTCTGATTTTGGCCTTGAGACTTCGGTCAAGGTAAAGGATGAAATTGCCCGTGCTTGGGCTGATGCCCAGGATTACTGGCGAATTTATAACCGTAAACTGGGAACTCTGAAGGAAGACTCCCCGGCCACCACTGAGACTCGCAACCTCTGGATTGTGCCGTTGTTTGGGCTGCTCGGTTATCAGCTCGAATATGAGGCCAAGAGCATTGAGCTGAACAGCAAGCTCTACCCGATATCTCACCGCGTTACCAATCGCGGGAAAGCAGCTATCCATATCATCGGCTGCAACGAACCAGCAGGGTTGGACAGAAAACCGGGAACGGCTTTAAATACATCCTTCAACCTTCATCCTTCATCCTTGTCTTCGAAAATGTCGGCTCATGCAATGATGCAGGAGTACTTGAATCTTACCGAACAGCTCTACGGCATTGTCACCAACGGTAGGCTGCTGCGATTACTGCGGGACAGTTCACGCCTGGTAAAGCTCACCTACCTGGAGTTCGATCTTGACCGGATCTTCAGTGATGGCTTGTTTGCCGACTTCGCTATCCTCTATCGGCTTCTGCATGTAACCAGATTGCCTGCACAGTTGGACAACTCCTCTGACAGCATCATTGAGCGCTACCACCAGGACTCTCTTGATTCCGGTGCCCGTATTCGTGATGGACTGAGCAAAGCTGTTGAGAATGCCATCCGAACCTTTGCCAATGGTTTCCTGCGACATCCGCAAAACACGGAGCTGTTGGAAGATATCAATTCCGGCAGACTTGAGCCTTTAGAATATTATCACTTCCTCCTTCGGCTGATATATCGCCTGCTCTTCCTGATGGTTATCGAAGAGCGCAATCTTATCTATCCACCCTCACAATCTGCTGCCAAACGTGATATCTATGATCGTTATTACAGCTTGATGCGTCTGCGTCGTCTTTCAGAAAAGCGCTATCTGGCAGACCGGCGACACGATGACCACTGGTTGGCTCTGCTGGCAACTTTCAATCTATTTGAAGATGGCGGTCCCGGCAGCAAGCTCGGTATCGCCCCGCTAGCGGGTGACCTGTTCCGCTTCGATGCCATCGGCCCTTTTGGCCGCTGTGCACTTGACAATGAAACCATACTGCATTGCCTTCGTTCCCTTAGCCTGTATGAAAACCCGAACAACGGCCAGGTGATCAGGGTCAACTATGCAGCCCTCAATGTTGAGGAGTTCGGTTCGGTTTACGAAGGTCTGTTGGAATACGAACCGGTTTTTATCCGCACCGACAGTTCGGTTGAGTTCGCCTTTGCCCTTGGTGATGAACGTGCCGCTACTGGTTCTCACTACACACCGGATGATCTGGTGCAGCCGCTGATCAAGCACTCACTTGACTACCTTATCGCAGACAAACTCAAAGAGGCTAATCCGGAAAAGGCGCTGCTATCACTGCGAGTGGCTGATATTTCCTGCGGTTCTGGTCATATTCTGCTAGCTGCCGCCCGACGGATTGCTACCGAGCTGGCTGTCGTCCGCACCGGTGAAGAGCAGCCGTCACCGATTGCCTTCCGCACTGCCATTCGCGATGTCATCTGTAACTGCATTTATGGTGTTGACTTAAATCCGCTGGCTGTGGAGTTGTGCAAGGTTGCCCTCTGGCTGGAAGCCCACATTCCTGGACAGCCGCTCAACTTCCTCGATCATCACATCAAGTGTGGCAATGCAATTGTAGGTTTTGCTCGGAGGGAAGAACTGGAGCGTGGCGTGCCTGATGAGGCGTTTACCACCATGCCGGGGGATGATAAGGAAATTGCCGCCAGCTACCGCAAGCGGAACAAGGAAGAACGGCAGATGCACGAAAAGCGACTTGGCAAGCAGGACAGTCTTGTCTTTACTCCAGAGGTGGAGAAACATCTGTCTGAGATTCTGAAGGGGTGGCGAACTATTGCTGCTCTGCCGGAGCGTAACCCTGCCGAGATTGAAGCCAAAAAGGGTCGTTATCAGGAGTTTTCCGGTGGTCAGGATGCCTGGCTGTTGAACCAGGTTGCCGCCATTCCGGTTGCCCAGTTCTACATTGAGAAGATCAAAGAAAATCAGCCCAAGCTGATTACTGATGAGGAGTATCGTGGCTATCTCGATGGTCATCGTACTCCGCAGGGGCAGGCTACGGCAATGGCGTGGACAACAGCCAATCGCAAGCGGTTCTTTCACTGGTTTCTGGAGTTTCCGGAGATTATCGAACAAGGTGGATTTGACTGCATTCTTGGGAATCCTCCGTATCTTGGGGGAACCAATCTAAGTGGAACCTACGGGTATCCTTTCTGCCACTACGTAAAGTGGGAATATGCCCCTGCTGGCTTAAGTGACCTAGTGGCCTATTTTGTACGCCGAATATTCACTCTTCTCCGTCCCGCAGGATTTGCCTCGTTTATTACTACTAACTCGATCAAGGACGGTGACATACGGAAAGATGGTTTAGAGCAAGTGCTTATTCAAGGTGGTAACATTAATTTTGCAGTACGTGGAATTAAATGGCCGGGGCGAGCAAACCTTGTTGTCTCCTTGGTTTCATTCCACAACGGATTGTGGGAGGGCAATAGAGTTCTAGATTCAAAAGAAGTTACTTATATAAATGCTTTTTTTGAGGACAATACTTGCACACTTGAACCAATTAGCCTTCTAGAAAATCAACAGAAAATGTTCGAAGGTGTACATTTCCAAGGGGACGGTTTTCTTTTGACAAAAGAAAATGCTGAACAGCTCTGGAAATTAAATTCAAAAAATAAAGACGTAATTCTTCCACTAATCAACGGTCAGGAATTAAATAATGCCCCTGACCAAGAACCTGGGCGTTCCATAATTAACTTTTTTAATTGGTCTGAGGAAAAATCGCGTAGCTATCCAGAACCATTTGAAATAGCTGAACGTCTGGTAAGACCTGAAAGAGAGTTGTCATCTGAAAAGCCGCTGCGTGAGAAATGGTGGATATATAAACGAACATCGGCCCAAGCTTATGAGTTAATTAGAGGCAAGGATAGGTGTTTTGTCATAGCACGCACAACGAAACATCTGAATTTTTCTTCAATGTCCCCATCATATGTTTTTACGGATGCATTGAAAATTTTCACGACTGACCGTTGGGATCTTTATAATATTGTTCAATCAGGGGTTCATGAGATATGGGCTCGAAAATATAGCGGTGCCTTAAAACAAGACCTTCGCTACTCACCTTCTAAGTGCTTTGAAACATTTCCATTCCCAGAAGGGCTCTGGAAAACAGCCCACCAAACACTTGCGATCATGGGTGAGCACTACCACGAATACCGCCGTTCTCTCATGCACCGCCTCTGGCTCGGACTGACCGACATCTACAACCTTTTCCATAACCGCGACCTCACGCCTGCCATCGTCGCCAAGGTCAGCGGCAAACCGGAAGAAGCCGAAGCCGGATACCAAGGTATCCTCGAACTCCGTAAACTCCACTGTGAACTGGACGAAGCCGTCCTCGCCGCCTACGGTTGGACCGGCTTCAACCTTGGCCATGACTTCCACGAAGTCGAAACCCTTCCCGAAAACGACCGTGTTCGCTTCACCATCTCCCCCGACGCCCGCAAGGAACTCCTGAAACGCCTCCTCGCTCTTAACCACCAACGGGCAGCAGAGGAAGAAGCCAAGAAGCCGGTGAAATTGGGTAAAGGGAAGGCTGTGAAGGGGAAGAAGACAGGGGTGGAAGAACCGGGGTTGTTTTGAAAGCTCCTGCGCCCTTTCAGGGCGCGATAAATAGGGGTTGTTACATTTCCATTTCCGTGCACCACCCTTTCAGGGTTGTACACGGCTAATATCCAATCGGCCTTTCAGGCCGAAAACCGAAAACCAAAGTCGAAACCGAAAACCAAAGTCGAAACCGAAACCGAAGTCGAAACCGAAGTCGAAACCGAAACCGAAGTCGAAACCGAAACCAAAACCAAAACCAAAACCGGAAACCAAAACCGAAAACACGATGCCCCAATGGGGCAATGGAAATCAGCCGGGGGGCACATCCCCCCGGAAATAATACAGCCAAAAAACACAACGCCCTAAAAGGGCGACGGAAATCAGCCGTGTACAGCCCTGAAGGGGCGGTGCACGGAATTATCGCGGTGCACGGGAATCATCGACATGCACGGAATTATCGCGGTGCACGGGAATCATCGACGTGCACGGAATTATCGCGGTGCACGGGAATCATCGACATGCACGGGAATCATCACCACACACAGGAATTGTCGCCATACACGGGTATCAAAAGGAACAACCATGCCATCCACCCATTTGAGTTTGCATTACCACATCGTATTCAGCACCAAAAACCATGTGCCATTGATCACAAACGAATGGCGCGAACGCCTGCACGCCTACCTTGGCGGTATCATCCGCGATCTTGGCGGCGTACCCGAATCTGTTGGTGGTGTTGATGATCATGTCCATCTTCTGATCGGCCTGAAAGCAACACATAGACTTTGTGATGTTCTGAGAGACCTGAAACACTCATCCTCAAAATGGGCGCATGAAACAATCGGAATCAAGGAATTCGGCTGGCAAGACGGCTATGGTGCTTTTACCGTAAGTGAAAACCGACGTGAAGCTATTTCACATTACATTCAGAATCAGGAAACGCATCACTGCACAAAAACATTTCAGGAAGAATATCTGGAATTTCTTCGCAAAGTCGGTGTGGAATATGACGAACGTTATTTATGGTAAGCAAGGTCGTCGGAGTTCTGAATTTACGCTCTTTGTACCTCGCTTTAAAGGATGTGAAATAATGAACGACTTCTTCCGCTTTCCCCATACCCCCCACATTGTCTGGCTTGGCAATGGAATCCCACGCGATGACAAGGTCCTTTCCCCTCAGGAAGCCGACACATTGCTTTTGTATGAAGTTATTGTGGAAGAAAAGCTGGATGGTGCCAATCTGGGTATATCGGTGAGCCAAGAAGGCTATGTCCGTGCGCAAAATCGCTTTTCGGCAAGGTACTCTGGAAGGTGTTGTTATAAGAAAAGAGTCTGCTGAATGGCCTGAAGCAAGAGCAAAACTTGTTCGTCCCGATTTTATTCAGACAATTGGCGAGCATTGGAGTAACCGGCGGATAGAGTGGAATCATGTGGAGCAACTGATGGTGTCCAAGTGGCAATAGCATCTGAATTCAAAAGATACATCGGCATCGACTATTCTGGAGCCCAGACGCCAACATCCAGCCTGAAAGGTCTTCGCGTCTATATGTCCGACCACAACACGACGCCGTTAGAGATACAGCCGCCGCCAAGCCCGCGCACATACTGGACTCGTCGTGGCATTGCCGAATGGTTGCTCGAAAGGCTTCTGGAAGATCAGCCGACTATTGTCGGAATTGATCACGGTTTCTCATTTCCTCTGCGATATTTTGAATGTCATCACCTGCCACCAGACTGGCCTGAATTCCTCGATGACTTTCAGCTCCACTGGCCAACAGATGATGACAACACCTATGTTGATTTTGTACGTAATGGTCAAATTGGAAACGGTGCTGATCGAACCGGCAACTCCCGCTGGCGGCGATTAACCGAAGAGCGTTCTGGTGGAGCAAAGTCGGTATTCCATTTTGATGTTAATGGCTCTGTGGCCAAATCTACCCATTCCGGAATCCCCTGGTTACGTTATTTACGCCAGAACCTTAGCGACCGCATCCACTTCTGGCCCTTTGATGGCTGGGATATCCCAACTGGGAAATCTGCAATTTTGGAAGTCTATCCGTCTTTATGGAGTAAGGGGTTTGTTCGAGAGGATCGCACCCAGGATCAGCATGATGCATATTCAGTTGCTGCTTGGCTGCGGCAAGCGGATCTGGATGGTAAAATTGCGACATACTTTAATCCGCATCTGACACCTGCCGAGAGGACCGTTGCACAGGTTGAAGGTTGGATATTGGGGATAATGTAAACTGACAAGGAATGTTCTATGACCAAAGCAGATATTGCAGAGAAAATTCAGGCTGGCACCGGACTATCGAAAAAAGAATGCGTGGAATTGATGGAAGCGGTTTTCTCCATCATGAAATCGACTCTCGAATCTGGTGAGACACTTAAAATTTCTGGATTCGGTAGTTTTATAGTTAAACAGAAAAAAGATCGTCGAGGCCGAAATCCGCAGACGGGCGAGGCTATTACTATTGGAGCCCGGCGTATTTTATCGTTCAAGCCGAGTACCGTGTTGCGACAGGCAATTAATAATGGAGCGGTATGATCCGTAAAGTCATCTCAGGCGGTCAAACCCGCCACCCAGCCCCTCTTATCCCATATCTTCCGGAATTGGACAAAACTGGTTTCTCATATTACTTCCAATACACCGTCATTGGCTACCCACAAACCATCGACCCGCGATCTCCCTCTCTGGTTACAGCGATCAAGACATTCCGTGCCCTCTCGGAAGCAATTGGCCCGGAAAGAGTAGTGTGGAGATATGATCCGATTATCCTGAACAACGACATTTCAGCTGATTGGCATTTTAGCAACTATAGCCGGATTGCTGATGCAATAGGACCAGCCACCCGCAAGCTTGTTGTGAGCGTTATCGACCCATACTTGAAGACACAACGACGGATAGGACGCTCTGACAATGGGGTCTCCTACGACCCTGCTACATATATCGACTTGTTAAACCGGATCGTAGTAGATGCTACAGGTCGAAATCTGAGTGTTGAGTCCTGCGCGGAAGCGTCGGTTAGCGTTCCAGGAATAGTTTGTGGAAGCTGTGTAGACGCTAAACTGCTAAACAAGCTCAGAGGACGCCCAGAACCGCCAAAACTAAAACTTCATAAGCAGCGAGAAGGTTGTAACTGCCACCAAAGCATTGACATTGGTGTTAACAACTCATGTGGATTCGGCTGCCAGTATTGCTATGCAACCACAAATCATGACCGGGCGCTGGAAATGGTTAATAACCATAATCCACACTGGACGAGCATTTCTCAGGATTACCGTATGGATGAACCCCCAAAAGAATTACATCCAAACTTGAGCCTCTTTTGATACGCATAGGCTCCCATGATTGATTTATTGGAAAACATCCTCGTTCCTGGAGGCAGAGCGCGAATCTCGCCTTATGTCCAAGATGCGCAGCTCGACATCCTGTTCGGAAGTGTCCCCGACCCGCTAAACCGGCATGACAGTGTGCGTGGCATCTTAAAAAACCACGAAAATGAGTTACAAAAGCTTGCCGACACCTATGTCAGTTTTGCCAATTCTGGTCGAAATTTCGACCCAGCCACATACCAAACAAAAGAGTTCCTTGAACTCTACCTTTCTTGCTACTTCACTACGAACCTCTCAAAAATCCAGCTCTGTCTCCTCGATCTTGTAAGAACGAAGAAAATAACAAGCACTCTGAAGGTTGTTGATATTGGCGTGGGAGCCGGAACCACGGCGGTAGCAGTACTCGATTTCATGCTTGCATGGGCTACAGCAAACATCCTGACCGGAACACTCTTTCCTGTGGAGTCGCTTGTTATCGAATGTCATGACATTTCTCAAGTCTGCCTTGACATGGCTAAGAATGCAGTCAACGCATTCTGTGATGCTGCTGACTGCCGCAGATGCCCGCAAGCGATCAAAATGCCGGCTTCACTCATCCCAATGTAGTCCGATACGATGGATCGAATATCCATATGAGTTTATTTTGAGCGTATCGCATGAAACGACCCCGCAGGAGGTCATCGCCGGCCTTGATATTGGCACGACCAAGGTATAATTATCGGCTAACGCGTTTTGACCAACCATCTACATAATAATTAATCGATTCATATAGTAGTTTGTCTTTGTTTAGACTTGGTTTTGTACAAATAATTTCTCTTGCCAGAGAATTTGTGGTACAGTCCACGACTAATTTTCTAAGCTAATTTCCGAGAATTTGATACACGTACCTATATATATGCTAGTAGGAAAAAGGCAGTAATTGGGACTTAGCGGTAGGAAATTTGCAACAAATGGGGGAAATCCTATGCATTAAATGGGGCCAAATAGGTTTTAACCTACTGAAAAGACATTAAGGCAATAATTCATAATCGAGACATCCTACATAATTTGTACAAATAACTTTCTCATCGTACCGACGAGAAAAGCAGATACGAGGTACCAATGCAGATCCCAACAGAAATTCCAGTCAACAAGATAGCGGTTAATATTGAAGATGAGATGAAGCGCTCTTACATGGACTACGCCATGTCGGTTATCATCGGCCGGGCACTGCCGGACGTACGCGACGGTTTAAAGCCTGTTCACCGCCGCTGCCTGTACGCCATGTACGACATGGGGAATGACTACAACAAGCCGTACAAGAAGTCGGCCCGTGTGGTCGGTGATGTTATCGGTAAATACCACCCCCACGGTGATACCGCCGCGTATGACACCATCGTGCGTATGGCCCAGGATTTTTCCCTCCGCTATATGCTCGTGGAAGGACAGGGCAACTTTGGGTCGGTGGATGGCGATCGTGCGGCCGCAATGCGTTATACCGAAATCCGCCTGCGTCACCTTTCCCATGAACTGCTGGCCGACCTGGATAAAGAGACCGTCAACATGATCCCGAACTACAACGAGGAGATGCTGGAGCCGACGGTGCTCCCCTCCAAGTTCCCGAACCTGCTGGTCAATGGTTCTACAGGCATCGCGGTCGGCATGGCCACTAATATTCCCCCACACAACCTGGGCGAGATAATTGACGGCATCATCGCCGTGATCCGGAATCCGGGGATCGACTTTGAGGAGTTGCTGGAAATGATCCCGGGGCCTGACTTTCCGACCGGCGCCACGATCTACGGTCGCCAGGGAATCAGGGATGCTTACAGTACCGGCCGCGGCATCATCCAGATCAGAGCCAAGGCTCATGTTGAGGCCTCAAAGCGTTCAGAGCGTCAGGCAATTATTGTCACCGAGCTTCCTTACCAGGTCAACAAGGCCCGTCTGATCGAGAAGATCGCCGAGCTGGTCAAGGAGAAGAAGGTGGAAGGGATTACCGAGATCCGCGACGAGTCAGACCGTCAGGGGATGCGGATCGTTATTGAGGTAAAGCGGGACGAAAACGCCGAGGTGCTGCTCAACCAGCTCTATAAGCATTCCCAGCTGCAGGTTTCTTTCGGCATCATCATGCTGGCAATTGTGCACAATCGCCCCCGCGTCCTGACCCTGCGCGAGATGATGGACTGCTTCGTAGAACATCGCAGTGAGGTCGTCACCCGCCGTACCAACTTTGAGCTGAAGAAAGCGCTGGCTCGTGCCCATATTCTGGAAGGTCTCAAGATTGCCCTTGACTGGCTGGATGCAGTGATCGAGATGATCCGTGAGTCCAAGACACCACCTGAAGCCAAAATAGGGCTGATGGAGGGGAAATTTGCCGATCCGGAGTTTCTGACGCGCCTTGGTTTGCCACGACCTGCCGGTTTTGAAAATTCTGTGCAGCTGTCAGAAATCCAGGCTCAGGCTATTCTCGAGATGCGCCTGCAGCGCCTGACAGGTCTCGAACGTGACAAGATCATCGCCGAGTACGAAGAGATTATGAAACTGATTGCCCGCCTGAGGGAGATCCTGGCGTCCGATACTGAGATCCTCAATATCATTGTTTCCGAACTGACCGAGATCCGCGTCAGGTTCGGCGACAAGCGCCGCTCCGAGATTGCCGACAAGAGCGCCGATATCTCGCGGGAAGACACCATCGAGGACGAAGAGATGGTCGTCACTATTTCGCACACCGGCTACATCAAGCGGAGCGCTGTTGACCTGTACCGCTCGCAGCGCCGTGGCGGCAAAGGGAAGACCGGCATGAAGACCAAAGAGGAGGATTTCGTTGAACAGCTCTTCATCGCTTCGACCAAGGACTATCTCCTCTGCTTCACCGATGCCGGGAGGATGTACTGGCTCAAGGTCTATGAGATTCCGGAGGGGAGCCGTACCACCAAAGGTAAGGCGGTCGTCAACCTGGTCAACGTAGCGGCCGGTGAAAAAATTACCACGATCCTGCCGGTCAAGGAATTCAGCGAGAACACCTACCTCTTTATGGCCACCCAGAATGGTGTCGTCAAAAAGACCTCGCTGGTCGATTACTCCAACGTCCGCGTTGGCGGCATTATTGCTGTTAATCTGGATGACGGTGACAAGTTGATTTCGGTCGCTCTGACCGACGGCAGCAAGGATATCTTCCTTGCTTCTCGCGGGGGTAAAGCGATCCGTTTCAATGAAGAGGACGTCCGTGCGACCGGACGCGCCACCCGGGGTGTGCGCGGCATGAACCTTGGCAAAGATGACCGGGTGATAGGTATGGAGATCGTTGACAATACGGCGGTCGGCTCGACGATTTTCACTGTCTGCGAGAACGGTTTCGGTAAACGGACCGATCTGGATGAATACCGTGACCAGTCGCGCGGCGGCAAAGGGATCATTACGATCAAGACAACCGAGCGTAACGGCTCCGTGGTCAACGTCATGCAGGTTGCGGACGATCACGATCTGATGGTGATCACCGATCAGGGCAAGATCCTGCGGGTACCGGTTTCCGGATTTTCGGTCATCGGCCGCAACACCCAGGGTGTCACGCTGATGAACACCGAGGAGAACGAGAAGGTTGTTGCTGTCGCCCGACTCGCCGAGAAGGATGAAGACGAAGGGGATGACATAGTGGAAGAAGGGACTGAGGAAACGGAAGGATAGATGACCCTGGCGCTTAAAATAGATAAAACGCTGCGCGAACGGCGCCGCATCAACAGGCTGCTGGATTTTCTCAAGCGGGACGACCTGACCGGCGAGCAGATGGAGCGCATCGGGCGGAGGCTGCAGAAGTCCGGTAAGCGGGCGCTCTCACCGCTCGTGCGCAAGCTCTGGCGTGAGCAGAACGGCACAGCCATCTACCGCTATACCTGCATGCTTGATTTTTTTGACGCCTCTGCCTGGATGGAGCAACTGATCCAGATCACGCTCAAGCGGAAGGATCTGGAGGAGGATGGCAAATTGGCCCTGCTGGATGTGCTGCACGATAGCGGCATCGACGTCACCGCCCCTCCCTTCGCCGCCATGACCGGCTATGGCTCCCCCACGCTGGAAGGTTTTGTTGACGACTGCCTGGGTGACCACGAGCGCGGGCTGGTCCGCTTTATCGACAGTTTTCTTGATGTCGCGGACGAGTTTCGCGGACGGATGATGGGTCGCCTCGCCGAGGCCGCCTCTGCCGAAGCGGCGGCGCTCCTGGAGATCCTCCTCTCTTTCGAGAAGGAAGAGATCGTACACGAAGCGGTGCGTACCCTGGGGCGCAGCCGAAGCGGCTATGCGCTTGATGTTCTGGGGCGTGCCGAACTCCGCCATGAAGGGGAGCTGGCAGCCCTTATCCGGCGCAGTATGCTGCGGCTCTCATTTACCGGAATCCGCGATGCGGTGGAACTGCCGCATTCCTTCCAGCAGCCGCTCCCGTTCCACGAAGTATATGCCGGTCCGGTAGATTTCTACGGTTCCCGCACGCTCTGGTTCTCATGGCGGCTGGATGGTCACGCCCTTGCCGCCATGCTGATCCTGACCGGCGAGACGGACGGCATGCTGAACGCCATCAGCTATCGGATGAAGGACGAAAAAGAATACGCTCATATCCTGAAAGATGTCGCCGGCGGCGAGATGCTGACGCCGGTTGAGCATGACTATGCGCTGGCCTCGCTGCGTGACGCGCTTCACCGCAGCAGGGAGGGTGGCTTTTACCTCCCCCCCGACTTTTACGTCGATATGCGGCTCTTCCGTCCTGATTCTCTGAAACCTGAAGCGTACATTCCCCGTTTCAAGCTCAAACATCTTGAAGATATCATTGAGAAAATTCCTGGGTATGTTGCTGCCAGCAACGATCTTCTCGATCAGCCGGGGCTCGAAGGGTGGGTGCTGACCGAATCGGCGCTGTATGATACCGCTGATCGCTTCAATGCACTGGAAGCTACCGGCGGGGCAGATTCTGTGCCGCTTGAGGTTCTGGAAGCGGAAATTTCCCGCTGCTGTGAAGAGCTGATCGTGCCGCGCCGCGCCGATATCATCAAGCGGCTGATGCTGACAGCCGATTACATGCAGCAGGGTGAGGGAGACGAAAGCGCAGTGCAGAGTACACTGGCTACCGCACTAAGTATGGTCGGAGGTTTTTTACCCGATTGCCGTCACCCTTTCATCCGGCGACTGTTGCTGGACAGTGTGGACGCAGCCCGGCAAACCCTCGCTGAGGGGTATGATCCGCGCCTGGAAGAAGGGTATGATGACGATGAATACGATGAATAACCCGACAAAAAATATGCCGGCCGATATAACGGCTACAGCCGAGCGGATTGCAGTTATCGGCGGCGGCAGCTGGGGAACCGCTCTGGCGGGACGGTTGGCTGCCAACGGTAATGACACGCTGCTCTGGGCCTATGAGCCGGAGTTGGTGGCAGAGATCAATTCCAGCCACACCAACTCGACCTACCTTCCCGGCATTAACCTTCACCCGACTCTGGCGTGCACGGGGAGCCTGGAAGAGTCGGTCCTTGGGCGTGGTATCATTCTCCTGGTGACACCGGTACAGGTTCTGCGCGGCGTGCTGAAACAGCTCGCCCCTTACATTGACAAAAATGCAATCATAGCAAACGCTTCCAAAGGGATTGAGCTAGAAACACTTCAGACCGTCTCCCAGATCTGCGCGGGGGTGATGGGTGATGCCGTTATGGCACGCTATGTGGCGCTCTCCGGCCCGACCTTTGCCCGAGAAGTAGCCCAGGAACTCCCATCGTTGATCGTAGCCGCCTCCCTTAATTCCACCGCCTCCGAGCGTGTTCAGGCGGCCTTCAGCTGCCCCTGCCTGCGGGTTTATACCAACATTGATGTGGTCGGTGTTGAGCTGGGCGGGGCGGTAAAGAACGTCATCGCCATTGCGGCCGGAATCTGTGACGGCCTCGGCTTCGGCCACAATGCCAGGGCGGCCCTGATCACGAGAGGGCTGGCGGAGATGAACCGTCTCGGCCAGGCCATGGGGGCGCAGGCTTCTACCTTTGCTGGTCTGGCCGGCATGGGTGATCTGGTGCTGACCTGTACCGGAGACCTTTCCCGCAACCGCACGGTCGGTTTCAAGCTCGGCCAGGGGATGAAACTCGCTGATATTCTGGCTGAGATGCACATGGTGGCGGAAGGGGTCAAGAGCTCCGAGTCCGTTTACCAGTTGGCTCGCCGCCTTGGCGTAGAGATGCCGATCGTCGAGAAGACCTATCAGATCCTCCATGAGGACAAACCGGCCAGACAGGCGGTAATCGAACTGATGGCGCGGGATCTGAAGGCTGAAGGATGAGCCGGAACGTTTTTTTATAGCTGGCTAACGTGGTGAATGAACCAAAATAAACAGGGATGAGCGGGATACAGTGGATATTTTTAATCCAGAGAATCCTGGACATCCCTGTTATTTTTTTATCCGAAAGGGCTTGCTTATGCGTATAGGACACGGCTATGACGTTCATCGTCTGGTAGAGGGGAGAAAACTGATCATGGGGGGGGTGGATATACCCTATGAGAAGGGTCTGCTGGGGCATTCGGATGCTGACGTACTGCTGCACGCCATCGCGGATGCCATTCTGGGCGCTCTTGGCGAAGGAGACATCGGCAGGCATTTTCCCGATACGGACCCCGCTTTCAAGGGCGCCGACAGCCTGAAGCTTTTGGCACATGTCATGACCCTGGCTGACGAGCGCGGTTACATGCTGGGCAATCTGGACGCTACAATCATTGCCCAGCGTCCGAGGATGGCGCCGCACATACCAACCATGTGTGAGAATATCGCGCGAGCGCTGAACAGTAATGTTGGCCAGGTCAATGTCAAGGCGACCACCGAGGAGGGACTCGGTTTCACCGGTTCGGGGGAAGGGATCTCCGCCCATGCAGTAGTAGTGTTACAAAAAAAAGGTAATCTGTTTTGATGTTTCTGCCGATGTATATGTGAGGAGAGACTTGATGAAATACATGCGGACAGAATTTGTTAAGAGAGCCTCAATAGTATCGGCTTTTATAATGTCGGCGGCATGCAGCACTGCATATGCTGCTGAAGGAGCAGGCGGAGTTCTTCGGCAACTTCAAAAAACTGATACGATGTACATATTTAAGGAGCAGACAGCACCGGTGGTGGAAAAAGAGGAAAAGAAACCGGCCACGGATCAGCTGCCGGGGAGCGTGAAAGTTTTTGTGAAGAGATTTCGCCTTGAAGGGAATACGCTGATCAGCGAGAAGGAGCTCCTGTCAGGGGTTGCGCTTGGCAATGGTAAAGAGATGACTCTGGACGAAATTAAAAGTGTGGCCGAAATGATTACGGCCAAATACCGTGGAAAAGGCTTCCTTATTGTCAATGCGCATGTGCCGTCACAAAGCATCTTCGACGGGGCTGTAATGATAAAAAACAAAAGCGGGTATCGCCTTGTAAACGCTT
The DNA here is from genome assembly GCA_019162745.1 of Deltaproteobacteria bacterium. GTDB lineage: Bacteria > Desulfobacterota > Desulfuromonadia > Geobacterales > Pseudopelobacteraceae > JACRCG01. The sequence continues at coordinate 46,301 of JAFLLC010000122.1, read as the reverse complement.
TTGGAGCTGTAATGATAAAGGTTGTGGAAGGAAAAGTCGGGACAATTTCCGTAGTCGGCAACGAACATTACAAAAGCCCATTCATCAAAAGCCACCTTGAGGCGGTCAGAAAAGACCCATCGCTGAAGGAGGAGTCCTTGGAAAGGGCGCTGCTCATCCTGGGGGAGTACCAGTCGTTAGCTGTAAAAGCGACGCTTAAAGCCGGAAAAGAGCCCGGAACGACGGATATCATCGCTACGGTATCAGATAAATTCCCGCTATCCGGCACCGTTTCCTATGACAACTTTGGCGTGAAATCGACCAGCAAAAATCGCCTGTCGGCATCGCTCAACGTCGGTAATACGGTCACAAGCGGAGATCTGATCAAGCTGAACGGCATTGTCGGGCTGGATAAAATGGATATGAACAGGCTTTCATATGGGCGCGCGGAATATATTATCCCTGCGGGAAGTATAGGAACACAAGTCGGCGCCTACTATTCCAACACCCTGTACAGCGTTGGACGGGAGGATTCGCTTGCCGATATAGGGCTCAACGGTAAAGCCGATGTTGCCGGCATTTATGTGACCCACCCGGCAATAAAGAGGCGCGACGAGACCCTTAATGTAAAATTCGGCGGCGAGTACATCTCTCTTTACGACACCCTGCTGGGAAATACTATAAATAATGATGAAATCCGTAAGATAACAACGGGAGTATCTTACGAATCGACCGACAGATTTATGGGGAGAAACTTTATCAGTTTAGGATATGCGCGAGGGCTTGGCACCCTCCTTGGCGGCACGGAAAAGGGAGCACTTTACCCCAGCCCCAGTCACGAAGGCGCCGATAACATCTTCAATAAATTCAATCTGGATGCCATGAGGTTACAGAAACTGCCGGGCTATAATTATCTGCTGGCGAAGGGGAGCTTCCAGTACTCACCAGATCGCCTGTTCTCCGCCGAAAGAATGCAGCTTGGCGGCGAGGGTTCGGTAAGGGGGGTCTATCCGGCCACTGCAAGCGGAGACAGCGGCTACTTCACGACACTTGAACTCCTGTTATCCCCCCTCTTCCCCGAAAAAGAACTGTTCAGGCAAAAGATAGGCAACACGATAAAGTTCGCACTCTTCACCGACTATGGCGGGGTAATAAATACGAGCCCGCGCCCTGCCGAAAGATCTTCTACCACTCTTTCCAGCGTTGGGGCCGGGTTGAGATTGTACGGCGGCAACATGTTCTACGGTAAGCTGGACTGGGCAATCCCAAGCACACGTGGTGGCTACCACGGTCTTAATGTGAACAACAGCCAGGTTTATCTGGAGACCGTGGTTTCGTTCTAATGTACTGAATATGTTCATCTTATTCAGGAGAAAACGCATGAAACAGCACCATAAATTTATTAAGGCCGGTACGGTAGTCTGCACAATCACGCTTTTGTCCGGATTGACAGCCGCCCCTGCTCGTGCCCTGCCGCAAGATGGTGCCGTTGTCGGAGGCTCGGCCACTATTTCGCAGCCGAGTCCGACAACGATGAATATCAATCAGACCTCCGGCAATGCCATCATAAACTGGCATGGCTACAGTATCGGCGCCAATGAGTCGGTACATTACATTCAACCGGGGAGCAGATCCATTGCGTTAAACAGGGTCACCGGCGTGGATCCTTCGTATATTTACGGACTCCTTTCAGGCAACGGTCAGGTCTGGGTGATTAACCCAAATGGCCTTCTGGTCGGTCCCGGGGCGACCGTGCAGACCGGCAGTTTCCTCGCCTCAACCATGAACATCACCAATGAAAATTTCCTCTCCGGCAAGCAACTTTTCACCAATACAGCAGGATCCGAGGCATCAATCTCCAATCTGGGAAATATTTCGGCTGCAAACGGCGGCTATGTGGTTCTCGCCGCCCCCTCAGTGACTAATTCCGGCAAGATATCAGCAAACATGGGCACGGTTCATCTCGCATCGGGTGACACAGTGACTCTCAGTCTCGATAACGGCAGCCTCATCAACGTGGCGGTAAACGGCGATGTCGCGGCCAATGCGCTCGGAGTCACCAATAGCGGGCTCATAACCGCCGCTGGCGGGAAGGTCGTAATGACCGCCAGGGTGGCCGGCGATATTATGAAGAATATCGTTAACAACAGTGGGATAATCGAGGCTCAATCAATTGGAGAGAAAAATGGCGAGATAACCCTTGACGGTGGCGACTACGGGATCAGCGCCAACAGCGGAACCGTGGATGTATCCGGCAGGAAAAGCGGCGAAAGCGGCGGCATGATTAAAATACTGGGGGATAGGGTTGGGCTTTTTGCCGGTTCCGCAATTGATGCTTCCGGCGCTGCTGGCGGCGGCACGGTACTGATAGGCGGGAATTTCCACGGGTCAGGGACGGAAAAGAACGCCTCAATGACCTATGTGGACAAAGATACTTCCATAAAGGCCGATGCGCTTGTCAGCGGTGATGGCGGCAAGGTGGCGGTGTGGTCGGACGATGCGACCCGTTTTTATGGCGAGGTCTCCGCGAAAGGCGGGGCTCAGGGGGGTGACGGCGGTTTCGTCGAAGTGTCCGGCAAGCAGAATCTTACCTATGCGGGGAATGTCAACCTCGGCGCGACGAAAGGCACAACAGGGACGCTGCTGCTCGATCCGGACGATATCACCATTATCCACGCTGCTGATGCTGGCTCGGATACAGCAGACAACATAGCTGCAACTTCTCCGTTTGTTGATTGGGATAGTACTGCAAATCCCTCAGCCATATCCGATTTCACTCTTAACGCCCAGCTCGCAACCCCTGCCAACGTCACCGTGCAAACCTCAACCGGCAGCATCGCCTCCAACTCTGACGTAATTATCGACATTAACAGCAAAACTCTGACGCTTGACTCTGCGAAAGACATTACCCTTGGCGGCACCTACAACGACACCGACGCATCAGGCACCCTCGCGCTGAAAATCGGTCAGACCGGCAGCGGCGGGATATTAACGCTCCCCGGCGCTGCGACGATCTACGCGCATACCGTGGACGTTACCGGGGGAAGCGGAAGTGATACCATCAATGTTGCTGGTGTTGGTGGGGATGTTTCGATCCATGACACCATTGGCGGGGATACTTTAACCGGCAATGGCGTGCATACGAACCTCATCGGTTCAAATACCGGTTCAACTTTTACAATATCCGGGGCGAATGCCGGCATGCTAAATAGCGCCACAACTTTTTCAGGAATCACAACTCTGACCGGCGGCTCGAATGCGGATACGTTTATGTTGGGCTCAGGGACAGCCAGTTTCAACGGTTCGATTGCCGGCGGTGGCGGCGCCGACACGCTGGCTGCAACCGCTGGCAGCAACAGCTGGCAGGTGATGGGGGCTAATGCCGGCACGCTGAACGGGACCACAGCTTTTTCGGGGATCACGAATCTTGCCGGCGGCGCTGGCGATGATGCGTTCACGTTGGATGTGCCGGCTTTCAGCGGCTCGATCGCCGGTGGCGGCGGTGCCGACACGCTGACCGCTGCTAACGGCAGCAACAACTGGCGGGTGACGGGAGCTAATGCCGGCACGCTGAACACAGCGACAACCTTTTCAGGGATCACAAATCTGGCAGGCGGGTCGGTGGCGGATACATTCTCGTTGGACGCAGATGTTCCGACGTTCAGCGGTTCGATTGCCGGCGGCGGCGGCACCGATACTATGCGCGCTGCTAACGGGACCAACGCCTGGCTGATAACAGACACCAACAGCGGTACGCTGAACGAAAGCACGCTCTTTTCGGGGATCACAAATCTGGCGGGTGGCTCAGGTGCAGATACAACCACTTTTGGCATCCCGGCTTTCAGCGGCTCTATTGCCGGCGGAGGCGGCACCGATACTCTGCTGGCTGCTAACGGGACCAACGCCTGGCTGACAACCGGCAGCAACAGCGGCACGCTGAACACAGCGACAACCTTTTCAGGAATAACGAATCTTGCCGGCGGTTCGGGTACAGATACGCTAACGGGGCGAAATGTAACAAATGTATGGAGTGTTACAGGAACAAAAGCCGCGACACTCGACGGCATGAACGCGACCGGAATGGACGTACTGGTGGGCGGTTCGGCCACTGATACCTTCAGGTTGGGTACCGGGGTATTGACTTTCAACGGCTCTATCACCGGTGGCGGCGGCAGCGACATGCTGGCTGCAAGCAACGGGACCAACAGCTGGCAGGCAACCGGAGCCAACTCCGGTACGATGAATGGGTCCACACTCTTTTCAGGGATCACGAATCTGACCGGCGGTACGGGCGGAGACACCTTCAGGCTGGCTGCGGATGTTCCGGTTTTCAGCGGCTCGATTGCCGGTGGTGGCGGCAGCGACACGCTTGCCGCTACCAACGGCGTCAACAGCTGGCAGGTGACGGGAGCAAATGCCGGCACGCTGAATGGCTCCACGCTCTTTACGGCGATTACCAATCTTGCCGGCGGCACCGATACCGACACGCTGACGGGGCTCAATTCAACCAATACGACTGGGTGGAGTGTCACCGGCGCCAATGCCGTGACTCTTAACGGCATGAACGCAACCGGTATGGATGCGCTGGCAGGCGGCACGGGCAAAGATATCTTTACGCTGGCTACGGGGGTGCCGACTTTCAACGGTCCGATCACCGGCGGCGGCGGCACGGACACGATCGCTGCTACCAGCGGGATCAACAGTTGGCAGGTGACTGGTCCTAATGCCGGCACGCTGAATGGGACCACACTCTTTTCAGGGATCACAAATCTGAACGGCGGTACGGGCGCAGACACCTTCAGGTTGGGCGAGGGGATCCCAACTTTAAACGGCTTAATAACCGGTGGTGGTGGCATCGACACGCTGGCTGCTACCAATTCAGCCAACAGCTGGCAGGTGACGGGAGCTAATGCCGGCACACTGAATGGAACCACAACTTTTTCCGGCATCACGAATCTGAGCGGCGGCGTCGATGCCGACACGCTGACGGGCCGAAACAGCGCAAATGATTGGCGTATCACCGGCCCGGCTGCGGCGGCAGTCGACGGCATGAACGCGAATGGGATGGATGCAGTGGTTGGCGGTACGGGCGCGGATACCTTTACCCTGGGCAGCGGGGTGTCAACTTTTGCCGGTCCGATTACCGGTGGCGGCGGCAACGACACGCTTGCCGCTACTAACGGGTCTAACGGCTGGCAGGTGACCGGAACTAATGGCGGCACACTGAACGGGTCCACAACCTTCTCGGGTATTACTAATCTGGCAGGCGGCTCGGATGCAGACACCTTTACGCTGGGCACCGGGATAAGCAGTTTTAACGGTTTGATTGCAGGCGGTGGCGGCACAGACCTGCTGGCGGCGACAGACGGAATTAATTCGTGGAGGCGCAGCGGAGCTAATGCCGGTACCTTGAACACAACGACCACTTATTCCGGGATCAGCACTCTTAGTGGCGGCTCCGGTACCGACACCCTCACGGGTACTGCTCAAACATACACGCTGGATGACTTTACCGTGGATAAGGGGAGCAACGGCAGTGAAAATTGGACATCAATGGAGAACCTGACCGACACAACGGCAGGTGTCTTCAAATTTGGAACGGCAGGCGGTATCTCCGGCAACATCACCGCTTTGGGTGGTACGCTGGACTACACCGGCCGCACCATAGCAGTAAACACCAACCTGGCGGATAATACCGGCACCGGTATCGGCGGCACCTGGAGTGGCATAACTGCCGTGACCGGCAGCAGCAGCAACGACGACACTATCAGCGGTACCTCCCAAACCTACAACCTGACGCAGCCCAATGGCGGCAACAGCGACGGCGTTTCCTGGACATCATTTGAGAAGATTGCCGACAGCAGCACGGGTACGATAGCGACGACTGGTGGCCAGACCTACAACCTGACAGGCGCCAACGCAGGTAATGTGATGACGCTGCTGCCGGGTGGCTATAACGGCATAGGTACTCTTCACGACTCAGGTGCGGCCAACTTCAGGTTTGCCGAAGGTGGAGCCGTGACCGGCGGCATCACGGCGGCTGGTGGCACACTGGACTATTCGGCAGGAATCACAGGACCGGTAACAGTGGATCTGACCAGTAAAAGCGGCAGCGGCATCGGTTCGGTCTGGGACGGCATTACCACGGTGACGGGTAGCGGGACTGCGGACACGATTGCTGGTACAGATGTGATTTACAACCTGACGGCGGCTGATACCGGCAACAGCGACGGGATATCCTGGAACTCGTTTGAGAAGATTGCCGACAGCGGTGTCGGTACGATCGTGACTACCGGCGGTCAGACCTACAACCTGACCGGCGCCAACAGCGGTAACGTGGTGAATCTGCTGCCGGGTGGCTACACAAATATAGGTAATCTTACGGATTTTGGCGCAGGGGACTTCAAGTTTGCCGCTGGCGGGTCTGTGACGGGCGCTATCAATGCCACCGGCGGTGTGCTGGACTATACGGGAGCCACTGGGCCGGTGGCGGTTGATCTGACGGCGAAGACAAGCACAGGCATCGGCGGCATCTGGAGCGGCATTACCACGGTGACCGGGAGCGGTGCATCGGATACGATAGGCGGTACTAATACGACTTACAACCTGACTGGGGCCGATGCCGGCAATAGCGACGCTGTTGCCTGGACCTCGTTTGAAAATCTGCATGATACAGCTGCCGGAGTATTCAAGTTTGCAGATGCTGGCGGCGTATCTGGGGGCGTTACGGCAAATGGCGGCGCGCTGGACTATGCCGGAATAACTGGACCGGTAACGGTTGATCTGACAGCACAAACCGGCCCCGGTATCGGTGGTGTCTGGAACGGTATTACAACGCTGTCCGGCAGCGCAAACAGTTCCGATACGATCACCGGAAGCGGTCAGACGTATAACCTGACCGGCGTAGACGCGGGGAATAACGGCGGCACCAGCTGGAGTTCGTTCGAAAATATTGCCGGGACAGGAACCAATTCATACAGCGGAGCCGTCGGATCGGCTCTTTCTGGCGCGATCAGCAATAGTGCCAATGCCGTAACCTTGCAGGGAGCAATACAAACCGGTGGCGTCCAGACCTATTCAGGTCCGGTAACACTTGGAGGCGCCACGACCCTGACTTCAACCGGTTCCGGCGACATTACCTTTGGCGGCACGGTGGAGAGTGACGCTACTCACCGCGACCTGACGGTCGGCACCGCCGGCGGGATAACATTCGCCGGAGCCGTCGGGGCAACACCGCTGAACAGTCTGACGATAAACCCAGGAGGCACAACCAATATCGCCGGCGGCTCGGTTACGACGATAGGGGCGGCCGGGCAAACATACAACAATGCGGTCCTACTTGGCGGTGACACACTGCTGGACGCCGGTCCCGGCGCGATTGCCGAGGGGAGCAGCGGCTCCCTGACGGCTGCCGGTCTGCTGACGACGCGGTCAGGGAGCGGTCAAAATCTTGTTGGCAACGGTACTAACTCGGTTGCCTTTTTGAATGCCGCCAACACCACCAGTGGCGATATCAACCTGACAAATAGTTCGCCATTATTGACCATTACCGGAATTAACCAGGCAGGCGGCGGACTGGCCATCACCAACAGCGGAGCAATCACCAGCTCCGGTCCACTGGCGGTTAGCGGTGCAACGTCAATAAACGCTGCCGGCCAGCCGGTTACCTTGACCGATAGTGAAAACGATTTTGGCGGCACCGTGTCATTGGCCGGCGCCACAACCCTGCTAACGGACAAGAACGATCTGGCCGTAGCTCTCAATACGACCGGCCCGACAACGCTGGCGGCGGGGGGCGGACTGATTCTGGCCGGAACCGGCACGGATGCTGTTTCAGCAACAGCCGTTGACAAGGTGACTTTATCCGACCCGACCGCTTCAATGCTTCATGTCACCGGTGCCACAATCGGCGGGACCATGAGCAATTCCACCCCGCTTGATCTTACAACAACGAGCACTCATGACCCTATCACCGTCAATCTGACAGGGGATCTCCCTTTCCTCACGTATGCCGGTGATATAAAAACTAGGGTCAGGAGTCTGGGGTTATATAACGGGGCGGTCGTGATGGGAAGCGAGATGGACCATTATAATGCGGCGATTGATTCGAGGGCGGCAACAACAGATCTGGCCCTCAATGCGGAGCGGTTCGGGACCATGGGGATGCTGGCTCGTTCAGACGGCTTTTTTAACACCGCGCCAGTGGAGTTTAACACAGATTCCAAGGGGGCATTTATCACCCCTGAGAAGGAACCGATCCTGGTTGATCGCTGATTTGTTTGGCAGGGGATATTCTCAGGCCCCCTTTACAGCGTTTGCGATTAGATGATATAAGGGCCAAGCCGCATCCGAATCCGGCTGCTCACCAAGAGTAAAGGGTACCAAAGGAGAAAACTATGAAAACAGTGTTGGGAGTCATGATGGCTCTGTCCATTATCTGTCTTGCCGGCGGCTGTGCAACGCATACTGTTACCGACAGTAAAGCAGCGATAGAAAAAAATATCGACCTTCCCCCCGTCGGTGATTTTAACGACAAAATGAAGAACCTTGCAGATCAGCTTGACAAGAATGCCGCCGTCGATAATCTTTCGCACACCTATGTCGTCACAAGTTTTACAAACCTGGACAAAATTGACGATACAACGGCGCTTGGCCGATTGATTTCGGAGAACCTGATATACGGCCTGCAGATGCATAAATGGCAGATAATCGAACTGAGATTATCTAAAGGGGTGGATGTCAACGCGGCAGGAGAATTTTTCCTCAGCAGGGATATCAATAAACTGCGGGATGAATACAAAATAAGTGGCGTTGTCACCGGAACATATTCTGTCGCGGAAGGCAACCTGACAATAAATGCCCGCGTTATCGACGTAAATACCGGCTTGGTAATCTCCTCGGGGCAAACGTATCTGCCGGTAAATCTGCTGCCTAAGGCTCCAATCGAGCAGGTGAAAAACACTACGCCAATGAAAATTGTCAGCGACGGGATTAAATAAAATGAGCATAAATAAAACTGCACTGGCAACGTTTTTTTTGGCTATATTCCTTACCGGCTGCGCCTCCCAGAACCCGGTCAAGCGCTATAGCACCTGCTCCGGTAAATCATTTAACCAGCTTTTGGAGTCAACCGAGTTGAAACTGCTATTCAATGATATTGCCCGCGAACTTTGTAAAGAGCCATGCCTTACGGAAGGGGGAACGCCGCCCGAAAACATGTCCACATGTTCCAGCGCAAATGACGGCAATGATTATTCTATCCTGGTTACCGACTTTGTTGACATCCAGTCATTTACCCCCGCGTCCCAAGGTCTGCTAATGGGTGAGTTGATGCGCGGCAGCCTCAGTTCGGTCTGCAGCACAAAAATAACGCAGGTTGAGTTCGCGAAATTCTTCAATTTGAACGAGAAGGGTCTGGTTGTGCTTTCGAGGAAGGTCTCAGAGATAAAAAAGGATGATTATGACCAGACCGAGGCTATTGTCGGAACATACAGTTATCTCAACAATAAAATTGTCATTTTTGCTCGTAAAATAAATGTAGTATCCGGCAAAATATCGCGGATGGTAACGCGTGAGATCGATTATAACTGTGCCGGAGGCAATGTGAGCTATACCGTTAACTGATCACTCAAAAAAACAGGGTCAAAGCAGATATAAGTGACACAGAATTTACTAAAGAATCCTTTTAACGTTTTGGTTGCCGGGCAAAGGAGGTGAGGAGTTTGCTTTGCCCAACAACGGATTACAGCCCCTTTGCCGCCAGTTCCTCCACCAGCTTTTTCTGCTCACCGTTCAATACCTCAGGAATATGTACCCCTATTTTTACATAAAGATCCCCTTTCGCATTTGAGCCGATCGATTTGATGCCGCATCCCTTCAGCCTGATTTTGGTCCCTGGCTGAATACCGGCCGGCACCTTGATCCGTCTGTCCCCCTCCAGTGTTGGTACGTCGAGAGAAATCCCCAGACAGGCCGCGCTGAAGGGAATGGAGCGCTCAACAAAAAGATCGCCGCCGTCGCGGACAAAGACCGGGTCCGGGAGCACATGGATGATGAGGAACAGATCGCCGGTTGGTCCTCCCCCCTCACCGCCTGCGCCCTTGCCGGAAATACGGATTTTGCTGCCGTTATCGACCCCTGCCGGAATCTTTACCCTCAACTCCTCGCGCACACCTCCCCGGCGGAACGCGATCTGTTTTTCAGCGCCCTGGGCCGCATCGCGGAAACTGACGGTAAGTTCCATTTCGTGATCAGCCCCCTTCTGCGGGGCCGAGCGATAACCGTTTCGCGAACTTCCCCGCCCGAATGAGCTGCCGAAGAGGCGTGAAAAAATATCCTCTGCACCTCCTCCGCCAACGCCGCCCCCCATATCCTTGTAGGCATTGCCGAAATCGAAACCACGGAAAATATCCTCCTGGCTGTACTGTTTGTGAAAGCCGCTGGAGCCGAAGGTATCATACTGCTGTTTTTTCTCCGGATCAGATAGAACTGCGTACGCTTCGTTGATTTCCTTGAACTTATCCTCCGCCCCCTTGTTATCCGGATTGCGGTCGGGGTGATACTTCACCGCCAGCTTGCGGAAAGCTTTCTTTATATCGTCCGCCGAAGCGCCTTTTTCAATTCCCAGCGCCTTGTAATAATCAGCCTGTGCCATATAAATTCTCCATAGTTTATTATTTGGGTACAATGTAAGCCCTAACAGCTGTGCTGTCAACTTCGTCAGCGGTGTATACCTTGACAGAGCCGGCGGCCATACGTAGTATCAGTTGCATTTCAAACCATTGATCATATACGGCAGTTCTAATAACACGGAGACACGGAGAATACGGAGAAATCAAATAATTACATCAACAACAGGTATAACCAAAATGGTGAATGTTTTTTTCTGTTTTTAACCTGAATTCTCCTTTGTTTTTGCTCAGTTGCTCTGTTGCTCTGTGTTTCAAATGCTTTTTATGGTTGATCATATACGGCAGTTCTAATAACACGGAGACACGGCCAAAAGTAGGCGCTTCTAAGCGAGAACACGGAGAAATCAAAAGCTTAAGGTTTAAAACAAATAACCTTTTTGGTGAACCAAAAAACTAATTATTTTAGCTATATCTCTCATATTTTACTCCGTGTTTTCCGTATCTCCGTGTTATTAACCTGCTGGTTTCAGGTTAATTAGGGGGGTACCCATGAAAAAGATTGTTATCATCGGTGGCGGCATTTCCGGTCTGGCTACAGCCTGGCTGCTGCGGGAAAAAGGGCGCGCCGCAGGAAAAGATCAGAATATCACCCTGCTGGAGAAGGAAGAGCGGCCGGGGGGGAAGATCCGGAGCATCAAGTCTGACGGCTACACCTGCGAATGGGGCCCTAACGGTTTTCTCGACAGCAAGCCGCAAACACTGGATCTCTGCAGGGCGCTTGGAGTGGAGCAGAACCTGCATCGCAGCAACGACAACGCCCGCAAGCGTTTTATCTTCTCCGGCGGAGAACTGCACCAGCTGCCGGATGGTGCCGCCGCTTTTTTGCGCAGCCGCCTGATTTCCTGGCCCGGCAAACTGCGATTGGCGCTGGAACCGACCCCGTTTATCGCGTCTCCCCCGGCTGGGGTGGATGAAACCCTGGCCGCCTTCGGGCGCCGCCGTTTGGGTGGGGAAGCGCTCGACAAACTGATTGCGCCGATGGTTTCCGGCATCTTCGCCGGCGATCCCGAAACCATGTCGCTCGTATCCTGTTTCCCGCGCATCGCCGAACTGGAGAGGGAATACGGCGGGCTGATCCGCGCCATGATACTGCTGGCCAAAAAGAAAAAACGGGACCAGGCCGAAGGAAAGATTGTCTCCAGTGCCGCCGGTCCGGGAGGAACCCTGACATCATTCCGTGAAGGGATTCAGTATCTCCCCGATGCCCTTGCGGCCTCGCTGGGGGATATCGTCCGTCCTGGCTCCGCAGTTACCTCGGTGAGTAAGGGTGCTGATACCCCATATCTGGTGACGTGCCGTGACGGAAGCGAGGCGGCTGCCGACGTGGTAATCATGGCCTCACCCGCTTTTGCCGCGGCGGAGATGCTGGCTGGTCTGGACGGGCGCATAGCCGGAATATTACAGCAGATTCCTTATGCGAGCATGACGGTCGTCTGCTTCGGCTACAGTCGTGGGCAGATAGGGCGCTCGCTGGATGGTTTCGGCTATCTGATTCCGAAAAAGGAGGGGCTGAGTACACTCGGCACCCTGTGGGATTCAAGCATGTTCGAGAATCGGGCCCCGGAGGGAAAAGTGCTCCTCCGGAGCATGATGGGGGGGGCGTGCTTTCCGGAATATGTATCGCTGAGTGATGATGAAATAGTGGCACGGGTCAGGAAGGATTTGAGTTTAACTATGGGAATAGATGCTGAACCGGAATTTATCAGGGTATTCCGTCATCCGCAGGCTATCCCGCAGTACACTGTCGGGCACGGCAGCAGGCTGCAGGCTCTGGCGGAAGCGCTCCGTCTGCAGCCGGGGCTGATCCTGACCGGCAACTCCTATCGCGGTATCGGCCTGAATGATTGCGTCGCGGCGGCAGAACGGGCGGCAGATGAGGCGCTGGCGCAAATCTAAAGTAACCCACGCTCAACAAAACTCAAATACTCTCCGTCACCGACGATGATGTGATCCAGCACCTTGATCCCCATGATCTCCCCCGCCTCCTTCAGCCGGCGCGTGATCGCGATATCTTCGGAGCTGGGGGCCGGGTCGCCGGTCGGGTGGTTGTGTACCAGGATCACCGCAGCGGCCGATTCCTTTACCGCCGGGGCAAAGACCTCACGCGGATGGACGATGCTCTGGTTAAGGCTCCCCTCGGAGATCTGGACCCTCTTGATAATGCGGTTTTTGCCGTCCAGCAGCAGCACCAGAAAATATTCCTTGCGGCTGTCGCGGAACTCGTGGTGAAAATAGTCGAAGACCTGCTGTGGGGAAGTGAAGCGGTCGAACCGTTCCAGTTTTCTCCCCTGGAAACGTGAAGCCAGCGTGAAGGCGGCCTTTATACCGGTTGCCTTAGCTAATCCCACTCCCTTGATGGCACAGAGTTCAGCTATGTCGGCGCTCCCCAGCTCACGCAGATTTCCGCTGAAATGTTTGATCAGACCCCGCCCGAGATCAATAGCACTCTGCTTGCTGCCGGAGTCGCCGCTTCTTATGACCAGTGCCAGCAGTTCGGCATCCGAGAGTGTTGCAGCACCCCCTTTGAGCATCTTTTCGCGCGGTCGTTCATTCTCGGGCCACTCTTTGATGCCGCCTGCCATAAATCCCCCTATCCCTTAAATCCCGATAAAATTGCGACAATCAAAGCGCTCCCCACGATAAACCGGTACCAGACAAACGGTGACAGGCTTCTTTTCTGTACAAAACGGAGCAGAAAGGCGACGCTGATATAACCGGTAACAGCCGCAAATATGACCCCGACCAGCATCGGCACGCCTTCACCGGCCGGAATGCCCTGTTTGAACAGCTCCACGCATTTTAGCAGCGCTGCGCCGGCAACAATCGGCAGCGATATCAGGAATGAGAAGCGGGCGGCGCTCTCGCGGGTGAAGCCCAGCATCAGTCCGGCGGTGATCGTGATACCGGAGCGCGAAACACCGGGGAGCAGTGCCAAACATTGCATGATGCCGACCGTCAGGGCGCCCGCTGGTTTAATATCGGCCAGTACCAAACGTTTGCGCCCGAAATAATCGGCCAAACCGAGAATAAAACCGAAAACAACCATCAATACAGCAATCAGCAGCGGATTAGAGCGAAAGATCGCTTCAACCTGGTGCTCGAACAGTTTGCCGACTATGGCGGCAGGGACTGTGGCGGCAATGATCAGAAAAGGTAATCTCCGGGCGGGAGTATTCAGTTTGCGCGTGGCCAGGACATCGAAGAATGAAAACAGTATTTCGATTATGTCGCGGCGGAAATAGATGGTCAGCGCCAGAAAAGTGCCCAGATGGAGTGCAACGTCAAAAGTCAGGCCGGATTCCGGCCAATTGAACAGCCAGGGAATCAGAATCAGGTGGGCCGAGCTGCTGATCGGCAGCACCTCGGTAAAGCCTTGCAGGGTGCCGAGAACAGCGGCATGGAACAGATCCATCTCACACTCCTTTATATTTAAAATTTTGAATGATACTGCAACCTGTCAGCAAAGGCAATCACTGTTACTGCGATGCAGGGGCGTAAAGGTAAATTTACCCTGTAATCGGGGCAAAAAGTGTGCTATTAATTGACAGTTTTAAACGGAGTCGGCACAAAATTAACGGAGGCGCAGACATGTTCGGATTGATACCTAAGGAAGAAAAATTTTTCAAGCTTTTCAAACAGATGACCGAGAACATCATCGAAGGGGCCAAGCTCCTCAAGGAGATGCTGGATAGTTTTGAAAACCCCGTTGAAAGCCAGCGCGCGATCAAGGATCTGGAACATAAAGGCGATTCGATCACCCACGAAATCATCCAGACCCTGAACAAGACCTTTGTAACGCCTCTGGACCGGGAAGATATCTACTCGCTCGCCTCCAAGCTGGACGACATCCTTGACCTGATTGACGCCTCCGCCCAGCGGATCATCATGTACAATGTCGAAGCGATCCCACCCGAAGCCAAAACGCTCGGTTTCATCATCCTGCAGTCGTGTTATGCGGTCGACAAGGCGGTAGCGATGCTGGGGAAGAAGACCAACGAGCAGATTTTCGAGGCGTGTATGGAAATCAATACGCTGGAGAATGAAGCGGACCGGGTTTCGCGTGAGGCGATCAGCCGCCTGTTCGATGAAGAGAAAGATCCGATCCAGCTGATCAAATGGAAGGAAATCTACGAAACGCTCGAAAAGTCGACCGACAGGTGCGAAGACGCCTCCAATATCCTCGAAAGCGTGGTGGTAAAGAATGCTTGATCCGGCCTTCCTGATGCTCTGTCTGGTGATCCTGGCGGCGCTTCTTTTCGACTACATCAACGGTTTTCACGACACCGCCAATGCCATCGCCACCTGTATCTCGACCCGTGCCCTTTCGGTCAGGTCGGCCATCATAATGGCGGCGGTGCTCAACTTTGCAGGTGCGATGATCTCGACCAAAGTCGCCACAACGATCGGCAAAGGGATTGTTGATGGCGCCAATGTGACCCAGATGGTTGTGCTGGCCGGTATAGCAGGTGCAATTATCTGGAATCTGATCACCTGGTATTACGGCCTCCCCTCCTCCTCTTCGCACGCCATCATCGGCGGTATCATGGGGGCGGTGTTTGCCCATGCAGGCATGGGTGCTCTAAAGTGGGAGGGATTACAGAAGATCGTCATGGCGCTGGTGCTTTCCCCGATTCTGGGGACCATTGTCGGCTTTATCTTCATGATGATCCTTTACCGGATCTTCCGCAACAGCGCCCCCAGCAGTCTCAATAAGCACTTCCGCCGGCTGCAGATCGCCTCGGCTGCCTTGATGGCCTTTTCGCACGGCACCGCCGATGCCCAGAAATCGATGGGGGTCATCACCCTGGCGCTGGTCAGCTACGGGACTCTCAAAACCTTTGCCGTACCGTGGGAGGTCATGGTGGCCTGCGCAACAGCGATGGCGTTCGGCACCGCAGCCGGCGGGTGGCGGATCATCAAGACTGTCGGTCACGACTTTGTCAAGTTGCAGCCGGTACACGGCTTCTGCGTGGAAAGCGCCTCGGCCGGCGTCATCCTCGGAGCCTCAGCTTTTGGCATGCCGACCAGCACCACCCACGTCATAACCTCGACCATCCTGGGAGTAGGACTCTCCAAACGGCTGACAGCGGTCAACTGGAATGTCGCCAAGCGGATTCTGGTCGCCTGGATTCTCACTATTCCTGCTTCGGCGCTGATGGCCTACCTGACCTATCAGGTCATGAGCCCGTTGCTGGGGAAATAAAAGGCGTTAAGGAATTCAAGATTGAAAGACGGAGGAAACAACCAATGAAAAAAGCGCTTATTACCGGCATCACCGGTCAGGACGGTTCTTATCTCGCGGAACTGCTCCTCAGCAAAGGGTACGAAGTCCACGGCATGATCCGCCGCTCCTCATCGTTCAACACCGGGCGCATCGACCACATCTACCGCGATCCGCACGAAAAAGATGTCCGGCTGTTCCTCCACTATGGTGACCTGAACGACGCCAGCTCCATCAACATGCTGCTGCGGGCTATCCAGCCAGACGAGATTTACAATCTCGGTGCCCAGAGCCATGTCCGCGTCTCCTTCGACGTACCCGAATATACCGGAGAAGTCGATGGTCTTGGCACCGTCCGCATATTGGAAGGGATCCGCGAAACCGGTCTTAACACCCGCTTTTACCAGGCGTCATCGTCAGAACTGTACGGCAAGGTGGTAGAAACCCCCCAGAGTGAGACGACCCCCTTTTACCCCCGCTCACCCTACGCCTGCGCCAAGGCATACGCGTTCTATATCACTCAGAACTATCGCGAAAGCTACGGCATGCACGCCAGTAACGGCATCCTCTTCAACCACGAATCGCCCCGCCGCGGCGAGACCTTCGTCACCCGCAAAATTACCCGCGCCGCAGCCCGTATCAAGCTCGGAATGCAGGAGTGCCTCTACCTCGGTAACATCGACGCGAAAAGAGACTGGGGCTTTGCCGGTGATTACGTCGAGGCGATGTGGCGGATGCTTCAGCAGGAGCAGCCTGACGATTATGTCATCGCTACCGGTGAGACCTACATGGTACGCACCTTCGCCGAAAAGGTCTTTGCCCGCCTCGGCATGACGCTGGAGTGGCAGGGGAGCGGTGAAGAGGAAATGGGCATCGATACGCAAACCGGGAGAGCCTTGATTCGTATCGATCCCAAATACTTCCGTCCGGCGGAAGTTGACCTGCTGCTCGGCAATCCGGCCAAAGCGAAGAAACAGCTCGGGTGGGAACTGACGACCAGCTTCGAGGGGTTGGTGGAGATGATGACCGATGCCGACTTCGCGCTCGCCGAGCGCAAGAAGCGGGCAGATGGGTGATACGGGCATACCAATAAAAACTTAATTTATTAATGATAACTATAAATAATACCGGGATTCATTCATATATGTTCAGTAAACGCCGCCTGATCGTTTTTCTCTTTGATATTCTGCTAATAGCTCTTGCTCTCTGCATGGCATTCCTGCTCCGTTTCGATTTTACCATCCCGCAGCAGCAGTTCGACCTTTTCTGGGAATGCCTGCTGGTCGTCATGATCGTCAAGCCGCTGGTGTTTGTTGTCATCGGATTTTACAACAGCCTCTGGCGCTATGCATCTGTACAGGATGCGATTGAAATCCTCAAAGGGGTGACCCTCTCCTCTGTTCTGGCCGTTGCGGCCATTTTTTTTCTGCGGCAGTTTACCCCGATCCCCCGTTCGATATTTGTCCTCGACTGGATTCTGCTCTTTGCGCTGCTGGCAGCCAGTCGGTTGGTGTGGCGTGTCTGGCGGGAAACATATGTAGTCGGCCGAAGCTGTGAAGGGCCGCGGACGCTGATCATCGGCGCCGGTGAAGCGGGGAGTCTGCTCCTGAAGGAGATCCGCCGCCAGCCGCATGCAGCTTACTCCATATGCGGTTTTATCGATGACGACGACAGAAAGAAGGGGATGAAGCTGCATGGCGTTACTGTGCTTGGGGGGACCAAACAGCTGAAAGCGCTGATTGCCGCCAACGAGATAGAAGATGTTATTATCGCCATGCCTTCGGCCGACGGAAAGACTCTCAGGGGCATCGTGGATTGCTGTAAGGATGCCAACGTGACCTTCAAAACTCTCCCCAGTATCGGTGAGCTGATAGATGGCACGCTGACGGTGTCACAGATAAAAAATGTCGAAATAGAGGATCTGCTGGGGAGGGAACCGGTGGTGCTTGATCGTGAGCTGATCGGCAGTTATCTGACCGGCAAGCGCGTACTTGTCACTGGCGCGGCCGGGAGCATCGGCAGCGAAATCTGCCGTCAGGTGGCCCAGTTCGGCCCGGCAAAACTGATCCTGCTGGACCAGGCTGAGACCCCGCTCTACGAGATAGAAAAGGAGCTGATTGCCCGCTTTCCCAAAGTCAGAATCATGCCGCTGATTGCTGACGTGCGCGACCGCGACAAGATCATGCTCTCCTTTGATGAATTTGCCCCGGAGGTAGTGTTTCACGCCGCCGCTTACAAGCATGTGCCGATGATGGAGTACAACCCGGCGCAGGCGGTACTGAACAATGTTTTCGGTTCGCGCAACGTCGCCGATGCCGCCCACCAGTGCAAAACCCGCAATCTGGTTATGATTTCTACCGATAAGGCGGTTAACCCGACCAATGTGATGGGGGCGACGAAGAGAACTGCAGAGATTTACATCCAGGCGCTTTCACGGGTCAGCGCTACCCGCTTCACAACGGTCCGCTTCGGCAATGTGCTCGGGAGCAACGGCAGCGTGATCCCTCTTTTCAAGGAACAGATCGCCAAGGGGGGGCCGGTGACGGTAACCGATAAACGGGTCATCCGCTATTTCATGACCATCCCCGAGGCGACGCAGCTCGTGCTGCAGGCGGGGGGGATGGGGAGCGGCAGCGAGATTCTGCTGCTGGATATGGGTGAGCCGGTGCGGATCATTGACCTGGCCGAGGAGTTGATCAGGCTGTCGGGACTGACCCCGTATGAAGACATCGATATCGTTATTACCGGTCTGCGCCCGGGTGAAAAGCTGTTCGAAGAGCTGCTGATTGATGGCGAAGGGGTTCTGCCGACGGCCCACAGCAAGATAAAGGTGCTGGGCCCGGTTCATATCGATCTGCAACCGGTCAGGGATGAACTTGGCAGCTTATACGAAGCGGCACGTTCAGACTCTGTTGGTGAGTTGATGGAATCCCTGAAACGGCTGGTTCCCGAATTCAAGCCAAGCTACAGTTTTAACGGTGAAGCGCCGCATACGTTCCAGCGTATGCGGCCCGACCTTTTTGCACCCGCTCATTCCGCCTCTGCCAAGGTGATCCCGCTGAGGAAATCCTGAAGTCAATTTACAGGCAATTCTGAGTTCTGGATTGGAAAACAGATATGATTCAAAGTCCAAAGTTAACCATTAAAAATTGAAGTCCGCTGGATTGGAGATGTGTGAGAAAAAATAATTCAAAATCAGCACGCGCCTTATCAGCACCTGCCGTAGTTATTACGCTCGCACTCTTGTTTGCCGCGTCTCCCCTCTGGGCACTCTCCTCGGCGAACATCCCGCTCGACAGTCCGGCCTACAGCTATCTGGACAAGCTGGCTGGATTCGGTCTGATATCGAGTGATTTCAAGGGGATCAAGCCGTTCAGCAAGTCTGAGGCGGCCAGGCTGTTGCTGGAGGCGGAGAAGAACCTGGGCGCGGGTGAGGCAGCTCCTGCCTTTGCTGCCGAACTGATCAGGCGGATGCGGCAACTCATTCCCCGTGAGGCTTCGCTGCGGGCAAATCCGGATAAAAAACCGCGGCGGTTTGACTACAACCCGGTGTCATCACTGCGAATGCGCTATATCTACTTGGACGGGGCGCCGCGCGATTACGATCGTCTGGTGCATGATCCGGGCGATGACGGCGTTTTCGGCATCGGCTCCAGCTTGCGGCCGGAAAATCAGTACCCTTCTGCGGCCCATCAGCGGGGGGGGGAAGGTACGCCGCTACTCGAGAACAACAACGGTGTCGTCCACAAAGACGGCCACTCCGGTGAGCTCCGCTGGGGATCGGAATGGTATCTTGGAGGCTTCGCCACGGCGCTGCTGGAACCGTCATTGTTTACGGATGGCGACGATAATAAGCTCAGCCTCAACCGTGGGTACCTGAAGCTGGGCGGCGGTGCCCTTGAGCTGGAAGCGGGGAAGGATGAAAACTGGCTGGGGCTTGGGTATCGCGGCAACATCACGTTGACGAACAATGCCGAGAATTTCACCCAGGTCAAGATATCCAGTCCCGAACCGTTTAACGTGAAATATATCGGTGCGATGAAGTATGCCGTTATCGCTTCCCGTTTCGATGAGACAACTTTTGACGGCGTGGTGCGGCAACCCTGGTTTTATGCTGTCAAGCTGTCGGTCAAACCGGCTGATAATCTGGAGGTCGGCTTCAATCTCGGGAGGCAGGTGGGCGGCCCCGGTGTCAAGAACAGTCTCGGCGATTCGCTGCGCGGCCTGATCGGCGGCACCGCTTCCGATAACTCCAACGGCCTGGCCGGGTTTGAGGCGCGCTATCGCATGCCATGGTTGCGCAATGCGGAACTGTATGGTGAATTCTCCGGTGAGGATACCGCGCTGTTCTGGCCGATTGTCGAGAGTTACGTCGCCGGTCTGTATCTGCCGCGCCTGACCGACGACGGGAGGAACGATTTCCGCTTCGAGTTTTTCCAGGGGAACCAGATCCTCTATACGGGCATGTATCCTTCCGGATATATCTACAAGGACCTGCCGATCGGCCATTCCCAGGGGGGTGCGACCCAGGATTTCTTCTTCCGCACAAGCCACTGGTTCAGCGCCCGCAACAATCTGGCGCTGGAATACATCTACACTAACCGCGGCAAGATCGGCCGGATTCCGGTTGATGGTGTGGAACAGGCGGTCGAGAGAAAGCATGCCGGTCGTATCTTCTGGAATCTGCCGCTGTACGGTGATATGGATGCTCAGCTGGGGTACGGAATCGAGAAGATCACCAACCTGAATCTTGTCGCTGGTGCCGAGCTGACCAACCAACTGGTGAAGTTTGAATTGAAATATAAATACTGAAACTTAATAGGAGTCCCTTATAATGCAATCCTTTTCAAGAGTGCTGTTTTTACCCCTGTTGATGCTGCTGCTGGCCGTTGGCAGTGCGGATGCTGCCCCTGCGAGTGAAATGGACGCCAATACCTTCAGCTCAGCCATGCCGTCGCCAATGACCAAAGATGACCAGATGATCAAGGCGCTTGAGGAGCGTGAGCAGCTTCAGGGGTTGCAGCAACCTCAGGATGCTGAGCAAAAGGATGAAATCATTAAGACAAAGGTGCGGGGCGATAAGCAGAAAACAGGCAAGCCGTCGGTGGCTGTCAAAGGGGAACCGGGGGATGGGCTTATCAAACTGAGTTGGAAACTGGTTGATATGCCCCCCAGAATCGATAACGAGCCGCTTCGCTTTACAATCCGCTATGGAAATGAATCCGAGAAACTGACCAAGAGTGCCATGGTGGGAGAAAACACCGATTTTATTCTGCGGGAGTTGAAAAATTATCAGCCCTATTTCATCCAGGTGATCGCCCTCGATCGGGAAGAGCAGAGTCTCTTCAAGTCCGATGAAATTCGGGTAATCCCGCTGCCGGCTGACGAGCAGGGTTCGCTCATAGAGAAGTCTTTTGCAAAAAAGAGCTCGACTCTGCTGGAAAAAACCGAGGCTGTGCCGATGCGGCGCGAACTGACCCAGTTTGGCTACGATTTTTTTAAAAACAGTCTTCAATTGTCAAACGCCATTGATGCGATGCCTGCCGCAACCGATTACCAGCTCGGCCCGGGGGATGTGCTTGATCTCAGCGTGTGGGGTGCAGTAAATTTTCGCTACGAATTAACCGTCAGCAGAACCGGTGAGGTAACTATCCCTAAAATCGGCCCGGTGAGGGTGTGGGGGCTCCCCTTCGATAAAGCCCAGGTGGCTGTAAAGGAGGCGCTCAGCCGTTCATACCGGAACTACGAGATGAGCCTTACGCTCGGCAAGCTGAGAAGCATTCAGGTGTATGTTGTGGGTGAAGTCGAAGCGCCGGGAAACTATCCGATCAGTTCGCTGGCAACAGTTATAAACGCCCTCGCCGCGGCAGGCGGCCCGTCGCGAAACGGCTCGCTGCGCGCGGTACGGGTGACTCGCGGCGATCAGAGCGTTGCAACGGTAGACCTGTATGACATGCTCCTTTCGGGAGACCGAAACAAGGACGTGCAGTTGCAGAACGGGGACACGATTTTTGTCCCGGTGATCGGACCTGTAGTGGCGGTGGCCGGTGAGGTGCGCCGCCCTGCAATTTATGAACTGAAAGGGAAAACAACCCTCCCTGAAATTCTGCAGATGGCGGGCGGAGTGGCGGCTAGCGGTTCGTTGGCGAGGATCCAGATCGAACGGATCGAAAATAACAGTGCGCGTATCGCGCTTGATTACAGTCTCAAAAACGGCGACGCTACGGCCCAATTGGGATCAGTAGAAGTGAAAGACCGCGATATGGTTAAGGTTTTTCCGGTCCAGGCGGCGGTCCGGCAGGTCGTGGTCCTGCAGGGCAATGTGCAGCAGGGTGGCGAATACCAGTTCCGTCCCGGGATGCGGCTGAGCAATCTGATTCCGTCAACACAGACGCTCCTCCCCGAGTCGTATCTGGATTCTGTCGAGATCACCCGCATGTCACCCCCCGACTATCGCCGCGAGCTGATTACCGTCAGTCTGCGGCGCGCTCTTGAGGGGAATCAGGGTGATAACCTGCTGCTGCAGGAACAGGACACGGTCAAGATCTTCTCGCGCTGGGAGATGGAGGAAAAACCGCGGGTGGCGGTCAACGGCGCCGTGGTCAATCCCGGCACGTATGATTATTACCCCGGCATGTCGGTGCGCGATCTGGTCACGGCCGCCGGGAGCGCCAAGCGCAACGCTTTTCTCGATCAGGCTGAACTGAGCCGGATCGTCATCTCAGGCGACAAGGCGCAGTCAACCAGGGTGCAGCTGGATCTAGGCAAGGCGCTTAACGGTGATCCGGCGCACAATCTGCCGCTGCAGAGTGACGACGTCCTGATCGTGCGTGGCGTAACCGATTGGCAGGAGTCTACCGACAAATTCGTGACGCTCAAGGGTGAGGTCCGTTTTCCCGGCGTTTACTCGCTGGCGCGTGGTGAAAAACTGAGCTCGGTGATCAACAGGGCCGGCGGTTATACCGAGAAGGCCTATCTGCGCGGTGCCAGGTTTACGCGGCGTTCTGCCCAGGAATCGCAGCAGAAACGGATGGATGAGATAATTGTCAACACCGAAAAGGATATCCTGCAAAAGCAGGCGGCTGTGGCAGCGGTTGCGTCATCGAAGGAAGAGCTGGATGCTACCAAGGCGGCCCTTGACAGTCTGCTGAAAAGTGTGGAGCGGATGAAGGGGCTGAAAGCCGAAGGACGCGTGGTAATGCGCCTGTCTGCAGTCGACGAACTGAAGAAGGGGAGCTATGACCTGGTGCTGGAGGGGGGAGACCAGCTTGAAGTGCCGCCGCGCCCCGGTATCGTGAGCGTCCTCGGGCAGGTGTATAACCCGACCTCCTTTATCTACTTGGCCGGACAGGATATTGACAGCTATCTGCAGAAATCGGGCGGGCCGGTAAAAAATGCCGAAGAAGACGAGATGTATGTAATCAGGGCGGACGGCACCGTTTTCAGCCGTCAGCAGTCATCGTTCGGCATACAGTGGAGCGATGAAGGTGGGCACTGGAGTTTCGGCAGCTTTCTGTCGTCATCTCTAGGTGCGGGCGATACACTGGTTGTGCCGCAAAAACTGGAACGGATTTCATGGATGCGGGAGATCAAGGATATAACCCAGATCCTCGCCAATGTTGCGTTGACCGCCGGCACAATTTTGATCGGCTTGAAGTAGGGGGTGAAAATGAACGAAATGGAGGCTCTTCGCCCGGTAATAGAGGCTGAAAAGGAGATCAATATGCTGGGGATGCTGCGCTTGCGCCGGAAGAGTAAACGGCGTGATTGAGAGGCGCTCCGCCACCCACCAGCTCTGGCTTACCCTCTGCGCACTCCTGACGCTGCTGATCCTCTGGCTGGCGCTGATGCCGGGCGCCTCGGCACCAGCAGGCCTGGGGTGGGACAAGCTGAATCATGCCGGTGCGATTGCTGCGGCTACCGGACTCGCATATCTCTCCCTCCAGCCGCGTCGCTGGGCGTCAGCAGGCGCATTTCTGTATGGAACATTCCTCGGGGTTCTCATTGAAATACTGCAGGCGGCCCTGACAACCGGCAGAGCCGCCGAGTGGGGTGATGTAGTCGCTGATCTGATCGGTGCCGGCTCTGTCTGGTTAGCGATAAGGATTTATCGACGCAGAACTGCTCTAAAACTGTAATTCCCCCCATTTCCACCCTTGCCATCCCGGCCACAAGCAGGCATAATACCCCACATTTTACAAGCGGAGTTAAAAGTATGGCATTGCGCGTCTACAACACCATGACAGGTGAAAAAGAGCTCTTCGTTCCGTTGATCCCCGGCAGAGTCGGCATGTACGTCTGCGGGGTGACGGTTTATGATTATTGCCACATCGGGCATGCGCGCGCCGGAATCGTGTTCGACATCATCTATCGTTATCTGAAATATTCCGGTTATGATGTCACCTACGTCCGGAACTACACCGATATCGACGACAAGATTATCAACCGCGCCAACCAGGAAGGGACCGATTACCGCACGATTGCCGACCGTTATATCGAGGCTTTTGATGAGGATATGGCACGGCTGGGCATGGCCAAACCGACGGTGGAGCCGAAGGCTACCGACCATATCGGCGGGATTATCAATATAATCGAAGCGCTGGTTGCCAAGGGGCATGCGTATCTCTCCGGGGGGGACGTGTATTATGCGGTTGAGACCTTTCCGGACTATCTGAAACTCTCCGGGCGCAATCTTGATGAGATGCAGGCTGGCGCCAGGGTCGAGGTTGGGGAGAAAAAGCGGCATCCGATGGATTTCGTCCTCTGGAAGGGGTCAAAGCCGGGAGAGCCGTGGTGGCAATCACCGTGGGGCAGTGGTCGTCCCGGATGGCATATCGAATGTTCGGCGATGAGTATGGAGTTTCTCGGCAAGACTTTCGACATCCACGGCGGCGGCAAAGACCTGGTTTTCCCACACCATGAAAATGAAATCGCCCAGTCGGAAGGGGCTAACGGCTGCCGGTTTGTGCGTTACTGGCTGCACAACGGTTTTGTCAATATCAACGCCGAGAAGATGAGCAAGTCGCTGGGGAACTTTTTTACCATCCGTGAGGTGCTGAAAAAATATGATCCGGAAACGCTCCGTTTTTTCATCCTTTCGGCACACTACCGTTCACCGCTCGATTTCTCCGATCAGAATCTGGATGAGGCGCAGTCAGGGCTGGGACGGATTTACAGCTGCCTGGCGTCACTGGACGACATTCAGAGTGTAAACCCTCAGCGCGCCGAAACGGCCTTGACCGGGAACCTGGGGCAGGCCGGACTTGAACTGCAGGAAAAGGTTGACGGCTTCATGCCCCGCTTTGTCGAAGCGATGGACGATGACTTCAACGCCGCACAAGCGCTCGGTGTTCTCTTTGACATGGTGCGTGCCACCAATCGTTTCCTCGCAGAAGCAGAGGAACCGGATCCGCTCTCGCTATCGCTGCTGGCAGAGGTCCGCGCTTTGTTCGCCGAGTCCGGCGGGGTGCTGGGGCTGTTCACAACTCCGCCGGCCCTCTGGCTGGAGCGGATCAAGGCAGCCAAGGCCGGGCAGATCGATATACCGGCGGCTGAGATCGAGCGGTTGATTGCCGAGCGGTCTGCGGCACGGGGTGCAAAGGATTTCAGGCGCGGCGACGAGATTCGCGATCTGCTGCTGGCAAAGGGGATCCAGCTGCTTGATTCGGCTCAGGGCACAACCTGGAATGTGAAGTAGTGAGAAAAAGGGTTGTCCGGTTGCATACCCGTTTTTAACTGATATAATAATCCTGACCCTGAAAACCAGGATAAGTGCGTTAACGAGGTTGTTTTCTGCAGAAAATAACTTCTAACTTACTAATACATCTGACGAGGTTCTGTGTGGATCGGGAGTGTTGCTGGAACAGGGATGTGATTGAGCTGGCAGATTGTCCGGAGATGGGGCCAGGCGAAGAAGATCTGCTCGTTTCAAAACGGCAGCGGAATCTGGAAAAATGCTGCGAGTGCCATAAATTTCTGACCGATCTTAAACAGTTGCGTGGTGATGCGAACCCTCTGGCTCCCGTCCTCGCGAGCTTTCTTGGTGAATTCCGCCGCCAGAAAAACCAGATCCAGTCCCTGGTGAGTTTTCTCGATAACAAAACCCTCGAAATCCGCTTCCTGCACGAACTGGGATCTGTCCTGCAAAGCTCGGTTGACCTTGATGAGGTGCTTTCTGTTGCACTGACCGCTATTACCGCCGGAAAGGGATTCGGCATGAACCGCGCTTTTTTGCTGCTGACCGACCGCAGTGCGGGACTGCTGCGCGGCCATCTGGGCATCGGCCCACGTAATCTTGAGGAAGCCGGTCAGGTCTGGAATGAAATCGCGCAGAACGATATGGACCTGAAGTCGCTGGCCCAAAATTTCCGGCTGAACAAACTTTCCTCCGAACGCGCCAAATTTCATGATCTCCTCGAGCAGCTGACGGTTCCACTAGCCAACAAAAAGCATATTCTCATCAAAGCACTGGATGGGAAGCGTCCGATCATGGTAGAAGGGGCTTTTCAGCATCCCGACGTCCCTCCGGAGCTGGCGCGCCTGCTGGGGGTTGATACCTTCCTGCTGATGCCGCTGATTTCGCGCAACCGTCGCGTCGGCATGATTATCGCCGATAACTTCATCACGCACCGCACCATCACTGAAGAGGATATGCGTTCGATAGAATCATTTGGTTTTCCGGTCGCTTTTGCGATCGAACGGGCTTCATTATACGACAAGTTGCAGGTCGAACTGGACCGCGTAACCGCAGCCGGAAAAAAGCTGAAAGAGCAGCAGGAATTGATCGTCAGGATGGAGAGTATGGCTCTGGTCGGGCGGATCACTTCCAGTGTCGCCCATTCAGTCCGTAACCCGCTGATGATTATCGGCGGGTTTGCCCGCTCAATGCTTAAAAACAGTCCTGAATCTGATCCCAAGCGTACCTTTATCGAGTCTATTGTTGCCGAGACCAGGCAGCTGGAAGGGGTCCTGGATGAAATACTCAATTATTCCGATTCATTGTACCCGACCAAGGACTTCTGGGATGTAAGCCAGCTGGTTGAGACCGCGCTTCGTGACACAGCTGATAACTTGACGTCGCTGGGGTACGCCACCAGCTATTCACCGGGTGATGACCTGCCGCCGGTATATATCGACTTCAAGCAGCTTTCCTACTGCCTTCGGACTGTGCTGCAAAATGATATCGCCGGTATCGGCGTTGACCTGTCAATTGCGATCTGGTCTCAACGTTGTGAAGATGGCGTTATTCTCCGGATTGAAGACCACAGCCGGCATATCACTCAGGCAGAACTTGACCACCTGCTGGTGCCGTTTTCGGAAACCCGTGATCTGGGAGCCGGACTGGGGCTGGCATTGTGTAAAACCATGCTTGAAAAACAGGGAATCCCGTTTATCGTGCAGGCGGGCGAGAATGACGGAATCCGCTATACCATCACACTTCCCACCCGCAAGGAGGAACAGACATGAGCAGACTGTTAGTCGTAGATGACGAGGCCAACATCAGGTTACTGTACGCCGAAGAGCTGAAGGACGAAGGTTATGAAGTGGTAACGGCGGCAAGCAGCGCCGAGGCGGCCGAAAAACTGCAGGGAACAACGTTTGATCTGGCCGTACTGGACATCAA
Source organism: Deltaproteobacteria bacterium (assembly GCA_019162745.1). Lineage (GTDB taxonomy): Bacteria > Desulfobacterota > Desulfuromonadia > Geobacterales > Pseudopelobacteraceae > JACRCG01. Next base: position 18,787 of record JAFLLC010000122.1, on the reverse strand, counting down.
GCTGAAGAACGAAAGCGGCATAGACCTGCTGCAGAAACTGGTAAAGGAACGTCACGATATGCCGGTAATCCTCTGCTCGGCATTCTCCTGTTACAAGGACGATTTTTCGGCCTGGCTGGCAGACGGTTATATCGTTAAATCAGGCGACCTGACCGAGCTGAAACAGGAAATTGCCCGACTGCTGGCCAAGAAGGCGCAGAAGGTGAAAGCTGAAGTGTAATTGCTTTCATCACCAAAGATACTATAAAATCATTTGAAACACAGAGACACGGGGAACACAAAGTAAAATCTGATAGTTATAAGTGAAATAACAAGTTTTATGGTTCACCAAAAAGGATTGCTTGTTTTAAACCTTAAGCCTTTGATTTCTCCGTGTTCTCCGTGCCTCTGTGTTATTGAACTGTAGTTTTTGGTTTATAAATACTAATCTAAGTTTGTCAGGGGTTCCTATGAAAGCAGTTATTATGGCGGGCGGCTTCGGCACCCGCATCCAGCCGCTTACCAGCGGCATGCCGAAACCGATGATACCGCTCTTCAACCGTCCGATCATGCTGCATATCGTAGAGCTGCTGAAAAAGTACGATATCACCGAACTCGTCATGCTGCTCTATCACCAGCCTTTCTATATCAAAAACTTCTTCCGCGACGGCTCGGATTTCGGGGTCAAGATCACCTATGTCACCCCGATTTCAGATATGGGAACCGCCGGGGCGGTCAAGGCGGCCGAAAAATTTCTCGATGAGCGCTTTCTCGTCATCAGCGGTGACCTCCTGACCGATTTAAACCTCAAGAAGATCATCGATTTTCATGCCGACCACAAAGCCAAAGCTACGATTACGCTGACCTCAGTCAAGGATCCGCTCCAGTTCGGCGTCGTGATCACCGACAAGGAGAAGCGCATTACCCAGTTTCTGGAAAAGCCGGGGTGGGGCGAGGTGATCTCGGACACTATCAATACCGGCATCTATGTGCTGGAACCGGAGGTATTGAAATATATCCCTGAGGGGGAAAACTTCGATTTTTCGCAGGACCTGTTCCCCCTTATGCTGAAAAAGAAGGATGCGCTCTTCGGTGTGACTGCCAAGGGGTATTGGCGCGATATCGGCAACACCGATTCCTACCGCGAAGCGTACCACGACATTTTCAGGGGGAAGGTAAACCTGAAGATCGACGAGCCGAAGCAGGACTTTGTCGGCAAGGATCTGCGAATCGGCGCCGATGTCAAGCTGGAACATGCCGCCGGTCTTGAGGGTACGGTTGTGGTCGGCGACAACAGCCAGATTTTGGGGGACGTGCGCATCAAGGATTCCGTGATCGGTCGTAACTGTACGATTGAATCCGGGGTAAGGCTTAACCGCTGCATTATCTGGGATAACACCTATGTCAAAAAAGGGGCTCGGATTGTCGACAGCGTCCTCTGTTCCAACGTCCGTATCGGCCAGAATGCAACCCTTGAGGAAGGGGTCATTGTTGCCGACGATACATCGGTAGGTGACGATGCACTCATCAAGGGGGATGTCAAAATCTGGCCGAAGAAGATCATAGAGGCCGGTGCCACCGTCACCTCCAATATGATCTGGGGGGAAAAATGGAAAAAGGCGCTTTTTGAGGGGGCGATCATCAAGGGGCTCTCCAATATGGAGCTGACTCCGGAATTTTGTGCCAAACTCGGGTGTGCCTACGGCACATCGCTCCCCAAGGGGAGTTTCGTGCTGACCGGCCGCGATTCCAACCCCTCCTCCCGCATGCTCAAGCGCTGTTTCGTGGGGGGACTCCTCTCGGCCGGCGTCAACGTGCGCGACATGAAGATGACGTCACTGCCGCTCGTTCGCTATAAATTAAAGACCTTTGGTGAGGTCGGTGGGGTACATTTTCGTCAGGCGCAGGATGACCCGGCTTCGCTGGAGATCGTTTTCCTGGATGGTGACGGCCTCGATTTCTCCAGCAACATGGGAAAGAATGTGGAGCGCATCTTTTTCAAGGAAAACTTCCGGCGGGCGCACCACACCGAGCCGGGAGTTATCACCGATATCAACAATGTCGGAGATTTTTATCGCGAAGGATTTTTGCGGGCGCTTGATCGCGAACTGCTCAAAAAAGCTGCTCTTACGACCGTTGTGGACTTCAATTTTTCGCCTGCCAGCCAGGTACTGCCGCAGCTGTTGAATTCGCTCGGTTTTTCGGTCATCGCCCTCAACGCGTATGTTGACGAAGGGCGCGGGGTCCAGATCAAGGAAAAAGAACAGGCGTTGAACCAGCTTTCGGCAATTGTCTCGTCTCTCGGAGCGCAGGCAGGATTCTGGCTTGACCCTTCCGCAGAAGCGGTCACAATGGTTGATGAGACCGGGCGTGTCTGCACCGGCATCGAGCTGCTTTCACTGACGGTGTGGCTGCTGATGAAGGTCGGACAGAAGGGTGCTATCGCCGTACCGGTCCAGGCTCCCTCAACAATCGAGCAGATGGCGGAGGAGAAGGGGTGCCAGGTGATCCGCACCAAGAGCTCGGACCGCGCGATGCAGGAGATTTCCTCCTCTTCGGAAATAGTCCTGACCGGTACTACGGACGGCCGCTTCGCCTTCCCCCGTTTCCAGTCGTCCTTTGACGGCATGTTTGTGATTGCAAGACTGATGGAGCTGAGTGCAGCGGCCGGAGTGACGCTGTCACAGGCTCTCTCGGATATCCCCCGCAGCGCTTTTCTACAAACCAGCACTCCCTGCCCATGGGAGATGAAGGGGGGCATCATGCGCAAGATGAGCGAGGACAGCCTGGAAAAGGAGGCTACGTTCATCGACGGCATCAAGGTACATTTCGGCGCGGAGTGGGTGCTGGTACTCCCTGACCAGTATCGCCCCGTAACACATATCGTGGCTGAGGCAAAGGATCAGAAGTCGGCCCAGAGGCTGCTCGGTGAGTACGAGAAAAAGATTGCGGCCTGGAAGAAGGAGATGGTGTAACCGCTTATGCCCCATCCGCTAGACGTGGTGATAGTATGGCACATGCATCAGCCATACTACAAAGATCCGCTTAAAAATGAATACGCCCTCCCCTGGACCTATCTGCACGGCATCAAAGACTATTTTGACATGCCTGCTATCGTCGAGGATACGCCCGGTGCCAGAGCGGTTTTCAATCTGGTGCCGTCGCTGATCGAGCAGCTGCTGGAATACGCCTCCGGTGCGGCGGTTGACCAGTTTCTTGTCAAGGGGAAAGCTGCTCCGTCCGAGTTGAGCCTGGATGACCGGATTTTCCTGCTGGAGAATTTTTTCTCAGCCAACCGCCAAAATATGATCGAGCCTTCGCGGCGTTATCTGGAGCTGCTCTACATGGCCGGTGAAGGGAAGCCGGGGAGCGCCCGCGAACGGGTCAAACATTTCAGCGATCAGGATCTGCTGGATCTGCAGGTATGGTTCTTTCTGGCCTGGACCGGTGAAGCGGCCCGCCGCCGCTATCCTGCTTTTGCACGGCTTATCGCCAAGGGCGAAAACTTTACCGCGGCCGATAAGGAGCTCCTCTTTGCCACTCAGCTGGAACTGTTACAGGCGATAATCCCGCTGTACCTCCGCCTCCATGAGGAAGGGCGGATTGAACTATCGGTGACCCCCTATTATCACCCGATACTGCCGCTGCTCTGCGATATCCGCTCTGCCCAGATCGCGATGCCGCGCGTCGCACTCCCTGCGACCGGCTTTCACCATCCCGAGGATGCCCGTGCCCAGATCCGCAGGGGAATCAATTATTTTCGCCAGGTATTCGGTTTCACCCCGAGCGGAATGTGGCCCTCGGAGGGTTCCGTCAGCAACGAGACGCTGACTATCATTGCCGAGAGCGGTATCAGCTGGATTGCCACCGATGAGGAAATTCTGGAAAAAAGTATGGGAGGCGGCCTCGGCCACGATAAGGAACGGCTGTATCGACCCTGGCGCTACTCCAGCCCCCATGGGGATATCGGTGTGTTTTTTCGCGATCACCAGCTCTCCGATCTGATCGGCTTTACCTATTCACAGTGGGAGGCAGAACGCGCCGCAGCTGACCTAGTCAGTCGCCTGAACGGTATCAGGTCGCGTCTGGGGGGTGATGGGCGTGTCGTACCTATCATTCTGGATGGTGAAAATGCCTGGGAGTATTACCAGGGTAACGCGTATGATTTTCTGCAGCAGATGTACAGGGGTATTGCCGAGTCAGCGACACTTCGTCTCACGACCTGCAGCGAGGTATTGAAAGGCACGCGCTTCGACGGACGTCTGCATACGATTTATCCCGGATCGTGGATTAACGGCAATTACGGCATCTGGATCGGCCATCCTGAAGAGAACCTGGCCTGGGATCTGATTGCCCAGGCGCGTGAAGCTGCCATTACCGCCAATCCGCTCGTTGCTGCGGCACTTTTCGGCGGGGAGCCTTCTCCGGACCCTACAGCCGAAACCATCTGCCGCTCGCTGTATGCCGCCGAAGGGAGCGACTGGTTCTGGTGGTACGGAGATGACCATTTTTCACCGCACAGCGACCATTTCGACCGGCTCTTCCGCCAGCACCTGATGAATATATACCGGTTATTGGGACAGGATCCTCCCCGAGGGTTGCTGGAGCCGATCAAGAAGAAGAACCCGGCTGGATTGATCCGGGAGCCGGCCGCCTTTATCGACCCCGATATTGACGGCAGAATCAGTGATTACTTTGAATGGCTGGCAGCAGGTCTTTACGACCTGACCCGCCAGGGCTCTGCGATGCATTCATCCGATCGTATGCTGCAGAGCTTATACTACGGCTACAACAGCAGTTCTTTCTTTATCAGGATCGATGGCATCAAGGATCTTAATCTCCTTTTGAAGGATGATGACATACTTTATCTTCACCTGATCTGTGATCATGAATATCGGCTGCCGCTGCGGATGAAACAGAGTGAAGGGCTGCTGCTGGTGAAAGAAAACGGCGTCTGGATGCCGACCGCGACCGGTTGTCGCTGGAAGATTGCTAAAACCTGTGAGATCAGCGTACCGCTGAGCGGCATCAAGCTGGAATCCGGCAGCAAGCTTTTCGTCTCGGTGACGCTGCTGCGTGATAATGAGGAGGCCGGCCGCTGGCCTACCGACGCGCCGTTGATGCTGAATTATGCCGGGGCCGGCATTGAGCTTGAAAACTGGCTGATATAGAGGAGTATGTAAATGTCGGAGCTGCGCTGGGATCCTTTAAAACTGCACTGGGTAATTATCGCCACCGAGCGCGGCCGTCGTCCGCGTGATTTCCATGTGGAGCGGGAGCAGAGCGGGATGGTCGCCTGTCCATTCTGCTACGGTAACGAGGATAAAACCCCGCCGGAAATCTTTGCCATCCGACCAGGCGGCCCACCCAATGCCCCTAACTGGCGGGTGCGGGTGATTCCCAACAAGTATCCCGCTCTGAGAGTGGAGGGGGAGCTCAACAACCGCGGTTATGGCATGTATGATGTCATGAACGGCATCGGTGCGCATGAGGTAATCATTGAAACCCCGGACCACGACCGGACGCTGGCCGATTTGACTCCCTATGAAATAACCGGGGTTCTGACGGCGTATCGTCACCGCTATCTTGATCTGCGCAAGGATTTCCGCTTCCGATGCATGGTGCTGTTTAAAAATCACGGTATCCGCGCCGGCGCATCCCTCCATCATTCCCACAGTCAGCTTATTGCCGTGCCGCTGATGCCGCCGGTCGCAAGCACCCTGCTGAAAGTGGCGCGCACTTATTTCAACGACAAGGAACGCTGTATTTTTTGCGACCTGATTGAATTCGAGCTGCGTGAAGGAGTGCGTGTAGTAAAGGAGTTTTCCAACTTCGTGACGCTGACGCCCTACGCCTCCTGTTCTCCCTTTGAACTGCGTCTTTATCCAAAGCGTCACAGTCATGACTTCGCGCTGATGGACGATGCCCAGTTGGCTGAACTGGCGGTAGCAATGAAGGATATGCTGCTGCGGGTCAAAACGGTGCTGCGCGATGCGCCCTACAATTTTATTCTGCATACCGCGCCCCCCATGCATCGCCGCCCCGGCAAACCGGATCATTGGAACTCGCTGGAGTATGATTACCACTGGCACATAGAATTGGTACCGCGCCTGACGCAGGTGGCTGGTTTCGAGTGGGGCACCGGTTTTTATATAAATCCGACGTCACCTGAGGATGCCGCCAGTTTTTTACGAGAGGCGGATGTCTGACATACACGGTACGCTGGAAGCGCTCTACTCCTTCAGATCCGCTCAGCATCTGGGCAATGATCCGCTGTCATTTTGCCATCGCTACACCGATCCGGCCGATCAGGAGATCGCTGCAGTGGTTGCATCATCATTTGCCTACGGCTCAATCGTCATCATTCTCCGCACGCTGGAAGCTGTCTTTGCCGAAATGGGGCGATCTCCAAGGAGCTATGTCGAGCATTTTGACCCGCATGCCGGTCTGCGGGCCTTCTCCGGCTTCAAGCACCGCTTTAATGACGGCCGCGATCTTTGCGCGCTTTTGTGGGGGATGCGGCAGATGGTGGAGCAGGAAGGGAGCATCCGGGCGTTTTTTCTGCGGGGGCACAACTCCGGTGACAATGACGTGAGCGTCTCCTTAAACCGCTATTCAGCGGCTGTGCTGGATCTAAACTATTCAGCCGTCTTCGGTGGTGGTATCCCAACCGACTCCTACTTCCGCTTCCTCTTCCCCGCCCCCGCTTCCGGCAGCGCCTGCAAACGGCTCTGCATGATGCTCCGCTGGCTGGTGCGCCCTGCGGACGGTATCGATCTCGGCTTGTGGGTCGGGGTCTCCCCGGGGCAGCTGATTATTCCGGTTGATACGCACATCAGCCGCATCAGCCGCTATCTCGGCCTGACCCGCAGAAAAGGAGCCGACTGGCGTATGGGCCAGGAAATCACGGCAGCCTTGCGACTCTTCGATCCGGTCGACCCGGTCAAATACGATTTCTCTCTGGCTCATCTTGGTATCAGTGACGGCTGTGACGGCAAGGATCCGAGTCGCTGCATATCGTGCCCGATTGTCGGAATCTGTGCACAAAACCTGACTAAATAGTCGAAAATGTCAAGGCGTAATGATTTGACACCCCCTACCCTTTCTGTTATAGGAATTACGCTGTTTCAGATAGTTCCGTGGATTACCGCCATAAACTGTCACCACTGAGGAGTCGCAGATGATAATCCAATGCGAAAAATGTCGGACCAGATTTCGACTTGACGATTCCAGGGTTTCTGATAAGGGTGTAAAAGTGCGCTGCACCAAGTGCAAACATGTTTTCAGGGTGCAGAAGGAAGGAGCGGAAGCCGAGCCATTTGAGCTGGGGGGGACCTTGAGCGGTTTTTCTCCCTCCGCTACACAAGGTGAGCTGCCCGCCGCCCCGCCCGAAGAGCAGCAAGCTGATGCGGAAGCGGTTCCGGATGCGTCGTTTGACACGGAATCTTTCGCAGTCACACCTCCCCATAGCGAAACGATTGATTCCAGTTCGTTCGAGACATCCAGTTTTGATGTTTCCACCATGGCGTTTGAATCAGAGGAGCTTCAGAATAGCGACAGCGGGAAGATACCTGCCGAGGCAGTTGAACCTGTCGCAAAGGTCGATGATGAGGTTGATTTCTCAAGCTTCAATTTCGGCGGGATTGACCTGGAGCCGGAATCGACCATGTTCTCTGCCGCACCGGTGGATGATTTTACCGGCATAATGAATGAACCTGCAGCCCGGAAAGAGGCTTCGCAGGGGCTTGACTTTTCTGATGATGATATGTTCGGAGCGGTTGTACAGCCGGCTCCAGAAGTTCCCGGAGAGGCTATTTCCTTTGACTTTGAAGGTGACAGCTTTGCCGAATCAATGGATATGGGCGGCCAGGATTCAAGGAGCAAGGGGGGAGCGTTATTTTCGAATGATACGCACGCAGATACGCCGTTCAACCTTGGTGATATTGATTTTGGAGACGAACTGACGTCGGTGGCGATCCAACAGGTAAATCCGGAAGATTTGAAACCGTCTCAGGAGATCCTGTTTGCCCCCCTGGCGGAAGCACAACAGGTCAAGCCGGCGGATATTGAATTAACGCAGCCGCCTGAGTCGGCAGCTACCGTAGCCGACCAGCAGGAGCTGCCGCCTCTCCCGATAACCTCCCGAAGCAAGCAGAGTCCGCTTTTCGGCGTTTTAATCGGAATTATCGCACTGCTGGTGATCTCTGTTCTCGGCTATGTCGGATATTCGTCGTTTTACACTCCCAAAGAGGTCGCTGTTTCCGATAACGGCAAAATCAGCGTCAAATCCGTGAAAGCGGCCTATATTGAGAATAGCGAAGCGGGTGAACTGCTTGTGATTTCAGGTGAGGCGCTCAATGAGTATCCAAAACCGCGTGCCGCACTGCAGGTCAAGGTGACGCTCTTTGACGCCGCAGGACAAACCCTCGCCACCAAGAGCGCGTATGGTGGGAACCCGCTGACTGAGGAACAGCTGAAGAGTCTGCCGCTTGACAAGATCGAGGCGACAATGGCCAACCAGTTTGGTGATTCGCTGGCTAACATGGAGGTTGCCCCCGGCGGTGCAATTCCTTTTGTCGTGGTGCTTGCCAATATTCCGGAGGGTGTCAAGGATTTCGGGGTGCAGTCTGCAGGATCAACGGTTGCAACCGGGAAACAGAAATAATCTGTAAAAACTGCCGTTCAGGTACACAAGAAAAGGGCGTTGACATTGCTGTCAGCGCCCTTTTCTAATGCGGGTTTTAAGCTGTGTGCATATGTCCTACAGAATTTCAATCAGCCGGATAGCGAAAGTCAGATCACGGCCCGCCAGCGGATGGTTGCCGTCCAGCGTGATAGATGTATCGCTAACTTCCGTAACCAATACCGGCATTGGCGAACCATCTTCCAGAATTACTTCCATCTGATGACCCGGTTCGGGATTGATGTCGGCCGGGATTTCACTTCGCTCAATAACAGCTATCATCTCTTCGGCTCGCTGGCCGTAGGCATCATCTGCAGGAATAGTGATGGTTATGCTTCCCCCAGGTTCAAGCCCGATCACGGCGGCTTCGAATGCAGGTATAAGCTGCCTGGCGCCGATAATAAACTCCATCGGAGCGGGGGAGCAGCTGCCGCATCCGCATGAATGGTTCTCTGCCTGTTCAGCGGGCTCTTCAGAGGAGTCGAAAACTGAGCCGTCTTCAAGTGTGCCGGTGTAGTGTACTTTTACTTTATCGCCTGTTTTTGCCTGTGTCATGGTTGAATCCTTTCAGTATCCAAACGTGTTGTTTGTGTAGATAGAAGTTGTTGCAGTTAAAAAGAGTTCAGGACTGTTCCTCGCCGGATAGTTGATGGCTGAAGCTTTCGAGCAACCCCTTGAAACTCATCTCGAACTGGATTTTCTGCCGGCGGACCTCTTCAATCCGGCTCTTCAGCCCCCCCAGTTGCCGTTCAGCATCGGCAACAATACGTTCGCCCTTAAGCTCTGCTTCCGAAACGATCAACTCGGCCTCTTTACGGGCATTAGCCTTCATCTCTTCGATTACCCGCTGGGCGGAAAGGAGCGTTTCGCGCAGCTCCCGCTCCTTTTCCGCCATATCAAGCATCTCCCGGCTGTGACGTGCCTGCAGCTCCTTCATCTCGCTGTTTTCGCGCAGCAGACCCTCCATTTCTCCAGCTACGGATTGCAGAAAGGCGTCAACGTCTTCCGGGTCAAGGCCTCGAAACGTTTTTACCCTGAATTGCTGCTGCTGAATATCGAGCGGAGATATTTTCATTGCGTATGTACCTCATAGGGTGCGTAACGTGATGCGAGAATAAATAGCGGCTTATTGGGCAGACAACTTCAAATAACAATCGGCTTTGTACAGATTGGCATCAGCGGCCAGAGGTGATCCGGGATTGTCTGCCAGGTAGCTATCAAACAGTTCAACAGCGGTACGGCAATCGTCCTGTCGATACGCCATTACCGCCGCTTCGAAGATTTCCTGGCCTGCGGCTGACGCGGTGCCTTTGGTGTCTTTACCTGCTTCCGGCTGCAATGATGCGGGAGTGGCAACGGCCGGAAGATTATGCGCCGGATTTTTATCCACCTTAGCGGCAGTTTTGGCCCTTTTACGCTTCGTGCCGTTAATACCGTTTGCAACTTTTTTCAAGTCACCCAAGGAAAGCTCTTGAGCTGGAGCCGGAACAGCTGAAGTTACTGCTGCCCGGTCCTTTTGCATTACCGGGATCCGCAGAGTTTTCCCGGTATAAATCAGGTCAGGGTTCTTTATCGAATTGAACAGCAGAATCTGGGGGAAATACATCCCGCGCCCGTTGAACTTGCGTGACAGGCCGGTGAGAGTGTCACCCTTCTGGATCTCGATCTCCCGGACAAGGATGCCATCTGGCGAAGCTGTACTCTGACCCGGGGTGACAGGGCGGGGGGAATAAAGGAAGGACTGCTCACCCCAGGCCGGCAGTGCCATACAGGTTATGAGCGCGATGACGATAGCATTGCGGTTGCAGTGTGGCATATCAATACCTGTTTCCCAGTTGATCTTCGTAGGTCATAACATTTTTGACCTGGATGGCGGTTCCGACTCCGATAACCGGTTTTACCCTGAATGAAACTTTTATGCTCCGTTTTTCACCGGCACCCATTTCCTTGAAGCGCCAGATAACGGTTCCGTTGCTGATAGTACTGGTGACAGGGTCGGCAGCGACCAGTTCGAGCTGTTCCGGCCATGCGCTCTGTAACTCCACTGACCGGGCGAGATTGGAGCCGTTATTGGTGATTGTCAGATCAAATGAAGCGATGTCACCTGGTTTGGGTCGCACGTCACCCCCCGCCATGAGCATCTTCAAAACCGGCCTCGAATAGGTCAATGCAGTCAAGCCTGATGCCGAACTAGCAGCATTCCCCTCTGATACAAACGAGACCTGAACGCTTCCCTGACTGCCATCGGCAGCACTTTGCGGCGTCTTGATCTCCACAACAATACTGGCTTCTTCACGGGGGGCCAAAGGGCCGGTTTCATTGATGGCAGGCTCACCGGCCTGGCGCATACCGTCACGGTTCAGGTCATTGAAAACAACCACTTCCTTGGCGCCGGTAACGATAGAGGTAATCCTGAATTTTTCCCTGACGTTGCCGTTGTTGGCAACCACAAAGGGAACATTGAGCGTCTGCCCAGGAATCGCTATCAAACGATCCGAGCCGGTGCGAACTGAAATGCTTCGTTGCGATTCTACCAAGGAGGTGTTTGAAACGAAGGCGGCGGACGTTTTGAGTCGGTTATTGATCAATTCGGCGCGGGTCAGCAGCTCCTGACCGGCAAGGGAGTCGCCTTTGAGCTGGAATTCGACACTGAATTCACGGCTCTCCCCGGATTTGACCTGCAAGCCATCCAATACTAGTGCTGACTTCATCTCCTGCCTGAATCCGGCGGCGGCGTAGTCAAGCGGCTCGAGCTGTGGCGGGAAGTCAAGGCGCAAAGTAACATCCTCGGCAACTGTTGAGCCGACGTTGAGAATGGCAATGCGGTACAGTACCTTTTCACCCGGGAGAGGCCTGGTTTTTTCAGTGCGCAGCACCGCACGGAGTAGGGGAGCGGAGGCTATAAGCCGGACTTCACGGGACTGGCTGGCTTCTGCCAGCAGACGTGAAGCTGCTTTGACCGGATGAGTAATGCGCATGCCGTCGATGCTGCCGGATGGGATGACCAGATTGATGACACCTTTAAAGGTCTCGCCGAGTGCAAGGGAAGGAGTTTGGCTGATTGCAACTTCAGGTGTGGCTGTCGCGGCAAAACCGGCTTTGAAATCTGCCGGGAAGGCCGATTCCAGATAGAATGCATCGCTGCCGTTACCGCGATTGGTAATTTCAAACGGAACCGCTATCGGGCGGCCAACGACATAAGCATCAGGGCGAGCCGACAGATTAAATTCAAAGCCGGCAAATTGAGCAACTTCGAGATGCAATATCTGGGCATTCTCCGGCGCAGGAGCCTCGGCCTCTTTGACAGGCAAGGCGACAGCAACACCAAGCTCACGCAATTTTGCGGCGGCGGTGGCAGCGGCCCTGGATGTGGGGAATTTATCGATGATGGTTTTATACTGTGCAATCGCTTTATCGCGGTACGCCAATCTTGCGCTTCTGGCTGTATCTTCGGCACTTTTTTGCTCAGTCAGGCGCGCTTCTTCAGCCTTAACTGCCGCCATCCGGCTGGCCTCGGCCGCTGCGGCAAGTTCGGCCGTTTTGCGCTCCCGCTCGGCCTGCATCCGGGCAAGGCGCGCCGTTTCAGCTTTCCGCTCGGCGATACGTGCGGCTTCAGCGGCAGCTTCAACTCTCAGCGCCTCGTTTGCACTGGCGGCGGCCTGGCGATCCTGTTCGGCTTTAACGGCGGCGACCAGTTTCGCTTCCTCTGCTCTGGCCGTGGCGATTCGCTGCAGTTCGTCCTGCTCGGCCACCTTGCGCACTTCTTCCGACTTGATAGCTGCAATTCTCTGCTGCTCCGCTTTCTCCCGGACTGTTGTCTCCAGCGCTATCCGCTCCTGTTCGGCTTTGGCTAAGGCAGTACGCTCCCGTTCCTTCCTCTCGGCAGCACCCTTCTCTTCAGCCTGCTTGAGTGCGGCAACGCGTGCATATTCAGCCAAATCTGCTGCCTGCTTCGTTTCTTCAGCCTGAACCGCCGCCCGCTCCTTCTCAACCTTGGCTTTCTGGGCCGCCAGAAGGTCAGGTTGTTTGGCCGGTGGTGAACCGACCGGCAGCTGTTCACCTTTGTCGTAGCGTGCCATCAGCAAGAGGAGTTCGTCTTCGACAGTGCTTTTAAGAGGGTTATCGGGGTATTCTTTGGAAAGTTGGGAAAGATAGCGGGCCGCCTCCCGCTGGTTACCGGTTTTGTAGTAGGACCTGGAAAGCCAGAACAGCGCCATATCCCTGAGGGGAGTATCGGGATATTTTTCTAACACCTCTGTCATCTTTTCGATTGAGGAGGCGTAATCTTTCTGCTGGTAAGCGTTGAATCCGGCGATAAAAACCTGGGAATCTTCCGTCTCCTGACAAAAAGCGGGAGGTACGGCCAGAGATGAAATTATGACCAGTATGACCAGAAGCCGGGGTAGGGTGTTGCGGCATAATTTCAATAATATCACGTTAGTTGACCTCTTTTGGCCGGCTACGCAGCAGACAGCGCACGGAGAGCACATATTAGCTACAGGTAAAATGCCTCCTAAGTAGCACCTCCATGCGCCATTGTCAACGGAAGAAACGTAATGTCAGTACGTTAGCAGCCGTTATGACAGGCGGCTTTCAAAGGGTTTAACCGTTCTGCAAACGATCTCAACGAATGCTGTCTTCCGGGTAGGCTCCGATGTGGTGAATTGAAATGTCGGCCCCGTTAAATTCATCTTCCTGACTGAGTCTTATTCCGACGGTTTTGTGAAGAACAGTGTAGACGGCAAAGCTGCTGCCCAGTGCGAAAACAACCGCAAGCATGCTCCCTCCAAGTTGGGAAACGAAACTGACGCCACCCATTCCCCCTAAAAACTTCTGCCCGAAAATTCCGGCGGCAATCCCACCCCAGGTGCCGATGATGCCGTGCAGCGGCCATACTCCCAGTACATCGTCGATCTTGAGTTTTTCCTGCTCAAAATGGAAACCGTAGACAAAAATTACCGAGGCGATGCAGCCGACCGCAAAAGCTCCCAGCGGGTGCATGATGTCGCTGCCGGCACAGACCGCAATCAGTCCGGCCAGGGCTCCGTTATGAATAAAACCGGGGTCGTTTTTGCCTGCGATCAGAGCGGCAATGACTCCGCCGACCATTGCCATCAGCGAGTTGACCGCCACCAAACCGGATATCTTTTCCAGATTTCCTGCGCTCATGACATTAAAGCCGAACCAGCCGACCGCAAGGACCCAAGATCCGAGGGAGAGAAAGGGGATGTTGCTGACCAGGATAGGGTGGGATTTACCGCGAACATAGCGCCCCATGCGCGGCCCGAGGATGATCACCGCCGGCAGTGCGATCCAGCCGCCGATGGAATGGACGACCACGGAACCGGCATAGTCATGGAATTCGGCACCGCCTATTGATTTAAAAAACGATTGCAAACCGGCGGCGTTCTGTCCCCAGATCAGCGATTCAAAGGTTGGGTAGGAGATCCCGGCGAAGATGGCGCCGGCGGTTACCTGTGGCCAGAACTTGGCCCGCTCTGCGATGCCGCCGGAAATAATCGCGGGAATACAGGCGGCGAAACAGAGCAGGAAGAAGAAATGAACAAGGTCATACCCACGAGATGCACCGAGCAGTTCTCTAGCTGGTTTAAAAAACGAGATACCGTAGGCGATCGGAAAGCCGATCAGAAAGTAAACAACCGTTGAAATCGACCAATCGGTGAGTATTTTTACGAGGGCATTCACCTGGTTTTTTTTACGCACGGTACCGACTTCAAGGAAGGCAAAACCGGCGTGCATCGCGAACACCATTACGGCGCCCAGCATAAGAAAAAGAACATCCGCACTGCTTTTAAGACCTGTCACCGTTGACATGGAATCCATACATATACCCCCGTTGGTATCTGCTGCCCGTCGTTGGGCGCTTTTTGCTGAAGCAAGAAAGCGGCCAACAGTTAAAATCTGGTAACTAATTGATTACACAGGGTGTCTGCGCATCAAGTAGTCATACAGTATGCCATAATAATCGGCAACTGCCGCATAATCGGGCAATTGTATACCCTGCCAAGAGTCTTCCAATTCCAGATGCAAACAGGTAGGATTGCGATCATGAACCTCGAAGAAAAGATACGTCAGTTTCCGTCCTCACCCGGTGTGTACCTGATGCGCGACCTTGCCGGTGAGATAATTTATGTCGGCAAAGCCCGCAGTCTCCGCCAGCGGGTGCGATCATACTTCAACCAGTCAGGCGATTCGCGCTACCACGTCAAATTTCTGATGAATAAAGTTGCTGATATAGAGGTTGTGCTGACCGATACCGAGAAAGAGGCGCTGCTGCTTGAAAACACCCTTATCAAGCGACACCATCCCCGCTACAACATGGATCTCAAGGATGACAAGACCTATTTTTCACTGCGCCTTGATCCGTGTGAAGAGTTCCCGCGCTTTACGATTGTCCGCAAGCGTTCAAATGACGGGGCGCGCTATTTCGGCCCATACTCCTCAAGTGCTGCGGCACGTGAAGTCCTACGGCAGATGATCCGGATGTTTCCGCTGCGGCACTATCCGCTTGCCACCTGCATGTCCCGCAGGCGCCCCTGTCTGTACCACCAGATCGGCCAGTGTAGCGCCCCCTGCCATGCCCTGATAACCCGGGAGGCTTACGCGGTTCTGGTTGAAGGCGCGATGCTCTTTCTGGAGGGAAAAGGGAGGCAGCTTGTCGCCGAGTTTAAGCGGCGCATGGTCGAGGCCTCCGGGAAGATGCTCTATGAAGAGGCCGCCCGCTGGAGAAATCTGCTTCATTCCATTGCGGTGACGGTCGAAAAACAGAAAGTAGTGCTGCCCGGCGGCGACAGTGACGCGGTTGGTTTCTACCGAGACGGGAGCCGGGTCGAGTTTGCCCTGCTGTTTATCCGCGCCGGGGTTCTCAACGGCAGCCGTCTGTTCACCGTTTCCTGGGAGTTGGACGATGCAACAGCCATTGCAGAATTTCTGCAGAGGTATTACACCGGTGCTGTTTTTATCCCGGAAGAGATTCTGCTCCCGCTCGACATAGAGGAGCGTGGGGCATTGGCCGAACTGTTTGGAGAGCTGAAGGGGAGCAAGGTGTCGCTGCTCCTCCCGCAGCGGGGAACAAAACACGGGTTGGTCGCTCTGGCCGGTAAGAATGCGATGTCTGCCTGCCGGGAGCGCGATGAAAAGGAAAAGAGCGCCGAAGCTGTACTGGTCGATCTCTCGATGCGGCTGCATTTGGCCCGGATCCCCCGACGGATTGAGTGCTACGATATCTCAACCATTCAGGGGCGTTTTTCGGTCGGGAGTTGCGTTGTGTTCACCTCCGGCAGGGCCGACCGGCAGAACTACCGCCACTATCGTATCCGGACCGTTAGCGGTCAGGACGACTTTGCCATGCTGCGGGAAGTTTTTCTGCGCCGTTTTCGCGCCGACAGCGGAGAAAAGAGCCCACTGCCAGATCTTGTTGTCGTTGATGGGGGGATCGGACAGCTGAATGCCGTGCAGGAGATACTTGACGAGTTGGGCTTGGCGGGAAGTTTTGATCTGGTGTCGCTGGCCAAGAGCCGGGTTCTGCATGACGCTTCGTCGCAAGCTGTCCGGAAAAGTGCCGAACGGGTATTTCTCCCCGGCAGGAAGAACCCGGTCGTACTCCGTCAAAGCTCGGCGCCCCTGCTTCTGTTGGCGGCTATCCGTGATGAAGCGCACCGCTTTGCCATTGGCTACCACCGTAAACTGCGCGGGAAAGAAGGGGTCGCCTCGGGGATCGAAGCGGTGCCGGGGATCGGACCAAAACGCCGGACTGCGCTGCTGAAACATTTCGGCAGCCTGCAGCGTATCAAAGAGGCAACTCTGGAGGAAATCCTGTCGGTCCCGGGGATGAACAGGACAGCGGCAGAGGCTGTACAGAGGGGGCTGCACGATGACTGATCTATCTGCCGTGCATGATATCATTGTGGTTCTCGGTCCGACCGCTTCCGGCAAGACGCGCCTGGCCGTTGCTCTGGCGGGGGAGTTCGGCGGCGAGATCATTTCTGCCGATTCACGCCAGGTTTTCCGTGGTATGGATATCGGCAGCGGCAAGGACCTCCATGAATACGGTCGGCTGCCATATCATCTGATCGATATTCTGGACGCCGGCGAGGAATTCAGCGTCTTTGACTTCCAGCGCAGGTTTCTGAAAGCTTTTGCAGAAATCACCTCACGGGGCGGCTTTCCGATTCTCTGCGGCGGGAGCGGTATGTATCTGGATGCCGCCCTGCGCGGCTATCGCATGGTTGCGGTGCCACGGGATGAATCTCTGCGGAGTGAGCTGGCGGCGAAGAGCGATGCCGAGCTGGTAGAGGAGTTGCGCCGCCTCAAGCCGGAGCAGCATAACAGTACCGATCTGCTTGATCGGGAGCGTACTGTCAGGGCGATCGAAATTGCCCACGGAGAGGCAGAAGGTATTTCAAGCTGTGATCCGTTCCCCCGGATGAGGTCGTCTGTTATCGGGATCCAGTGGGAGCGCGAAGCTTTGCGTCGGCGTATAACCGACCGTCTGAGGGAGCGCCTTGATAGCGGCATGATAGAAGAGGTGGAACGGTTGCATACCTGCGGTGTGGTGTGGGAAAGGCTCGATTATTACGGGCTTGAGTACCGTTATGTGGGGGCGTATCTCCGGGGTGAGATGAATAAAAATGACCTGTTCCAGAGGCTGAACAGCGCGATTCACAATTTTGCCAAACGGCAGGGGAACTGGTTTCGGCGGATGGAGCGTCATGGTGTTACCATCAACTGGATCGATGGGGAGGCGGACCAACTGACACAGGCACGGGAAATCATCCATAAAAAAATCAGATCATGATTTAATTTGCTTGACATCGTTTATACGATACTGATAGTGTAATAAAAGTTCGGATTTATCCGGATAAAATCATTAAGAAGAATCAGGAGAAGTAAGCACATGGTAAACGGAACAGTTAAATGGTTTAACGACAGCAAGGGTTTTGGATTTCTTGAGCAGGAAGGTGGCGAGGATGTATTTTGTCACTTCTCCGCAATCGCAGGCGAAGGTTTCAAATCCCTTGCAGAAGGCGATAGAGTAACTTTTGAAGTAACAAAGGGTCCGAAAGGGCTTCAGGCCGCGAACGTAACAAGAATTTAAGGCCAACGTTGTATCAGAATTGAAAGCCCCGGATACTCTCCGGGGCTTTTTTTTGGTTTATGCAGTAGGAAATTCAAAGTTGTAAGCCCGTTCCCGGTTGCTTATTCCTGTGGGTCAGTTCCCCATTTTGAGCGTCATGCTGGTACTCATCAGATAATGGTAAGCGGTATCGAAGAAAATTATCTGCAGGATATAGATTGCGGCAAAGGCAACCAAAGGCGAAAGATCCAGTGCGCCGGTATCGGGCATATGCCTGCGGATGCGGCGCAGTACCGGATCTGTGGCACGATAGATGAAATTAACGATCGGATTGTATGGATCGGCGTTAACCCATGAGACAACAACGCTGGCAAGCAGGATGTATTTGTAGATAGTTAATAGTCCGCTGGAGAGCTCAATCAGTTTAGCCAGCGCCAGCAGTATGTTTGCAATCAGAACCATTGTCCACTCCGGAAATAAAGGGTAAAATAGCTTTCACTATGCCTTAATGCCGGTGCAAAGTCAAAACAGAAACGGCTGTTACCGGTGGATCGGCATCATCGGCTGCCGATCCAGGATAAAATAACAGAGCTGCGGGAAGAGGAACTGATTATGAAAAAAAAGATGACGGCACTGCTGCTTTCGGCGCTGGTGCTGCCGGGACTCGGTCAGCTCTATCTCGGCCGAAAAATGGCTGGAGGGATAATCATCATTCTCGTCAACCTGGTGCTGATAGTCGCACTGTTTGTCCTGTTGCGCGCCCTTTCACCGGTGATTGCGGCTCATATTGCCGGCGGTACAATTGCTATAACGCCATCCGAGGTGATGAAGGGACTTGATGGAGGCGCCGGTTTTGGCAAGGCGGTGCTTGCGGCGTTTTTTATGGTCTGGACGTTTTCAGTCATCGATATACTCAGGTTCAGGAGCGAACAATAGCCGGCTGCTGTGTCATTTGGCAAAACTCCCCGAGTGGTCAGGGTTTCGTCAAAGTCATTTTCAACTGCACGCTATTCCAGATGAAATAAAAA
>JAFLLC010000029.1 GCA_019162745.1 Deltaproteobacteria bacterium | reverse complement strand
ACCGATTCAGATATCCTGCGTGTCCAGGCCCGTTCACCGCAGCAGTTGGTGCGGGAGATTGAGGAAGCGCCAACGGTAGAAGAGCTGAAATGTCTACATCAGCGGGTGCAGGAACTGGTCCGGCACCTGATCGGCACCGGTGTTCATATCCGGGACATGGTGCGCCTGATCGCCCACCTGAATGACCGGATTGTGATCCGTTTACTCGATCTGTTACGGGCGGAGCGCTTTGCCGGGCTGACAGAACAGTTTGCCTTTGTGGTGCTGGGAAGCGAAGGGCGCAGTGAACAGACGCTGACAACCGATCAGGACAACGCGCTGGTTTATGCCGACGATCTTGCAGCGGGGGATGTTCATCAGTTGGAGGAGTTCAGTATTCTCCTGATCGACAGTCTGATTGCCATCGGCGTCCCATCATGTCCCGGCGGTATCATGGCAAAAAACCAGCAGTGGCGGCGCAGCCTCAGTCAGTGGCGCACCGTACTGGATGGCTGGTTCACTATACCAACCCCGGAAAACATCATGAATGTCAGTATGTTCTCCGACCTGCGCATGCTTAGCGGTAACCCTTCCCTGGAGCGGAAACTGAAAGAGCACGTTGCCGGAAGACTGCAGGGAAATGAAATCTATCTCGGCCATATGACCGCCAACCTGCTCCGCTTTGCCGTGCCGCTTGGTTGGTTTGGAAAGATCCAGACCGGAAAAGGCCAGCATGCCGGACGGGTCGATCTTAAGAAAGCGGGAATTTTTGCCATCACCGAGGGGGTTAAAATTCTCGCACTGGGGAATGGAATTCAGGAAACCGGAACAGCAGAGAGGATCGAACAACTTGTTAGAAAAGAAGTGCTGGATCAAAAAGAAGCTGACGACCTTACCGCAAGCTTTTACGCGCTTGTGCATTTTTGTCTGCGTACCCAGGTT
Source organism: Deltaproteobacteria bacterium (assembly GCA_019162745.1). GTDB lineage: Bacteria > Desulfobacterota > Desulfuromonadia > Geobacterales > Pseudopelobacteraceae > JACRCG01. The sequence goes on along the minus strand of JAFLLC010000029.1, from coordinate 205,888 downwards.
GACGCAATCAATTCCGGGCGGCAGCCGGATAACCGCATCACCCTTGCAGGGTTGAACCGCATGGAACAGGAACGGCTGAAGGCCGCGCTGGAAGGAGTGCGCTCTTTTCAGAAAAGCATAGGAAATCGCTATCAGTTTGGGCAGACGATGTAGGTTTACGGTATTACAAAAAATACAAGGGGATTATCGATCGACAGCCGACCGGAGTACGGATCATTGCTTTACACGAGGATCAAGCGCATCACGGATCCCCTCCCCCAGAAGATTGTAAGCGAGCACCGTCACCAGAATAGCCAGGCCGGGGAAGAGCGACAACCACCAGGCAAATTCGATGTAATCCTTGCCGGAGGTGAGGATATTGCCCCAGCTGGGTGTCGGGGGCTGTACGCCGATACCGAGAAAAGACAGCGCCGATTCGGTCAGGATGGCGCCGGCGATGCCGAGTGTAGCAGCGACAAGTACCGGCGAAATAGCATTGGGAAGGATATGACGAAAGATGATGCGACTGTTGGAGCAGCCGATGCAGCGGGCAGCCAGAATATAATCCATTTCACGAATCGAGAGCGTTTCGGCCCGAACCAGCCTCGCCACTCCCATCCAGCCGGTCAGGCCGATCACCATCATGATGTACCAGATAGACGGCTCCAGAAAGGTGATAATCGCCAGAATCAGAAAGAAGGCCGGGAAACAGAGCATTATATCCACCAGCCTCATCAGCGTGGAATCAACCAGGCCGCTGTAATATCCTGATGCCAGACCGACTACAGTCCCTATTGAAACCGCGATGCCGACCGCCACAAAGCCGACCTTGAGTGACACCCGGGAACCGTAAAGAACCCGGCTGAAAACATCCCTGCCAAGTTCATCGGTGCCGAACCAATGCTGCCAGGATGGGGGAGATAGCACCTTCCAGGCGTTGATGGCGCTGGGATCATACGGAGAAATCAGCGGTGCAAGCAGCGAGACAACAAAAAGAATTAGAACGACACCCCCGCCGAACAGGGCAAGGCGGTTGCGCCGGAGACGCGGCCAGAAAATAGAATACATATAAGAATGTTTAAGCTCCATCCCCTACCCCTCCCCGTGCCGGATACGCGGATCGGCAAAGGCATAGCAGAGATCGGCAAGCAGATTGCCTATCAGTGTCAGAAACGCGCCGATTACCAGAATCCCCATGACCACCGGATAGTCGCGCGACATGACCCCCTGATAAAAGAGCTGCCCCATCCCCGGTATGGCATAAATAGTTTCAAAAATGACGCTTCCGCCTATCAGACCCGGAATCGAGAAACCGAGCAGCGTTATCAGCGGCAGCAGCGCATTGCGCAGGGCATGTTTATAGATCACCACACGCTCGGGCAGTCCTTTGGCACGGGCTGTGGTGATATAATCCTGACTGATGACATTAAGCATGGCAGAGCGCATGTAACGTGAAAGTCCGGCAAGGCTTCCGAAGGAGGCGACCATGATCGGCATGATCAGATGCTTGGCAAGATCCCACAGGTAGGGAAACATTCCCCAGGAATCGCTTCCCAGTGTATGCAGACCAGAGATCGGCAGCCACCCCAATTTGACTCCGAAAAAATACATCAGCAGCAGCGCCAGCCAGAAGGTCGGCACGGCAAAACCGACGAAGACAAATACCGTGATTCCTTTGTCAAGCCAGGTATCACGGCGGGTAGCGGCCAGTATTCCGATCGGTATCGCCAAACCAAATTCGAGCAGCAGGGCAATCACGTTCAAAGAGATGGTGACCGGCAGGCGTTCCTTGATCTTGTCCAGCACCGGACGACCATCGGATGAAAACGACCGTCCCAGATCAAGCCGTGCGATCTTGCCAACCCAGCTGAAATACTGTTCATGGAGTGGTTTGTCCAGCCCATAAAACTTGGTGAGGCGCTCTTTGGCTTCTTTGCCGACCTTGGGATTCATCGCCATCTGCATCTCAACCGGTTCACCCGGCGCCAGGTGAATGACGGAGAAGGTGATCAGGGTAATGCCGATCATGAGCGGAATCAGCATCAGGATGCGTTTAAGGAGGTAGCGGGTCATGGCACGTACACCTGCTCATTCTTCGGCACATACCATTTGATCTGGTTATGGCCGATTCCGGCCGGAGCTGGCTCGACGCCGCGGATACGGGCGCTTACCACCGGCAGAGCATCGGGGACGTATAGAAAGGTATATGGCTGCTCGTCGGCAAGGATTTCCTGAATGCGGAAATAGGCCTTCTTGCGCTTTTCGATATCGAAGGTGCTGCGCCCTTCAATCAGCAGGCGGTCGACCTCAGGGTTATTAAAGCCGATAAAATTCAATTCACCCGGCTTGTTCTTGCTGGAATGCCAGATGTCGTACATGTCCGGGTCCTGGGAGATGCTCCAGGCCAGCAGCACGACTTCAAAGTTCCCCTTATTGACAAACTCCTTCAGGAACGCGGCCCACTCGACAACCCGAATTTTAACGTCAATCCCGACCTGACGGAGACGCTGCTGTATGATTTGTGCGGTCATCAGGCGCTGCTGGTTCCCCTGGTTAGTCAGAATGGTAAACTTGAACGGCTTGCCGTTTTTTACCAGAATACCGTCGTCGTTTTTTTCTTTCCAGCCGGCCTCTGCCAGCAGTTCGGCGGCCCGCTGAGGATCATAACCGATATCTTTCAAGGCGGTATTATAGGCCCATCGCCCCGGTACGATCGGGCCGACCGATCGCTGCCCCATACCGAACAGCACCCCCTGGATCAGTTCATCCTTGTTGATGGCAGCGGTCATGGCCTGCCGGATGCGCTTGTCTCCAAAGAGCGGGTGGCGCAGATTGTAACCCATGTACAGATAGCTGGATGAGGGATAGCGATATTTATTGAAACGGCTGGTAAAACTTTTTGCAGCAGTTTGGCGCGCATACTGGACCGGAGTCAAAGTCATGAGGTCTATCGTGCCAGCTTTAAGTTCCATGTACATGGTGGAGCTGTCTGGAATAATACGATAGATAAAACGATCGATATAGGGACGCCCTTCAAAATAATTGTTGTTTGCTTCCAGCACGATTTTTTGGCCCGATACCCACTCCTTGAAGCGGTAGGGACCGGTGCCTATCGGCTTTCTTGCCAGAGGACTCGTGGTGATATCCTTCCCCTCCAATAGGTGGGCAGGAAGTATACTCACCCCCCATGACGCCAGTGCCGGCGCAAATGGTGAGTCATAGGTCACCCGTATCGTATATGAATCGGGTGCCGCAATGCTTTTGACCTGCTTGAAATCTTCAGCGTACGCGGTGGGAGTTTTGGGATCTATCGTGACCTGATAAGTATACAGTACATCTCTGGCTGTCAGTGGAGCGCCGTCATGCCATTTTACTCCGCGGCGGAGATGAAAAGCAATGGTCAGGCCATCTTTTGAGATGTCGAATGATTCGGCAAGATCACCGACGATGTTGAGGTTTTTATCGTACTTGACAAGACCGTTGTATATTTGACCGGCTACGGCATGAGAAGCGGAATCGGTCGCGAGAAGTGGAATAAGGGTGGAGGCTTCGCCAATGGTGCCTTCAACTAGTGAATCACCGAAGGCAGGGATGGCAGATGAAGCAGGAACAACCGCTGCGGGTTGAGTTTCCGGGCGGTTGCACGACACAAGAAAGGCACTAAAAAGAAGCGCCATCAGCAGGCAGCGCACGCCTGATGACGGTATCATTTTTCGCTCTGCTCCCCTTTAAGCTTGCGGATTTTTTCAATCAATTCCTTGCGCTCGGGAGCTAATTCAAGCGCTCTTTGATACTGTGTCAGGGCTTTTTTTACGGCCCGTCGAGCTGCATATACATCACCCAGATGTTCTACAATGGTAGAATCGTCATCAACCAGAGTGATCGCCTCTTCCAGAGCGTTGATCGCTTCATCATAGCGTTTGAGTTTGAAATAGGTCCAACCGAGGCTGTCGAGTATAAACGCATCACGAGGACGGATTTCAACAGCCTGCTTGATGTATTTCAGTGCTTCCTCAAGGTGTATTCCCATTTCAGCATATGAATACCCCAGATAGTTGAGCGCCTGAGGATCTTTCGGATCAAGCAGCAGTACCTGTTTCATCCTGTTGATCGATTCGGTACGTTTGCCAAGCTTGTCCATCAAAACCCCGATACGGAAGTGAAAACGGGATTCATTCTGGAAAAGCTGTTCATTATCAAGCAGAATTTCGAGAGCGGCTTGAGGCTTGTTCATTGATTCATACAGAGTTGATAGATTCAGGTACAACTCCAGACTTTCCCGGTGCGCATCAATCGCTTTCTTGAGAACGGAAATTGCGGCGTCTGTTTTACCCTGTTCCTTCAGTATTTGTGCGACATGGCTGACCGCTTCAAAATATTGTGCGGAATCCGGGGAAATCTTGTTGAATTCAGCATAGGCGCTATCCAGTTCACCTTTTTCTTCATAGGCGATACCGAGGTAAAGGCGGATATTGTCTGCAGAAGGATCTTTTTCAAGCATTTCGCCAAATACAGCAATCGCTTCGTCATATTGCTCCAATTCCAGATGCACCAGTCCAATTTTTCGGATTGTTTCCTGACCGCCCAGACCTGATTGAGCAGCCAGCCTGAGATATTCCAGCGCTTCGGTAAAGCGGCGCTGCTGCAGCAGTAGTTGGGTCAGACGCTGCAGAACTGCCGTACGATGTTCATCCCGATCAAGCAGGGCACGGTAGGTGTCAATCGCGCGCGGATAGTCACCAATGGCCTCATACGTTGCGGCTTTATCAATAATTGCCTGGTCAAATTCCGGTTTTAGCTCCAGCACCTTTGTAAAGTAACCGATGGCATCACGATAGAGCTTCATCTGGCTGTAGGTACGCCCGAGATAATAATATCCGAGGATGGAATCTGGATTTATCTTGACCAGCGCTTTGAGTGTGGAAACGGCTTCTTCATATTCAAACAGGCGCGTCAGTGACATAGCCAAATGCAGATAGGCATCCTCTTTTGCAGGGTCAATTTTAACCGCTTTGCGTAAGTACTCTACCGCTTCCAGATCTTTTCCCGCCGCTGCCATCAAGACCCCGCCCAGGACATAAGGGGTGCGATAGTTCGGATCAAGCGTAATCGCCTTGTTTATATATTCGAGGGCTTCCGGAATCTGGCCTATTTTCAGCTTGATGGCAGCCACCTCTCCATGCAGTCTGGCGGAATCAGGTTCAAGTAAAATTGCTTCGCGGAGCAGATTCAAAGCGGTAGGGTAGTCACCTTCAAAGTCTGCAATCCGTGCACGGGAAAACAGGTACAATGAACGGTAATGGTTTTCATGGCCCTTGTCGGCGGCATGCAGGGCGTTATCAGTTGTCGGAGCGACACCGGCGCATGCAGTGAGAAGCAGGAGGAACATCAGTATGGTCAGACGCATGTGCATCAGGAAAAAATTCCTTTTCTAAGAAATTTATAGTAAGAAAAGCTAGCATGAATCAAAATATTGGTCAAACGATAATAACAATTAGATTACAGCGGTTGGCATCGTAACCTTCCGGATGGAATAAACAGCCATGAATAATACGTTACTCTATCTTTTTCTTGTGCTGCTATTGGTGGTTGCAAACGGTTTTTTCGTAGCGGCAGAGTTTTCGCTCGTGTCGGTTCGCAGATCACGGGTTGTCTCGCTTGTGGAAAGTGGTGATACTCGCGCCGCAACGCTTTTGGGGATGCTCGACAATCTTAATTCCTACATATCTGCCACACAACTCGGCATTACCATGGCGTCGCTGGGGCTTGGATGGATCGGAGAACCGGCACTTGCGAGACTTCTGGAAGCGCCTCTTCATGGTCTGGTTTCCGACACTGTCCGCCACACCATTTCAGTTACTGCTGCGTTTGCGGTCATAACCTTCCTGCATATCGTCCTTGGTGAACTTGCTCCCAAAACACTGGCGCTTGATCGGGCAGAACGTGTTGCACTGGCGGTGGCATGGCCGCTACGGCTTTTCCACAATATCTTCGGCTGGCCGATATATGTGCTCGATTTAGCCGGCAGAAGCACAGTCCGGCTGTTCGGATTACAGAGTTCACCTGACCATGCCAGCGTCTATACTGTAGATGAATTGCGGCAAATAATTAATATTTCACATACAAGCGGCACGTTGGAGGATGACGAACAGCAAATGCTCCACCGTATTTTCGAATTTGCCGATTCGGAAGTTCAGGACGTCATGATACCAAGGAATGCCGTGGCAGCCCTTCCTATTAACGCGACCCTTGAAGAAACACAGTCGGCCTTTAATTCCCTCGGATTTTCACGCATACCGGTTTATCAGGATCAGCTGGACAATATTATCGGGATTGTCGTCAGAAGAGACCTTGAACCACTCCTGGCTCGTACAGACATGCCTGAATTCAACCTTGGCAAACTCATTCACCCCCCCCGCTTTATCCCGGCCAATGCTCAATTAAGTACGGCTTTGAAATTGATGCAGTCAACACGAACCCATATGGTTTTTGTTGTAGATGAATATGGCGGCTTTGAAGGGATTATAACTTTGGAAGACCTGCTGGAGGAAATAGTAGGAGAAATAGACGACGAGTTTGATGATATATCCCCTGAGCAGTGCATTGAGGATAACAATGACTATCTGCTTGATGGCATGCTGACCATGCGCGAAGTAAATCTTCGCCTCAATCTGCATCTGCCGGAAGACGCTCCCTATTCCACGATTGCCGGTTTTATGCTTGCGCAGGCCGGACGCATGCTGCAGCAGGGTGAAAGTATCATTTTTGAGGATACCCGCTTCACGGTGGAAAGTGTTGATCGGAAAAGGATCCACCGCGTCAGGGTGGCAACAGAAGGGCCGACAGCATGAAAATAAGATCCCGTTTCATCAAACTATCCGGCCTGCTGCTGGTAACAGTTGCAGCAGTGGTAACTGCCACGGCTTTTTTTCTGCCATACCTGTTGGATGTCAACGCCTACCGTACTGAAATCGTAACAGCTCTCCAGCAAAGTCTCAATCGCAAGGTAAGCTTCGGCTCCGGATCATTTGTCTGGCATCTGGGTCCATCATTTGAATTTAAGTCATGCACCGTCAAAGAACGTGAAGGGACTGCCAATTTTATAACGGCCCGGCAAATAACCGTACAATTGGCTCTGATACCGCTGCTGGAAAAAAAGGTTGAATTGAAAAATCTGATTCTGGATGGAACGACTATTTCACTGTTTCGCAACTCCGACGGCACATACAATATCGACGATTTACTGAAACCGGGGGGAGATGCTGTAAGCGTTAATTTTAAAAAAATCCGGATAAACGATGGAACAATACTCTGGAGTGACTTGGCAGGCAGAAAAGTGCCGTTTTCCGCCGCCCTGCGTAATATTTCTCTCGCCACCAACCATCTTGGACGGGGACAGAAAGGGCATCTTAAATTGACTGCCGACATTCCTGCAGTAAGTGGCCCCTCCTCTCATATTACTTTTTCCGCTGCCCTGCGGCTCCCCTCAGGCAGTGAATCGTTAATGGAAACTGTCGTCGATGGTGATCTGTCGGTAAAACAGGGCGAGATCGGCCGCTTCTGGTCCTATTTCGGACGATACGTCCCTTTTGCCAACCCCGGCGGCAGAGTGGATTTTGCCACCAGTTTCAAGGGAAAACCACAGGATTTTTCTGCTAAAGGGAAAGTTTTTATCAGCGGTGCAACTGTCAACTGGCCAACAGTATTTCACGCAAATCTTTCGCCCAAAACTCTTCAACTCCATTATACAGCTGCGATGACAAAGCAGCTGATCGATTTTTCAGCAGTAGAAATCAGCATGGAGGGATTCAGGATCAAGGGAAGCTTCCAGATGCAGGATTACATGTCCAAAGATCCTCGCATCATTGCAAAAGCCGTCACTCCGTCAACATTCCGCTACGAAGATGTCAGAAACTATGTGCCTTACGGAATCATCGATATCGACACCGCCGATTATATTGAAAACAAGATTAAAACCGGGATATTCAAGCTTGACACCGGCGTTCTTGACGGGAGGGTGAGCCAGATCGCCCATATGGAAGTCGGACAAAACTACAACACCCTCATGATTCGCGGACCGGTAGAAAAGGCGACCTTAAGTTATGGCCCAAAAGCGCCGACATTCAATAACTTAAAAGGTATTATTGAACTAAAAGGTAAAAATTTCAACCTAATCAATATGACCGGAAACTTCGGATCTTCTCCCTTCTCGCTGAACGGCTCTATCACCGAATACAATACCGATAAACAAGCCGATTATCCAGTCAGAATGGATATTTCTCCGCACCCCCCTGAAATGGCCTGGTTGGCGAATATCGCCGGTATCCCTAAGCTTGAGTACAGCAACAGCTCTTCTTTACGGCTGGTCGGAGGCGGCCATTATTCAGCCTACAGGTTGAACGGTGACTGGGATCTCAAACAAGCGGCCTACAGGCTGCCGGGATATGTCACCAAACAGCTCTCGATACCGCATACTCTCAAGTTCAGTACAGTTATCGGTAGGGAATCAACCAAAGTCACGTCAGTGAATTATAATCTTCAGCCGCTGGTTATCACCGGCAGCGGCCTGATCGGCTACGGTGAAAAACCGTATCTCGGTTTCGATCTTCAGACCAACCGGTTCGCAATGAGTGAAACTCTGCCGATTCTCTCCATGTGGCAGGAGTATAAACCACGGGGAACCGTCCAGGCGCATATCAGGGGGGGGGGAGATCCTGATGATTTTAGCGCCATGGATTATCATGGCAGCGTGAATATTAACAGTTTCAGTATGCAGCCTGGTGGTGATCTGAAACAGCTCAGCGACATCAACGGTTCGCTGATTTTCAAAGGAAACAGCTTGGAAACATCCAATATGGCAGCTAATTACGGCCGCTCTGCGATTACTATGAAAGCCGCTATACGAAGCCTTAAAAACCCTGAAAATGACATCACGATTACTCTCTCATCACCGCAGTTATACCTGAGTGATATAAACCTTGCTGACGCCCATCCAGATGCCGGCATCAGACACTTAAACGCGGACTGCACACTGCGTAAAGGCTCCGTCACTTTAAGAAGAGTATCCGGACTGATCAATTCATCCAATTTCAATCTGAACGGGAAATACCTGACCGGTCACACCCCGCAGGCAACAATCTCCGTGACATCATCAAAACTCGATCTGGATGATCTGCGCATTTTTGCGTCGCCAGTACAAAAGGGTGGGAGCCCGCAAACTCCCAGCCTTGATTTAAATGTGGCCCTTAATATTGAAGCTGGTAATTTCGGTAAACTGGCGTTCAGTAAACTGGAAGCTGCTGTTAAACAGGAGAATGGCATTATAAATCTGCAGCACCTGAGCGCCGGAATGCTGGGGGGGAAGTTCACTGCCAAGGGGAGAATTACTCCCGGTGGCGCTCAGGGAGACCGCTATGAACTTAATCTTGATATTTCCAAAGCTGAAGCGGACAAACTTTTTGATGCTCTAGAAATATCCCGTGAGGTTAGCGGCACTTTGGCACTTCATGGAAATCTGACGGCCCGCGGGAACACACTGCTCGATATCAAAAAAAGCGCTTTGGGGAATATACGTCTCCGCATGAATGACGGTATGTTACGAAAGTTCAATACTCTCTCCAAGGTTTTTTCGATTTTAAATGTTTCCCAACTGCTTAAATTCCAGCTGCCCGACATGGTTTCAGGTGGTATGCCGTACAGCAGCATTAAAGGGAATATCTCGGTAAAAGACGGGCTCCTGGCCAGCCAGGATCTCTTTATAAGCAGTAATGCCATAAACATTTCGATTGTCGGAAGTGCTGATATTGTGAAAGAAGAGTTAGATCTCACCCTCGGAGTCCAACCGCTGCAGACAGTAGATAAGATAGTCAACCGGATTCCGATTGTTGGCTGGCTATTGACCGGAAAGGATAAGGATTTACTGACCGCATATTTCGAGGCTAAGGGAAAATGGTCCGACCCTCAGGTCAATGCTATTCCGGTTAAATCAATCGGGAAGGGGATACTGCATATATTTATCAGGGCGTTTCAGCTGCCGGTAAAACTGTTTACTGATTCCGGCGAAGTGATTTTTGGTCAATAAATGATGTAGTTCCGGGGGTCTGAGAAGAGCTCCTTAAGCAGCAGGTTGTTGAGGTGATGTCCCGTCTTGTTCGCATCTACTTTTGCGAGAATACGATAGCCGCTGGTATAAAAATCACCGATCAGGTCGAGAATTTTGTGGTTAACCAGCTCTTTTTTATAGCGGAGACCGCGCGGATTTATGATTTCATCACTACCTATTACCACAGCATTATCGAGTGACCCCCCTCTGGCCAGGCCGACCTTGCGAATTGCTTCGATCTCTTCCTGAAGTACAAACGTACGGGAATTAATTATTGCAAAAGCGTTTTCAACATCGGTCACCCGTTTTTTCTGTTTCCCTACCGGTGGGCGAAACTCTATTGACATGGTAATTTCAAGCGTATTAAGCGGCTTGACCTTGACCCAGGAATCATTTTGATGAACTTCTACCGGGCGAAGCACTTTCAAATATACTCCGGACTCAGGGAACTCATACACCCCTGCCTTCCACATTCCCTGATAGAATTCCCAGGCCGAACCGTCCAGGATCGGCACTTCCGGACCGTCGATGTAAATAAGACAGTTCGTAATACCGGAAAAGTAGAGCGCTGCCATCAGGTGCTCAATAGTCGAAACCGAGATGCCATCACGGCTGATCTGAGTGGATAGACGTGTATCGCCTACCATATCATAACGGGCAGGGATAAGAAGGCCGTTATGGACAAAGGCGATACCGAATTCACGGCGGGGGAGGAACTCCAGCGTCACCTCCTTCCCACTGTGCAGTCCTATACCGGATACTTTAAAAATACGATTTATGGTTGTTTGTCTTTTAATCATTAGTGGAATATGTCAGATTTTATGGAGAGCGTCAAGACGCATTAAATATGATGCATGAGCAGATTTCTTGACTGACCGTTAGCCGATAACCCTGCTTTTAAGCTCTGCATGTTCTGCAGCAAGTGCATCGTATTTTCGCTCCAGTTCACGAATCTGTTCAAACAGACAGGAAATAGCCTTGGCTTCAGGGTCCGGCAACTGCCCGTGCTGCAGATCGGCACGCTCACCTTCCTTTTTTTCTTCGGCCATAACTATACGCCCCGGGATACCGACAACCGTAGCATTATCAGGAACCGCCTTGACGACAACAGAATTAGAACCAATTTTAGCACCCTTGCCTACGGTAAACGGCCCAAGAATCTTGGCTCCTGAGCCTACAACAACGTTGTCCTGCAGAGTCGGATGACGTTTGACCTTGTCCCAGGTAACTCCCCCCAGGGTAACGCCGTGGTACAGGGTTACGTTATCACCTATCTCGGCTGTCTCACCGATGACAACTCCCATACCATGATCAATAAAAAACTTTCGTCCGATTTTGGCGCCGGGATGAATTTCGACTCCGGTAAGGAATCGTCCGAGATGGGACGTAAGGCGACCGGCAAAAAAGAACTCATGAATCCAGAGCCAGTGGGCAATACGATAGAACCAGAGCGCATGCAGTCCGGGATAGCAGAATATAATCTCCATTATATTTCGAGCTGCAGGATCGCGTTCAAATACTGAGTTGATGTCTTCACGGAGGTTTTTAAACATAAGTTCAGCTCCTTCATTGAAACAATTACATTTTCAGAGTTAGCATACCGCCGGTAAACCTGTCAAATTCATTTCATGGCGTAAAAAAACCTGACATACAGCATAAGCGTGACAACTGAAATAATTGTCTACCAAAATAATCATAAAAACAACGTCAAACTTTCTAAAAATTCCTTCTCGACAAAAATCAACTTTATTCTTATAAACAGGCATGACAGCATATCTTCACAAAATTTCTGGAGTTACGATGCAAACATTGACCCTGTCCGCACCGGCAAAAATCAACTACCTGCTCGACGTCATAGGTAAGCGACCTGACGGGTATCATGATCTTCGCATGATCATGCAGCGCGTCAATCTTTGTGATGACATTACCCTCACCCTGACAGACACTCCCGGAGTCAACGTTACCTGCAGCTCGAAAGTTGTCCCGGACGGCCCTGGAAACATCGCCTGGAAAGCGGCGCGGGCAATGCTTGATCTTGCTGGATCAGATAACGGCGTCAATATTAAGATCATAAAAAACATTCCTGTTGCCGCAGGTCTGGGTGGTGGGAGCAGCGACGCAGCATCGGTGCTGATGGGGATGAATGAACTGTTGAAACTCGGCCTGACGGAACAACAGCTTATTGAAACAGGCCGTAAACTTGGCGCTGATGTACCTTTTTTTATTTTCAAAAAGACAGCACTTGCCGAGGGGATTGGCGAAAAACTTTCCCCACTGCCCGGAATGCCTAAGTGCTGGATTCTGCTGGTTAATCCAGCTGTACATGTTTCAACCGCCTGGGTTTATAGATCTTTACAGTTGACAAATGGCAGAGAGCTGAATAAACTGCCGGAGTTTTTCGAATCAATAGAGAGTGTTGTTTCTATTTTATCAAATGATCTCGAAACGGTAACAATCCCGGCATTCCCGGTAATTACCGATATAAAGGAGCGCCTGATAAATCTGGGCGCTGCCGGAAGCCTTATGTCAGGCAGCGGTCCGACGGTATTCGGCGTCTTCAAAAGTTTTGAGGTTGCGGAAGCAGCGCGCCATGAAGTATCTAAAGAAACAAACTGGTTTACGGCAACAGTTGAAACACTCTAAAGCACTTTTATTCTCACTATTGGGGCGTCGCCAAGCGGTAAGGCACCGGATTTTGATTCCGGCATTCCCAGGTTCGATCCCTGGCGCCCCAGCCAATACCATAACTAGCTGATATAGCTAGTAAAAATACAAGCCTCTTAGCTCTGGGTATACAATTAGGTATACAATGAGCAAGAGGCTTTGTCATATCCAAAGCATCTCATCAAGGTCAACAACAGGTTCTACTACAAAACCAAAATGGAAGTTGGTTGCGTATTCAATTTATTAAGACATACTTGGAAATGTTAAAATTACAAAAATTACCAGAGCCACCGTACTTGAGTTGAGAGCTACTCTTCTGAAAGTCCCTGCAAACTTCTACAAGAAATATCCTGAATTATTACAACGCTATATATCCAGCTGCTCCGCCAGCAACTCCACAGTGTGCCTAACCTTGACATCAGCACCATCCTGATCGAAACCGCCCCTGATCTGCATGACGCAGCCAGGGCAATCCATGGCGACCGTTCTGGCGCCCGTCTCCTTGATGTTATGCAGCTTTCTTTGCAGGATCGGCGCCGAAATCTCCGGCAGTTTCATCGAATAGGACCCGCCCATACCGCAGCAGGTATCACATTCAAACATCTCAGTTACCTCATAGCCTGCCTTTTTCAGCAACTGGCGCGGCTGTTCGCTGGCATGCAGCGTCCGCTTCAGGTGACAGGAATCATGATAGGTGATAGTGCCCAACTGTCGCCCCTCCTTCAGCGTCAGGCGTCCCTCCTCCACCAGCTTTGCCACCAGCGTAGAAAAATCGACCGTTTTATCAGACAGTTCTTTTGCCTTAGGGATCCATTCGGTCTGCCCCAGACTCTCAAAAGTACTGATGAATTCATGCTTGAGCGCCACGGTGCAGGTAGGACAAGCTGATACAACATACTGGACGTCTTCTTTAAGAAGCGCCTTGATATTATCAACCGCATTACCGGCGGCGGTCTCGTAAGCCCCATTGTAACGCGCAGGGGCGCCGCAGCAGGTCTGATCTTCCGGAAAGAGCACCTCGATACCGGCCTTGTTGAGGACCTTGATCAGCGCCTCCCCCATCTCCGGGTAGGCAAAATCGATCAGGCAGCCGGCATAAAAGGCCGCCTTCTCACGGCATTTCGGCTGAACTATCATATTAAAGGTGTCGCGGAACGGTTTCTCGGCGATGGCAGGCAGACTGCGGCCATCGGTCAGATCAGCCAGAAACAGCGGCAGATGACGGATGAACTTACCCGAGGTGAACGGTTTGCCGGCGATGGAAGCGGCCCGCAGCATACCGTGGAACAACTTGCGATTGTTCACCACGGCATAAATCGTTTTTTGCAGCAGCGGCAACCCCTGTTCCTGCACCAGTCTGCGCCGGAGCTCCATGATCAGCTCCGGAATGTCGATCTTGCCGGGGCAGACATCCTTGCAGGCGCCGCATTGGATGCAGAGTCCCTGGATATCTTCGGACTTTTTAAGTTCATCAAACCAGGCGGTCAGAATCGTGCCGATACCGCCGGTATACACCTTGCCGAACACATGCCCCCCCACCAGCCGGAATACAGGGCAGACATTAAGACAGGAAGCGCAGCGGATGCACTGCAGCGCCTGTTTGAATTTCGGATCGGCCGCCATTTCAGAGCGGCGGTTATCCATCAGAATGATGTGCAGATCCTTCATACTCCCGTCGCAGTTCGGCGTCGGGCCGGTGATGATAGAGACGTAACTCGTCAGCAACTGGGCTGTCGCACTCCGGGGGAGAGCTTTTAAAATAGTTGCGACATCCGCATACTTCTCGATCAGCTTTTCGATGCCGACCAGCGCAATGTGGATTTTTGGGAGTGAGGTAACCAGACGGGCATTCCCTTCGTTGGTCATGAGGACGATGCTGCCGGTTTCTGCTACGGCGATGTTGCCGCCGGAGATGCCCATATCGGCGGCCAGGAACGAAGGGCGCAGCTGTTCTCGCGCAACCTTGACGAGTCTCGGAATATCTGAAGTCAACCGCTCGTTAACCTCCTTGCTGAACAGGTCTGAGACCTCCTCCTTCGTCATATGAATAGCCGGCATGACCATGTGTGACGGGGTCTGTCCTGCCAGCTGGATAATCCACTCTCCCAGGTCAGTTTCTCCTACTTCAATACCTGCATTTTCCAGATATGCATTGAGGTGAATCTCTTCCGTCGCCATCGACTTTGATTTTATAATAGTTTTGACGTTATTGTCCTCCGCAACCTTCAGGATGTATTCCCTGACCTTGACAGGGTCGTTAGTCCTGAAAACCTTGGCACCGCACGCTTCAGCATTATGCGTGAACTGCTCAGAGAGTTCTTCGAGGCGGGAAGCGGCATACGATTTCAGATCGGCAATCCTTCCCCGCAGCTCCTCAAAATCTATCCCCTCGTACGCCTTGGCCCTGTTGACCTTGTACGCCTCGGAGAATTTGCCGAGCGCCCCGGTCAGGTTGGCGTTGTTAACGGCCTTGGTGATGGATTCCTTGAATTTATTTTCCATTAGTTGTCACCTCCAAGCTCATCGACAAAAATGATAACAAGCCGCTCCGGACCGTGCACCCCGATGGTCAGCACCCTCTCGATATCCGCCGTCCGGCTCGGACCGGTAATAATCGCAAGATATGCGCACTCTTTCGGGTTAACTTTGTCCAGCAGCGCAGGCATGTCCAGTAATATCCCGGCTGTCGGCACAATGGCAATATGAATGGCGGAGAGTGACGACACCAGACGCTGCTCAATCGCGGTGGAATTTTGAGCCAGTGACCCGGTATCCGCCAACGCCCATTCCATCTGGCTGATACCGAATTTGGCGTCTGCCGCCAGCTCGCGGGTTACTTCTAACTTCAAACCGGAAACGAGCTTCAACTCATCTACGTCCATGCCGGCAAGAAATGATCCTTCGGCCCACAAAGCACTATCTTGAGGAGTATCAGCTATCCCCTCCCTGTACAGAAACTCGATCAGCCAGGCAAGTGCCGCGTACTTGGTTGCAAAGCGATACACTTCGGCGCTGACACCTTCTGCCCTGGTTTTAAATTGCTCGTAGAGCATGGCATACCTCCCTCTCCATCAAACGGTAGTTATTCAATGTTTCGTATAACTGAAAAAAGGTTCTACTACTGTCTCTGCTGTCAAATTGGTTAATACAACATATCACACCTGTTACAAACGGTATAATTAATTTGTATAACCACATTACATCTCACCCTATTTCATCTCTATACCCATTGTCAACAAGCTTTTTAACAGGTAATAAAATATTTACTTGACAGCTATTTTTAAAAGAAGTAATTGGTAATATAAGTTAACAAAACCTGTTTCTATTTTCACTTTCACCAGGCAAAGCTGACTGAACAGGTAACCACCGGCGCAGTAATTACACACCCCCCAAATGGAAAGGAGAAGTATCATGCCCTGGATTCAAACGTATACCCCCGCAGGCGGAAGTCTCGGTCTGTCGGCGCTCATCGCCGCCATACCACTCATCGTTATTTTTGTCTGCCTTGCCGTTCTTAAAATGAAGGCCCATAAGGCCGGCCCTCTTGCGGTCGCCTCTGCGATCGGTATTGCCATTACCGTATGGGGGATGCCGGTCAAACTGGCAGGACTCGCCTTCCTTCAGGGTGCCGGATTCGGACTCTTTCCGGTCTTTTACATCGTTATTACAACGCTCTTCCTTTACAATATCACCGTCAAAGGTGGTCAGTTCGAAATTATCCGGGCCTCGCTTGCCGGAGTAACCGCCGACCGGCGCATTCAGGCCCTGCTTATTGCGTTCTGTTTCGGCGCCTTCATCGAAGGCGCAGCCGGATTCGGCACACCGGTAGCTATTGCCGGTGCAACCCTGGTCGGCCTCGGTTTCCGGCCACTGTACGCCGCCGGAGTCTGTCTGATCGCCAACACCGCGCCGGTCGCCTTCGGCGCCATCGGTATTCCGGTTGTGGCCCTGGCCGGTGTCATGGGGTACGGAGATGACGGCATGATGAAGCTCTCCACCATGGTCGGTCGTCAACTCCCCTTCATCTCGGTCCTTATCCCATTTTACGTGATTATGATCATGGTCGGCTGGAAAAAGACGATTGAAGTTCTCCCGGCCATTATTACATGCGGTCTTACCTTTGCCGTCTGTCAGTGGGCGACTGCCAGCTATCTCGGTCCCTATCTCCCCGACATTATTTCTTCACTGGCTTCCATGGCCGCTCTGGTACTTCTGCTGCAAGTGTGGTCACCGAAAGAAACCTTTGTTTTTGACCACGAAGCCATCAGCACCGGTGTAGAGCAGCATCATTACACCGTCAGTGAGGTTTTCCGCGCCTGGTCCCCTTATCTGGCCCTGACCGTGATGGTGCTGCTGTGGGGCATCCCCTCCATCAAAGCCCAGCTCGATAAGAGCAAGGTGGTTATCACCGTCGCCGGACTCGACAACATGATTGTCAAGAAAGTTTCCAAGCCGGAAGACGGCATGAAGAAGATTGCCATTGTAACAGCTGAGGCCGACAAACTGATCGCCACACTCCCGGCAGCAGAGCCGAAGGTGGCCAGCGTGATAACCATGCTGAATGAGCTGAAGGTACTTGAAGAGAAGTTCCTGCCTGTTGAGCAGGGAATGGCCGGTCAGGAGGCTGTGCTGACGGCAGAACGTACTGCCGGTTTCAACGAACTTGCAAAGAAGAGTGCCGATATCCAGAAGCTGGTTAAGGATGATCTGGAAAAAAATAAACTGGTCGCCAAGGATCAATTCAAGCCACTGGCCAAAGCACTGGCGGATCAACTCCCCATTAAACTGCCTGCGAAGTACATTTTTAACTTTATGTCCGCTGCCGGCACCGCCATCCTGATTGCCGCCTTCATGTCAGCGCTGCTTTGTGGCGTCGGTATGGGCGATACAGTCAAGATCGCCGGCAAGACCCTCTTTGATATGCGCTTTCCGGCATTGACCATTGCTTCGGTACTTGGCCTGGCGTATGTCATGAACACCTCCGGCATGACCAACTGTCTCGGCCTGGTCTTTACCAAGACCGGCCACTGGTTCCCCTTCATCGCTCCTTTCCTCGGTTGGCTGGGGGTTTTTCTGACCGGCTCCGACACATCCAGCAACGTCCTCTTCGGCGGCCTGCAGAAGGCGACCGCCGAACAACTCGGCATCAACCCGATCCTGACCGCAGCAGCCAATACCAGCGGCGGCGTCATGGGGAAGATGATTTCCCCACAATCTCTAGCCGTGGCTACAGCAGCATGTGGTATGGTAGGCGAAGAGGGCACCCTGTTCCGCTTTACCTTTAAACACTCAATTTTTCTAACGGCGATTGTTGGTGTTATTGTGTATCTGCAGGCGTATTTCCTGCAGTGGATGATACCGTAAAAAAGACAACCCCCCTTAATCCCCCCTTATCAGGGGGGAAGCTATAGGCCCTCCCCTGATATGGGCCCTCTGGGTCCTAAAGGGAGCAGGGAGGGGTTATATTTATACTAAACAGAAGGAGTTTACCCGTGGAACCATCATTCATAAAAGAATTACAAACAATCGTCGGCGAACAATACGCCCTGACCGACCGCGAATCACTTGCCGTCTACGGCTACGATTCAACCCCTGAGCTCGAACGCCTGCCGGGGGCGGTGCTGTTGCCCGGCACCTCCGGTGAAGTAGCCCGAATCATGCGCCTCTGCCACGGGGCAGGAATCTGCGTCACCCCACGCGGGTCAGGAACCAACCTGTCAGGCGGATCACTCTCCGCAGGAGGCGTAGTGGTACAGACCAGCCGTCTTAATCACCTATTGGAAATTGACGAAGAAAACCTTACCGCAACGATGGAACCTGGTTTGATCACCAGCACACTGCACCGTGAAGTCGAAAAACTCGGCCTGTTCTATCCTCCCGATCCGGGGAGCATGAACATCTCCACCATGGGGGGAAACGTTGCCGAAAATTCGGGTGGCCTCCGCGGGCTCAAGTATGGCGTAACAGCCGATTACGTTATGGGGCTTGAAACAATACTCGCTGACGGCGAACTGCTCCGTACCGGCGGCAAGGTTGTCAAGGATGTCGCCGGGTACAATCTCAACCCGTTGCTGGTCTCATCCGAGGGGACTCTCGGTTTCTTCACCGGCATCACCGTCAAGCTTATTCCGAAACCGCAGGGGAAAATTACCATGCTGGCTCACTTCCCGGTATTGCAGGATGCCGCCCTGGCGGTTTCTGCCATCATCGCCGCCAAGGTGATTCCGGCAACCCTCGAATTCCTCGACAAGGTTACCATCAAGTGCGTTGAAGAATACGCCCATGTCGGTTTGCCGCTGGATGTGGACGCCGTGCTGCTGATTGAGGTTGATGGTCATCCGGTGGTGATCGCCGAGGAGGCCGCTGCGGTGGCGGAGATCTGTAAAAAACACCGCTGCTCATTTTTCCAGACCGCACAAAACGCGGCCGAAGCGCTCAAGCTGACCGAAGCCCGTCGCACGGCCCTGTCAGCGCTGGCCAGGCTAAAGCCGACCACGATACTGGAGGATGCCACCGTGCCGCGCAGCTGCATCGCCGCCATGCTGAAGGTCATTCAGGATTCCGCAAAAAAACACAATGTGGTCATCGGCACCTTTGGTCACGCCGGCGACGGCAACCTGCACCCCACCTGCCTGACCGACGAGCGGGATAAAGACGAAATCACGCGGGCCCATGCCGCCTTCGAAGAGATCTTTGATGCCGCCATCGCCATGGGTGGCACCATCACCGGTGAACATGGCGTCGGTCTGGCCAAAAAAATGTATCTGCCAAAACTTGTCGGCGAATCGGGAATCCGGGTTATGAGGGGTATCAAACAGGCATTTGATCCGAAAGGGATCTTGAATCCCGGAAAGATATTCTGATATGGACTACGTCAAACTTATCAACTGCATGCGCTGCGGCATGTGTCTCCCCACATGCCCGACTTACAAGGAAACATTCCTTGAGACCGCGTCACCTCGGGGCCGGGTAGCTCTTATCCGTAAACTGCAGGAGGGTGAACTGGATCAATCGGAACGCCTTCTTGAATATCTGTCGCTCTGCCTCGACTGCCAGGCCTGCGCCACGGCCTGTCCCAGCGGGGTCAATGCCGGCGAGCTGGTGGCGGAATTTACCTGCGAACGGAAGTCTCAGAGCGGACTCAGTTTTATGGAGGATCTGATCCTGCGCAAACTCGTACCGCACCCGGACCATCTGGAGACATCAATGGTGCCGATGAGAATTTACCAGCGCACCGGTTTGCAGAAGCTGGTCAGAAATCTCGGTGTCCTCAAAATGTTTCCCAAACCGCTGGGGCGGATGGAGGGACTGTTGCCCCCCCTACCCGCCAAGCCGCTACGCCAGGAAATTCTGGAGATAACGCCGGCGGTCGGCAGAGAGCGCGGTACGGTCGGCTTCTTCCTCGGCTGCGTCATGAGCCTGATTTTCAGCGATGCGAGTCGCGCCACGATTAAACTGCTCTCCAGCCTTGGCTACAGGGTCATTACCCCGCGCAATCAGGTCTGCTGCGGCGCACCCAACATGCTGGGGGGCGATCTGGACGGAATGAAGGAAGCGGCACGCACCAATATTGACATCTTCGCAGGCTACGAGTTGGATTTCATCGTTACCGACTGCGGCGGCTGCGGGGCGGAACTCAAAAAATACGGTCATCATCTGCAAGGCTCCGACGCCGCAGAGGCATTCAGTACCAAAGTACGGGATATTTCCCAGATATTGGCCCTCCATGCCGATGACCTGATGAAGCTCCTCAAACCACTGCCGATAAAAGTCACTTACCACGACCCCTGCCACATCGCCCATTGCCAGGGGATTCGCCAGGAGCCGCGCGATCTGCTGAAGTTGATTCCGGGAGTTGAATATAAAGAGCTGGAATCTGCTGATGCATGCTGCGGCAGCGCAGGTACATACAATATCAGCAAACCGGAGATGTCCGACCGTATCCTGCAGCGAAAGCTGGACACTGTGCGGGCAAGCGGTGCCGAACTGCTGGTGACAAGCAACCCGGGATGTCTGCTGCAACTGAAGAAAGGCCTGGCAGATCATCTGCCTGATGTTAAAATAATGCACCTGACTGAAATACTGGCTCAAAGCATGGATTCCTGACGTCGAGCCGGTTGCAGAATTGTTGAAAATGCTATAAAAGATGGGGTGCCGTTATGACACCCCTTTTTTATTGGAACAGACCATGAATTTTAAACCGATTAAACCCAAAAAAGTTTCCACCCAGATTGCCGATCAGATCCGCTCATCAATTTTGGCCGGAGAGTTTGCACCTGGCGACAAACTGCCGCCGGAGCGGGAACTGGCCGAGATGTTCGGAGTGTCACGCCCCTCGGTACGTGAGGCCCTGAACGTCCTGGCATCGTCCGGACTGGTCATGTCGTATCAGGGAGGCGGCACGGTTGTCATGTCGCTGGTGGAGACCGCCGCCGCCAACCCGCTCAGTGAGCTGATTCGCGTCCAGCAGGATCGGGCCCTTGATGTCATTGAAGTCCGTAAATCAATGGAATCATGGACCGCCTGGTATGCCGCCGAGCGCGCTCTGCCTGAAGATATCCGCCGCATGGAAGAAATTATTGCCGGAATGGAGCATAACCTTGAGACAAAGCAGCCGTCAGAAGATCTTGATGCCAATCTCCATATAGTAATTGCCCGGGCCACCCATAATATTGTCTGGCTGCACCTGATGCAGAGCCTTTTTGATGCTATGAAGCAGTTTCAGCAGACCGTCTGGCGAGCGGTCTACCTGACCCAGGAAGACCATCAGCTTCTGTTTGAACATCACAATTCTATTGTACAGGCGATCAAAGCCAGAGATTCTCAGGCAGCCCGCGATGCCATGCTTCACCACCTGACCTTTGCAGAAGGTCGCAGCAGTGCCTACGTTTCACAGAATCAGCCGCAACCTTCCTAGTCAATTTTTTATGGGGTTTTACACGCATGCAAATTATCACCACCACCATTCCTGATGTCCTGATTCTGGAGCCGAAAGTATTCGGCGACGATCGCGGTTTCTTTTTTGAAAGTTTCAATGAACGCAGTTGGCGCGACCTGACCGGAGTTGACCTCAATTTTGTTCAGCACAATCATTCACGATCCACCGGAGGCGTCCTGAGGGGACTGCATTATCAGATTCAGCAGCCGCAGGGGAAGCTTGTGCGGGTTGTTGTCGGTGAAGTATTCGATGTTGCCGTGGATATCCGCCGCAGTTCGTCAAGCTTCGGACAGTGGTACGGCGCCATGCTTTCGGCCGAAAACAAGCGCCAGATGTGGGTGCCGCCAGGTTTTGCCCATGGTTTCTACGTAACATCCGACGTTGCCGAGTTTCTGTATCTGACAACGGAGTATTACGCGCCGGAGCATGAGCGCTGCATCGCCTGGAACGATCCGGATCTGAATATTAGCTGGCCGCTGACAGCAGCGCCAAACGTTTCAGCCAAAGACGGCCAGGGGCACACATTCAAGGATGCCGACATGTTCCCATGATCCGCTCAGACAGCCGCTGGCTGGCGCTCCTTTGCTGCTGCCAGCTCTTCATCATGCTGGTTTTCATCAATTACTCCGCTGTCCTTCCACTTCTCAAAATAGAATGGAGCATGAACAATACCCGGGCCGGTATGATCTTTTCGGTCTATCAGCTCGGCTATATCGCCTCAGGCGTCCTCTTAAGCATCCTTTCCGATAAATTCAATATCAAGCATATCTTCATCACCGCCGCATTCTGCTCGGCGGGCGGCAACCTGCTCTTTGCGCTCTTTGCTGACAACTTTACCAGCGGCATGATTTTTCGCGCCCTGACCGGCATCGGCATGGGGGGAACCTATATGCCGGGTCTCAAACTGGTGGCTGAGCGCTTTGAACCAGCAAGGCGCGGCAAGGCCATCGGTATCTATGTCGGTTCACTTGTGTTTGGAGGCTCTCTTTCACTCGCTGTGACCGGTGTTTTAACCGGGATTTACGGCTGGCGGATCGCCTTTATTTTCTGTTCAATCGGCGTGTGTATCGGTGCAGTACTGGCCTTTCCGCTTTTTGCCGGGTATCGTCCCCCCATCCACAACGTCAGCGAAAGCGGATATACCGGTGAAGTCATCAGGAATCGCCCCGCCCTGTTGATGATTTTAGGTTATGGGGCCCACATGTGGGAGATGTACGGCATGCGCAGCTGGCTGGCCCCTTTTTTCTCTTCTGCATTGGTCGGCTGGGGATTTGAAATGTCACGGGCAACCGGCTTCGCCTCCGCCATTGCCGCAGTTCTGATCGGCATCGGCGCATTTTCGACCGCCATTACCGGCACTCTGTCCGACCGTTTCGGCCGCACAGCGACCATTACGGTCGTGATGCTGGCAAGCGCCCTCCTCTCCTTCACCTTCGGCTGGCTGATCAACACCAATCTCCCACTGACCCTTGCGGTCGGTCTCGCCTACGGCTATCTGGTTGTTGCCGAATCTCCGGTATTTTCGACCGGCCTGACCGAACTGGTCGCTCCCGGCTATCTGGGCGCCGCCATGGGACTGCAGTCTTTGATCGGATATTCGATGGGGATGATCTCGCCAACAGTTTTCGGCTGGGCGCTGGACACATTCCGCGACTGGCACCCCTACCCCGGATTTCAGGCGGAATGGGGCGTCGCCTTTGCCTTTATCGGTATCGGTGGTTTAGCCGGACCGGTTTTCATGTGGCTGCTGCGCAGAACGCCGGAAAGCACTAAAATGGCCGGCGGAAATCGCTGACAGACCGTTCTCTCCAAATGATTTCAGTTACTGTTTTTAGGGTAGATAATCCGGCGGGCTACACATGCAGCGGCAAAAATCAGCAGATTAACCATGACGATTGTGGCGCTGGCGGGGAGGTTTGACATAATAGAAATAATAATACCGATAACAACCGAACAGCACCCCTGAATCGCAGCCAGGAGTATACAGACCTTGAAACCGCGTGCCAGCTGCAGGGCGCCTGCCGCTGGAACAATCAGCATTGACGAAATCAGCATAATGCCGACCAGCTTCATCGCCAGAACCACCGACAGCGCAGTCAGCACCACCAGAATTGAGTTTATGTAGGAAGTCCGGATGCCCGATACTTTGGCCAGTTCATCACTGAAAGAGATAGCGAACAGCTCTTGATAATGGAGCGTCAACAACAGCATAACCCCGAGGCAGAGCAGCCCCGCAACAACCACTTCCTCGCTGCGTATCGAAAGGATGTTGCCAAACAGATAGCTGAGCAGATCAACGTTGTATCCCCCCCCCACACTTGCCAGAATAATTCCGACCGAGATTCCGAGGGCAGAGACCAGGCCGATTGCGGCATCACCGCTCAAGCGACCCTTTTCGGACAGTTTAAGTATGCCAAGAGATGCCAGCATCACAATTGGCGCCGACACCAGTAGTGACATGGCCGAATAGATATGGAGCGCCAGGGCGATGGCGGTGCTGCCAAAGGTGACGTGCGCCAGTCCGTCACCGATCAATGACAAACGCCGCAGCACCAGAAAGACACCCAGCACCGAACAGAGCAACGCAATCAGAGTGCCGGCCAGCAGGGCACGTTGGATAAAGCCGTAAGAAAGGATTTCTAAAAGATTCATGATCAATGCCTGTGGCACATCAGGTGCTGGGAGTGTTCGCCAAACATGGACGACATCTCCGGTGAGTGGCAGAATTCGGTAAAACTGCCGTAAAAAAGCAGCCTTTTATCCAGATAGAGCATCTTTGAAGCGTGTTCTCCAATTGTACCGCTGTCATGGGTCACCAGCAAGACCGTGACGCCACGGGAGCGATTGATATCAGAGATCATGGCATAAAAACGAACTCTTGTTTCCGGATCGAGGGCGGCGGTCGGTTCATCAAGCACCAGCAGTTCAGGATCGTTTACAATGGCGCGCGCAAGCAGAACACGCTGCAGCTGGCCACCTGACAGCTCACCTATCAGTTTATGTCCTAAATCTAAAATACCTAATTCATCGAGTGTTTTATCTATTTTATCCTTATCGGCTCGATTCAACCTTTTGGGGAAGCGCTTCAGTGATAACAGGCCGAGACCCACCGTTTCATGTACCGTCGCAGGAAAAATCGGATTGACCAGATGAAGACTTTGCGGCAGATAGCCAACTTTATGCCAATCTGTGAAGTTTGACAGTGGAGTACCGAATAGCGACGCACTCCCCTTGCTGATCGTCACCAAACCGAGTAGCGCCTTAACAAGAGTGCTCTTACCGGAACCGTTCGGCCCGACGATACCGACATAATCACCGCGCTGCACCTCAAAGGAAATATCCTCCAGCACCCTGCCCTCACGATAACTGCACGCCAGCAGTTCTGACCTGACTATTTCCCCCGGCATTGAAGACCTTTCTGCAGCTGTATAAGGTTACGTTCCATTAAATCAAAAAAAGAAACATTTTTAGACTGATCATCCCGAGACAGATTATGCGCGCCGTGAAGCATCAGGACACCGACACCAGCTTCTTTAGCTAACGTTTCGGTTATACGTGGCGACAACAGCTCTTCGGCAAAGAGATATTTAGCGCCGGATGATTTTATTTCACGAACAAGCGCGGCCATCCGTTCGGCTGATGGTTCCGAATCTGATGAAATTCCGCTGAGCGCGTGATAATCCAGGTCATAGCGGCGAGCCAGATAGCCAAACGCGTAATGTCCGCCATGCAGGAGTTTTCTGGTAGAGCAGTTGGCCAGACTTTCCCGGTAGCGAAGGTCAAGCGCGATCAGCTCTTTTTTCAGCGCTTCTGCATTTCGGTGGTACGCAATCCCGCCACAGGGATCAGCCGCGATAAAACCTTCCACGATTGAATCAACCATGAGCGCAGCATTGGTAAAATCAAGCCAAATATGAGGATCCAAGCCTTTCTGATCATGCTTATGATCACCACTGTTCACATCATGCTCATGTTCATGGCTCATACCAGCCATGTAACTGACCCGTTCTCCGGCATTTACGACATGTAACGATTTATTGTCAACACCGGTAATGATTTTTTCCGCCCACGGCTCCATGTATTTGCTCGTATAAATGAACAGCCCGGCCCGATTGATCCTGATCATATCTTCCGGCCTCGGTTCAAAGGTATGCGGCTCGACACCGGGTGGCAGCAGCATCGTCACCTGCGCCCTGTCTCCGGCAATTATGCGGGCAAAATCATAAAGGGGAAACAGGGTCGTCACCACCTGCAAACCACTCTTTTGTGCTACTTCAGCTTTTTTGCAACCGGCAAGAAGCAGAGCGGCGCAGCAGAGAACAACCGAGATAACAACACCAACTCGAAACTTCATATCCCCTCCTTCGCCTGCACACTGCGCAGCCGAATTCCATCGGGAAGCATGGAAACAGCGCCCTCTTTGTACAGCCCCCCGACCGCTTTTTTGAAGCTTTTCTTACTCAAGCGGAGCTGTGCAGCTATTGTCTCAGGGGAACTTTTGTCCGTCAGCGGCAGAAAACCGCCGTGAGCTGCGAGAGCATCAAGGATAACCGTGCGGTCTTTGGCCGCCTCCGTGGCGCCCCCTATCCGCAGGGTAACATCGACTTTGCCATCGTCCCTGATCTTTTTGACATAGCCGCGCAAATGCTCGCCGCAACGGGGTTTGGCAACCAGCTCCGTATGGAAGATCAGTCCGCCGAAACTGTTGTTGATAATGACCTTGGCGCCAAGATCGGTGAGGCCATATACCAGCAGTTCAACCTCTTCACCTTCGACCAGAGTGTCATCAGCCGGCATGATAAATTTATCCAGTTTTGCGGTCGCCACAATCCTGCCGCTGGGGTGCAGAAAAATCCGTACAAGCACCTGATCCCCACGCCGCACCGGTTCCATCTGCTCGCCAAACGGCAGCAGCAGATCTTTTTCCAGGCCCCAGTCAAGGAAAGAGCCGACCGTCGTCGCTTCCTTGACTTTCAGAAACGCAAACTCACCCACAACCGCACGCGGCCTTTTAGTGGTGGCGGTCAAACGCCCGTCAGAATCGACATAAACAAAAACATCCAGAAGTGTGCCCGCTTCCGCCCCTGTCGGAACAAGGCGTAAAGGGAGCAGCACCTCTCCTTCCTCCAGCGAAAAAACGGCGCCGGATGCGGTGATGCGGGTGATTGTAAGTTGATTGTAGTTACCGACTTTAAGCATATAAACTCCTTATTCTTGATCTTTCGCATCAAACCCCACCAAACCTCCCTTTATGCCCCAGAGGGTGCTTATCAAGGGAGGCTTCAAAACTTCCCCCCTGACAAGGGGGGATTGGGGAGTTGGTTTGACTAATAGCGCCATTTAAAGTTAACTGTCTTGCAGCCGGGCACGGCCCTCCGGAACAGGTTAAATCCCTTCTCCGTGGCGTCAGTCCCGCTGCAGGTGAGCCATTTCAGTCCCGGCAGCAGCGACAGGTTCAAAATGCCTTCATCGCCAATAGCGGTGTGATAGATCGATATTCGTTGCAGTGACACCAGAGGATGGAGCAGGGCCAAACCCTGATCGGTGACAGCGGTATCGGAGAGATACAGCTCCTCCAGACCACTCAGATGCACGATTTGCGACAGTATCCTGTCATCGCAATTATAAAGAAACAGAGCTTGAAGGTCGTCCGGCTGCAACTCTGCCAGAAATGCTGTATCCAAACAGGTATCAGCTTTCAGATCCAGCCGCAACGATGTATTAATGAAGATCTCTTTGGCGCCCCGTGCAATCCCGATGCGCTGCCAGTCTCTGAAATCAAGAGAAGACGCCTTACGGATAAAGAGCGAACCGCAGTTCTGTTCAGGAGGAAAGCGGACAATGCGCGTTTCAAAGAGAGCACTGTCCGCGCCGGCGGACTCTCCTGCCTCACCGCAAATTGTTGACAGGCGCCGCCGGATGCGAGCTATGTCCAGGTCAACGGCAGCTGCCATCTCCGCCAGAAGATCAACACCATCGGCCAGCGCATCACTTACCCTCAGTTTAAAATGGAAAATATCGGTCTGCTTCAGCTCTTCGGTCTGACGGATAATAGCATGGATATTTTGTTGAACCGCTGCAAGTTGACGAATAACGCGCACAAGCTCAAGGGCAATATCCAGCTCCGATCCATATGATAGCGGCGCCTGCTCCCACTCACTTAAAAGATCGATCAGCACCTGCCGGTTCCCGGTTTGATACGCTTCATTGGCAAGCGCCATCAGTTCCTGGCGGCGCAGTCGTTCTACCTCATCAGCAGCAAGATCGGGGTGAACCGCTTTGGCCACTCCCCGATACAACGATTTCAGACTAAGGTTTGTTGCATCCCGAGGTTCTTCGTCATCGTCCAGCAGGTCCGTTGTATGCTGGAAGTGAGTGTATGATGGCGGCAGCTTCTCCGCTTCAGCCGGGCTTTCTGCCGTCGTCTCATTCAGGAACCCCTTTAACTGCCATTCAAGATCTTCCAGCGTCTCAATCCGGGCTCCAAGTACATCCTCATAAACCTGCTCAAAGATTCTTATTTCAGACTTCAAGCGGTTGTAATCCTGTTCACGCTGTTGAAGCTCGGTTTTAACCCGTACCAACTGTTGATATTTGTGCTCCAGTTCAATCTCTTCCGGAGTCTTCAATCGGTTCCTGAACGGGGTCATAACATACGCTCCGTCAGATACAGTTCGCGCACTTCCCTGGCAAGCGGCATTGTGATGCGCCGTTTTTCAGCCATTGAGAAACGGTATAACTGCTGAAAAAAAGTTATCAGTGCGCCGACTTCCCTGCTGGTAGTTGCCAGAATATAGTCAACCACATCGTCTGGCACCCTGATTTGATGATCCTCGGCAACCTTCCTGATAATCATTCTCCGGGAGTTATCATCAGACGTATCGAGCCTGGCAACAAGTCCCCATAACAGCCGCGAAGTGAGGTGGTCGTCCATGTTGGCAAGATCACGCGGCGGCGTAGCTCCGGCCATGGCGATCGTGCGACCGGAGGTGTGAAATTCATTGAACAGCTGCCAGAGAGCCCGCCGCAGGTCAGGATCATCCGGCATATTCTGCAGGTCATCCACCACCAACCCTTCGGCTGAGGTGAATATCGATACCAGGCGTTCCGGGGAGAGCGGTTCACGGAGCGAAAGATAGGGGAAACTGCTCCCGGCGATGGAGCGCAGCAGATGGGTTTTTCCGGACCCGGGTGGGCCATACAGATAAAGCAGGGTCTCGGAATCGGAGGGATCGGCAATCCTCAGCGCAAACCTGAGTGCCGCTGTGTTTCCTTCACAGGATACAAAGCTGTCAAAGCTGAAGCTTTGGTTAATGGGGAAATCAAAAAACTGCTGCATGGCTAGAACAGATTCGCCTGGGAGGATTCCGGGGCGATACGGCCGAAATGCAGGTAGGCCGCACGGGTAGCAACTCTGCCGCGCGGGGTACGATTGATAAATCCGTTCTGAATCAGAAACGGCTCGTAGACATCCTCGATCGTATCACTCTCCTCGCTGATAGCGGCGGCAATGGTGTCCAGACCAACCGGTCCACCTCCGAACTTGTCAATAATAGTCAGCAGGATCATCCGATCCATCTGGTCAAAACCCATTTCGTCTATTTCAAGCAGCTTGAGTGTTGCCCGCACTACCTCAAGAGTTATGACGCCATCGGCCCGCACCTGGGCATAATCACGCACGCGGCGCAGCAGTCGGTTGGCGATCCGGGGGGTTCCCCGGCTGCGGCGGGCCAGCTCGGCCGCCCCGCGGGGATCGATCTCCATCCCGAGAATACCGGATGAGCGACAGATAATGGTGGCAAGTTCGTCATAGGTGTAAAATTCAAGGCGCGAGATAACCCCAAAGCGATCGCGCAGCGGCGAGGAGAGAAGACCGGCCCGGGTGGTGGCGCCCACCAGCGTAAAACGTGGCAGATCCAGCTTGATCGAGCGGGCGCTCGGCCCCTGGCCGATCATGATATCGAGCTGATAATCCTCCATGGCCGGATAAAGGATCTCTTCAACTATATGTGAAATCCGGTGGATTTCGTCGATAAAGAGGACGTCATGCGGCTCAAGATTGGTCAGGATGGCGGCCAGATCGCCGGGACGTTCAATAACCGGTCCGGAGGTGGACTTGATATTGACACCCATCTCGCAGGCGATGATATTGGCCAGCGTCGTCTTGCCAAGACCAGGGGGACCGTACAGCAGGACATGGTCGAGCGCCTCTCCCCTCCCCTTGGCGGCATCTATGAAGAGGCGCAGGTTCCCCTTTATCTTCTCCTGACCAATGTAGTCATCAAAGGATCGAGGGCGCAAAGTTGTGTCAAACTGACTGTCATCATCCCGTTTTTCAGGAGTGATTGTGCGGATTATACTGGCGTCCATCACTGCTCCGGCTTCCCGATCAACAGTTGTATCGCGCCGACCGTCAGCTCAGTATCTGCCTGGATACCGTCAGCCATCCGCTTGAAGGAGGCTCGTCCGGAATCAACTTCATTTCCACCGATTACAACGCTATAGCGCGCCCGAAGCTTGTCGGCCCGGCGCATCTGACTCTTCAGGCTTTTTCCTTCGTAATCCATTTCGGCGCGAACTCCGGACTTTATCAGACCATCCATCAGGCGGAAGGCGACATCACGCTCCCCTCCCCCCATCGTGGCAATAAACAGGTCAGGGAGAGTCGCAAACTCCTGGCTGCCGAGCAGCAGCGCAACCCGCTCAAGCCCCATTGCAAAACCGATTCCTGGAATAGCCGGTCCACCGAGCTGCGATATTAGACCATCATAGCGCCCCCCCGCAGCAACGGCAGATTGCGAACCGAGCAATCCGGTAACCATCTCAAAGGTCGTGCGGGTGTAGTAATCGAGTCCTCGTACCATGCGGGAGTTGATACTGTAAGGTGTGGACGAAAGATCGAGATAGCGGCGTACAGAGCTGAAATGATCATCGCAGCCGCTGCAGAGATGTTCCAGTACTGACGGAGCCCCGGATGTCGCCTCAATGCAGCCCGACGCCTTGCAGTCAAGTGTGCGAAGCGGATTGGTGTCAAAACGCCGCTTGCAATCTTCGCAGAGATGCTCCATCCGCTCTTCCAGAAAACACCGCAAAGCGTTGCGGTACGCGGGACGGCACTCCGGGCAACCGAGCGAGTTTATCTGCAGCGTCGGCTCGGTCAAGCCGATTTCACGAAAGAAGGAAGTCAGCATGTTCAGTACCTGAGCGTCAGCCAGCGGATCGTTTACACCGGTGATTTCGGCGCCGATCTGATGAAACTGACGGTAGCGTCCTTTTTGAGGGCGTTCATAACGGAACATCGGCCCCATATAGTACAGCTTTGCGATCGGATCCTGTGCATACATTTTATGTTCGATGAAGGCGCGCATGACTCCGGCTGTCCCTTCCGGTCGAAGCGTGACGCTGTTTTCACCCTTGTCGGTGAAGGTGTACATCTCCTTTTCGACGATATCGGTTGCATCACCGATCGAGCGGCAAAATAGCTCGGTTTTTTCCAGAACCGGAACCCGGATCTCACCAAAACCGTTCAGCTCAAAAACCCTTCGGGCCGTCTGTTCAATATACTGCCAGCGCCCGGATTCATCCGGGAGAATATCATTAAAACCTTTGACTGCTGTTAGAGCCACAGATCACCTCATAATTTAGAAAAGCGCAAGACAAAAACTACCCCCCTGGCCCCCCTTATCAGGGGGAAACTTTAAAGGCTCTCCCCTGACAAGGACCCTCTGGGGCCTAAAGGGAGCCGGAAAGGGCTGGAGTTGGGGTTCAGCTGTAAGGTGAATTGTCAGTCACAGCGAGTTACACGCCGAACACAGTTCTTACCCGATGCTTTGCCGGCATACATGGCATTGTCGGCCATTTCAAGCAGTGCATCCTTGGAAGCGGTATCATCAGGACAGCAGGCAAAACCGATACTGCAGGTCAAATGTATGGCCTGCCCCCCGGAACCCTGAAAATGATGTACCTCAACCTGCCTCCGGATACGTTCAGCAACCAGTTCGGCCTTGTCACAGGATGTTTCCACCAGTATGGCGGTATATTCATCGCCACCGTAACGAATGACAATATCAACATCACGGACCGCTTTTTTGATCAGTGCGCCGAATTCCGCCAGAACCCGACTTCCGACCAGATGTCCATGAGTATCGTTTACCTGCTTGAACGAATCGACGTCGATGAAAAGCACCGCAAGATGCGAGGCATATCGCTCAACCCGCTTCATTTCGCGCTCAAGAGCAATATCCAGGTAGCGATGGTTATAGAGGCCGCTGACATCGTCAATAAACGACAGATCTTTTGCTTTGGCAAAAGTTTCGGCATTTTCAAAGGCTCGCAGTGACTGTTCTATCAAAAACAGTATATTCTTTCTATATTTCTCACTATCAGGAAGCGCGCTGGAAGGGTTATTCAGAAGCACAACCGCGCCGAACAGTTCAGCATGAGATCCCACCGGGATCAGGAAGGCTTCGGTGAACCCTTCCTGGGCAGACGCTGGTGAAAGGTGCAGATGCCGGATTGAAAACTCTGCCGCTGGCAATGCGGCAAGCCGGGCGTGAATCTCTTCCAAAAGACATTTACCTGCTGCGGTGGAAATCCCCTTTGTTATTTTAAGCTCCAAAACTCCTTCAGCCATGAAAAACCCGAGGGCACGGCTGAGTCCGGCTTCGCGGGCAATAGTTTCAACAAGCAAGTAGTAAAGGTGTTCTCTGTCAAGACAGCCGGCAATAACCTGACTTGCGCGGAACAGTGAAAGCATGTTTTTCAGCTCGTCATTTTCATCGAGGAGACGGCGCTGCTGGATACACTGGGCAACGGAATGTTTTAACTCATCCGGATTAACCGGCTTTATCAGGTAGTCACGGGCACCATGTTTCAGGGCAAAAATAGCAGACTCAAGATTGGCATTGCCGGTGACCATGATGACATCGACCGTCGGGTGGCTTTCACGCACCCGTGAAAGGACCTCAAGGCCACTGATATCAGGCATGACCAGATCGGTAATAACAAGCGAATACTGCCCTTTGGCAAGCATTTCAAGCCCGTCATTCCCGCAGGATGCTGTTTCAACCTGATACCCTTCGGCTTGCAGCAGGTTGGAGAACATTTCCCGAAAAAAACGATCATCTTCAACTAACAGGATCGTATCCATTTAACGCCGATCAATAAAGGAAATGTCTTAAAATCACCGTATCTATGTACTCTATTTCACTGTACGGAGTCAAACGGCAAAATATTTCCGGCGGATCTGTAGGGGGTTGAAACAGACCAGCTGACTCCATCGGTAACAAGTTCAATAGTTCCATCACGATCAGTGCGATAGGTGGGAATTCCTTTTGATCTCAGCAGATCAACCGTTCGCGTCGATGGCAGTCCAAAGCGGTTCCCGGCGCCGGCAGAAATCAGCGCCACTTCCGGATTGACCCGTTTCAGAAACTCCTCAGACGTTGAGTAGCGGCTGCCATGATGCCCGACCTTAAGAACCGTAGATTGCAACTCATCAGGGCCGGCAAGCATCACCTGTTCAGCCTCAAAACCGGCATCGGCGCAAAAGATCATGCTGAAGGCACCATAACTGAGACGGAATACGAGCGATTGTTCATTTGCACTCGATTCATCGATCTCCGCTATTGTCTGCAGAGATCTTGCCGGAGAAAGGAACGTGACGGTGACAGGACCGGGGAGCGTAATAACATCCCCGGCAGCAAGCGTACGTTGTGCCATCTTTTTTTTGATCAGCTCGCTGCTGATTTCGGCTGTTACATTTTTGATGCTCCAGAACTCACCAACCGGGAAATTTTTAATGATATACGGAAGTCCGCCGCTATGATCGGGGTGTTCATGCGTCGCTATCATCCTGTCAACCCGCCCGACGTGCAACGCACCCAGCGCGGGTGCCAGCATACGCTGACCGAAATCGTTGCCGATATCATGCAGATACCCGCCTCCATCCACGAGCAGAGTCGAGCCATCCGGAAGTCGCACCAGCAAGGATTCAGCCTGGCCGACACTGAGCATCGTAATGTGCAGTCGGCCATCAGTGGCGTTTGCAGCGTAAAGATGCAAAATAATTGCAAAGAGCGGAATCAGCAGACTTGAAACCCGAAGCAGAACCTTGCCCCTCAAAAAAGTCATACAGGTCATGAAGAACAGAAAAAAGAACATGTCCCAACCGGTGATACCGTGAAAATTAAATACCGGAAGGGAGGTACACCACATGACAAACCGGTTCGAAACAGCAACCAGTGTCGCTGCCGGCCAGAGCAGAAGAAAAGCAGAGGAAGGGAAAAGAACAACCAGGGGAAGAGCAATAAATCCGGTTAGAACAGCACCGTAACCCAACAGCGGCACAATCAGGAAATTGGTCAGAATTCCGTTAAGAGATGCCACCT
Organism: Deltaproteobacteria bacterium; assembly: GCA_019162745.1. GTDB lineage: Bacteria > Desulfobacterota > Desulfuromonadia > Geobacterales > Pseudopelobacteraceae > JACRCG01. The sequence continues at coordinate 171,816 of JAFLLC010000029.1, read as the reverse complement.
TGAAAATAAACAGAACCGGAAGAAGGGTTATACACGATGCGGCAACAGATACAGCCATAAACTGGATCATACTGCGCAGCAAGGGAGAACAGACGGTTGCGGTACGCTCCATGATCAACGGAACGGCAATAAGTATCCCCCACAGCGAAATAAATGAGAGTTGAAAGGAGACATCAAAAAGAGTTGGCGGATTGATCGCCACCAGAAAAAACGCTGCAAACAGCAGTGTATTGATTGAGTCTCGCTCCCGCTCCGCGAAAAGTGCTGCGGCAAAAATAGTCAGCATAATCACCGAACGCGCCGTTGCCGGAGCATTACCGGTTAAGAGCAGGTACGCCACCATTGCCGGAACGGCGATCAGCAGTGCAATCCGGCGCACATTCCAGCACAGCGCAATATATTCAAAACGGGTCAGCAGCCATACAAGCATAACCGTTATGAAGGCAGCAATTATACCGACATGAAACCCGGATATTGACAGGATATGGTTTACTCCAGCCTTGGTATATGCATTTGCCAGATCCTGTGGAATCCTCCGTTGATCGCCTATAAGCAGCGCTGTCAAGACAGAAGAAACATTTACGTCAGGAACCGCGCCACGAATAGCGTTACCAAGACTTTGCGCCGTCTGGTCAATTATACGTTGCCAGGATTCCACTGCAGCGGCGCGAATAAGGACAATATCGGCTTGGGAGGGTACACGTCCGGTTGCTGATATTCCCTGAAAGGCAAGATAGCGGGGATAATTGAATTCACCCGGCAGGCCAAGCAGACGCGGCACAGAAACACGGGAGATAAAGCGGATCCGGTCTCCGCGGGTCAGAGAGACATCCCCCTCACTGACATACAGCAATAATAAACCGGACGCCGTTTCGGACCGATTCCCGCTGAATATGCGTTCGACCTGAACGGTCACGCGGCTTCCTTCCGGAGCAACTGAAGGGCGTGTTGAAAGGACTCCTTCGATTGTTATGGGGCTATCGGAGTTTTTTAAACTGACGGAATTTGGAGCTGTCTCCGGAGATAACCAGGGTTGCAGAGCAAACAGGCCCCAGAAAAAGAAAAACAGGGCAATACAGGCAGAAAAAATCCCCGGTTTAGGCAGAAATGATGCGAGCAGAAGACAGGTAAAAACAGCAAGAACAGAGGTCAAATCTAAAAAATAGCCATTGAGAGCAGACAGGGTCATACCGGCAGTCATAAACAAAAAAGGGAGCAGGAACGGCCAGCGGCGTGACATGGCGGTCAATTATTCAAAGAAGCAGAGCGGAACATGGATTCCCCGGAGTGGCCGAAAGTGGGCGGACTATGAATATCGTACGCATCCGTTGTATACCATAGGTCATGCCACTTGAAAACATGACAATTGCATGGTAGAAGAGTAAAGCTGTCTGCAAAATTACTGCCGACTGACAAAGAAAGTATTTCTGCAGGACCTTGCAGGGCTTGTGCAGCAAGAGTTTATTCGTGGACCAACAACACGTGGAGACAAAAAGGAATGAAGCAACATATTCTGATTGTTGATGATGAAGAGATGATTCGGGATTTACTTTCTGCCGCCTTGGTGCAGGAGGAGTATATTTGTCATCAGGCGGCCAATGTCGATGAAGCTTTTGCACTGCTGGAGGGCCAACCGGTAGACCTCGTCATTTCGGACATAATGATGCCCGGCAGAAGCGGAGTTGAACTGCTGCGCGACCTGAAGAAAGCTAACCCGGATATCGCTGTTCTGATGGTCACGGGGCTTTCCGATATGAATACCGCCATGGAATGTGTACACCTCGGGGCTGACGACTACATAACCAAGCCGTTCGGCATTAATCGCGTGATTCTGACCGTAAAGAATCTGATCGAACGTCGCGCCCTTGCCCTTGAAAAGAAGAATTATCAGGTAAGCCTTGAGTACAAGGTCATGGAACAGACCGCCCAGATCCGTAAAACGATGGGGGAACTCTCCAGCGCCTATGACAACACCCTGACCGCGCTGGTAAGAGCCCTTGATGCACGTGAGAGGGAAGTTGGATCTCATTCGGAACGTGTTATGAACTTTGCGGCTTTTCTGGGGGGGAAGCTCGGAATAGCCGACAGGCAGCTCCATGATCTGGCAAAAGGAGCGCTGCTTCACGATATTGGAAAGATCGGTATATCCGATAATATCCTGCTCAAACCTGGCCAGCTTGATGATGGCGAGTGGATCCAAATGCGCAAGCATCCGCAAGTAGGCTATGACATTTTGTCCGAGATAGGCTTTTTAAAGGCGCCAGCCGAGATTATCCTCAGTCACCATGAGCGGTTTGATGGCACAGGCTATCCAAAACAGCTCAAAAGGGAACAGATTCCGATCGGCGCCCGTATTTTTTCTGTTGTTGACACGCTGGATGCCATGACATCCGATCGGCCGTACCGGAAGGCACTCCCCTTTGACAAAGTAACTTCCGAAATCATCAATAATCGGGGGACTCAATTTGACCCGGCCATCGCAGACCTGTTTCTTTCGATTCCACGCAGACACTGGGAGGAATGTGCAGGTAAACGGTTTATATAAAAAAAAGGGACCAGCCTAAGCTGAACCCCGTAGTAGACATTATGCAGAAGACCCCCTACTATTCTTCCCGAAAATCATCCTCCCCGCCATCCAAATCATCAATAGAATCTTCATCTTCATCAATCAGGTCACCGTCATACGCTTCCGCATCATCAATATCTTCTGCAGTATAACGATCCGGGAGCCGGAGCTCATTCTCTGCAATCCTTTCAAAACGCCCCAGCAGAATGGAGTCCGTACAGTAACGGCCGCTTCTGTTACTGCACGAATCCAAATCACAGAGGTCGAAAAGCTGAATCTCACTGCAAAGGCGCTGAGGCAGAATATCAGGTTTTTGTTCAGAATTATGCATGACGCTTTTCTCTTTAACAGGTACCGTTCAGAAACTCCGCAGCCTTGGCAACATCCTCTCTGCAGCCGATATATACCGGACAGCGTTGTTCAAGACCTTCAGGTACAATATCAAGGATCGGGATTTCACCATTTGTGGCGGCGCCCCCGGCCTGCTCGATCAGAAACGCCATCGGGTTGAGCTCATACAGCAAACGCAACTTGCCATTCGGGGCATCGCTGAGCGCCGGATACATGAAGACCCCCTTCCCCTTCATAAGAATCTGATTGAAGTCAGGCACAAACCCGCCGGAATAGCGCAGTTTTGCACCCTTATCTTCCAGATAGCGGACAAAGCGTTCATTGCCCTCACTGTATTTTTTGCGCAAGCCGCCGGGAGAATAAATATTGCCGCACGGCTCCATCTGAATATTTCCACGGGTAAGCGTGTATTCCATCAGCTGATTCATCGTAAACTCGAATACCCCTTTACCAACCGAATAAACCAAAGAGACACGGGGACCGTACAGGATATAAATGGAACCGACCATTTTTCTGCCGGGCTGAAGCAGATCATTACCCTGATAGATGCCGACAATGGTGCCGACCGCCAGATTGACATCAACCAGCGAAGAGCCGTCCAGCGGGTCGTAGGCAACCGAAAACATCCCCTGCGGGTTGCTGGAAACCTGAAATATATTATCCATTTCTTCGGATGCGATGTTGCAGACAACCCCTGAATGCTGCAGCCGTTTGCGCAGAATACGATCGGAAAGGACATCAAGGGCAAGCTGCTCTTCGCCGTACAGATTGGAAGTACCGGCGACACCCAGTTCTCCAGTTCGCACTGCGTTGATCACATATTTGCTTGCTTCGGCAATTTCACATATAAGGTGGACAAGATTGCCGCTGATGTTCTGGTCACGCAGATGCTGACGCAGATCAATCTGAAATTTAGTCTTCCCTGGCTGGCTGGGCATGCTTCCTCCGGATTAAATTAAATGAGCATTTTGATGCGATAAACATACTGAAAAGTGCCTGTTTTAGCAAGAGTAAAAATATATTTCGGGGCGGATAAATATTTAACAGGACGTGGAAAGTTCCTGTGATCTGAATTAAATTGTTTCCGAATCGGCAATAGCTGTACCGCAGTATTTGCAGACAGAATCTTTCCAAGGAAAAGTCCTGCCGCATGTGGTGCACTTCCGGAAATGCCCGCGTATTTCATGGGTCGGTTTATGGAAATGGAGAACCACCAGAAAAAACGGAAAGACCCCGGACAACAACCCCCACAGCAAGGGATTTTTCCCTCTGGATAGCGCATATTTGAATCCTATGGCGGCCGGAAGACCGAAAAGCAGCAGCAGAAAAATCATTTCACTCATAGTTTAGTCCCGACTTTTATCTGGAATTACGTAATCATTTGCCAAAAACAAAAGGCTGAGCTACAGCCCAACCTTATTTTGTACCGGTATCGATTCGTCAAGGACGATCAGATAACCGTCCGGATCGAAGCACCACATCTCCTTGACGCCATATGGTCTGATTTCCAGCGGGTAGAGAACCTCAAGCCCTTCCTCCATGATAGCGTCACGAATATCCTCTATATCGACGACTTCAAAATGGAGCGTGACACCTATGCCGCGCGGAAACATGCTGAAACGAGATTCAAGCACCGGGTGGGCCTTGATAACATCAGCCTCCTCCACAAAAACAATCGCCATGCCATCCATATCGATGACCAGATGATCCGGCGCACCTTTCGAGGTAAATGAACGCCGTACCGGCAGTTCCAAAATACCGGCATAAAAAGCTTCAGTTACTACAAGTTGCGAGACAGCCAGCTGAATTGAATGTGGAGCGCGGTGGGCCTTCACTCAAATCCCTTGTAAAAATACGTCACATAACCGGAAAGACGTGAAAGCCAGTTGGTGTAGATCAGCACACCGACCACCATCAGAAGAATTCCGGTAATGATTTCAAATACGTGAATAAACTTTTTAAAGCGGTTGAATACAGCCATAAATCTGTTCATGGCAAGCGCCGAAAGGAAGAAAGGCACGCCCAAACCCATAGAGTATAGCAACAGGAGCAAAATCCCCTGATACACGCTCTCCTCGGTTGCAGCAACTGCCAGTATCGCGGCGAGTATCGGCCCTATACAAGGGGTCCAACCGGCGGCGAACGCAAGGCCGACAAGAAAACTTCCGGCGTAACCGGCTGGCTTATGCTTGATGTTAACCCTTTTTTCACCCAGCAGAAACTTGAGGGGAATGAGGCCGGTGACATGAAGGCCGAGCAGTACCAGAAGCACACCGCCGACTTTTCTGATGATGATGGCGTTCGCAGAGAGGAATGATCCGATATATGTTGCAGAGGCGCCCAGCAGGACGAACACCGCTGTAAAGCCGCAGATAAAACACAATGAGTGAAGAATCGCTTTTTGACGGATGATGTGCGAAGGGTGCTCTTCCTGCATATCCGCATAAGAAATGCCGGTGATATACATAATATAGGAAGGTATCAGCGGAAACACACAGGGCGAGAGAAACGACAGAAGGCCGGCAATAAAGGCCCCTATATAGGTTACTTCATGACCACTCATGGGGCTCCCTATTTCATCAACGATTCAATAAATGAGACAGTTTCAGGGGAATCCCAGGCGAATCCGCCTATGACTTTTTTGACTATTACACCCTGTTTGTCGATAATAAATGATTCAGGAATCCCGGTAACACCATAGGATTTGGCTGAAGCGCCACTTTCATCAAGGTAGGTAGGAAGCGAAAAACCGGACTCCTTGAAGTACGATTCAATAGCCGGCTTGCCCCCTTCATCAACCGAAATCGCCACCATCTGAAACGGTTTACCGGTCATAAAGGTGTTCAGCTTCATCATGGAGGGGATCTCTTCACGGCAGGGGGGGCACCAGGTCGCCCAGAAATTAAGCAACACAACTTTGCCTTTAAGATCTGATAACTTCAGATTACTCCCATTGGCAAGCGATATGACAGAAACATCCGGCGCAGGACTCTTTTCTTTTGCAACTGCGCCCATTTTGGGCAAATTGGGCGAATTGGGCGAATCTGTTTTGGAACAGGCGTTCAGAGACAGGAACAGACAAGCTATAAAAAGGAAAATAATCCGATGCATGAAACCTCCGGTAATTTAAGAACTTCCTCCTTCCATTTCAAGGAGGGGTCGAGGGGGATGGTTATTTGCTGCGCGTTACAATATATTCAGACAGACTGAGCAGAGCATCGCGCACCGGTGATGGCGAAAACAGATCCAGATGGCCCTTGCAGCGGTTTATGTAAGAGTGGGCAGCCTCAACTGTATAGGCAATACCGCCGTACTGCTTAACAATGCCGGAAACAGCACGAAAGTCATCCAGCGACATTTCATCCTTTTCAACAACTGCAGCAATCACCGCATGCTCAGAATCGCTGCACTGTTTAAGAGTATGGATCAGCGGCAGCGTAATCTTTCCCTCTTCAAGATCATGCCCGATGCACTTGCCGAACTCTTCCTCGGTGGCTGTATAATCAAGTATATCATCCATCAATTGGAATGCGATGCCGAGATCCATGCCGAAATCGGCCAAAGCCTGCTGTTGATTCGGGACTGCCGCGCCGAGAATAGCCCCCGCTTCACAGGCAGCAGACATCAGAATAGCTGTTTTGGAGCGGACGACTTTAATGTATCGCTCCTCAGTCAGATCCAGTTCACCCGTGCAGAGCAGCTGCATGACCTCGCCCTCTGCGATCACCGTCGTCGCATCGGAAAGGACCCGCAGTATATCAAGACTGCCAACATTTACCATGAGAGAAAATGATTTTGAAAACAGAAAATCACCAACAAGTACCGAGGCTTCATTACCCCAGAGAGTATTGGCTGAAGCGAGACCACGACGCAGCGTAGCACTGTCGACAACGTCGTCATGCAGCAGGGTGGCCGTATGAATGAACTCAATTACACTTGCCAGCGGCACAGCCTTGTCACCAGCATAGTCACTCAAGCGGGCGGCCAACAGCAGCAGTGCCGGGCGGACACGCTTGCCGCCGCTGGAGAGAACGTACTCCCCGACTTTCCGAATAAGTGGCACATCAGATTGCAGATCTTTACGGAACTGCTGTTCAACCAGTTTTAGATCTTCGCCGATAATGGCAAGTGCTGCCTGCATGAGATTACATCCTTATAGGTAAATTCGTGCCATAGTAATTGAATGGCTTCCGCTTTGTCAAAGCATTTCTGGCAAGGGTTTATGGCTGTTTATGAGTGAGACTGCTTCATGTTTACATTGCCAGACGTGTCAGCACGGTATATGGTGATAAATTGTTATAATAAGATGCAAAATAAAGGAAATAATATGCGATTTGACGAACTTCCGATTCCCGAACAGGTGCTTCGCGGCATTGCCGAGACCGGTTTTAGCATCTGTACCCCGATTCAGGAACAAACCCTGCCAACGACACTAAAGGGGATTGACATCGCCGGTCAGGCACAAACCGGAACCGGCAAAACAGCCGCCTTTCTGATTTCACTTTTCACCCGACTGCTGGCAAATGACCATCCTGTCGGCAGACCACGAGCCTTGATTCTGGCGCCAACCCGCGAACTTGTTATTCAGATCGAAGCGGATGCAAAACAACTTGGAGTCCACTGCGGTTTCGCCGTTCAGGCTATTTATGGCGGTGTTGATTATATGAAACAGAAGAACGCCCTGCTGGACGGCGCCGATATTATCGTTGGAACTCCGGGACGTTTGATCGATTACCTCAAGCAGAAGATCTACAGCCTGAAAGATATTGAGGTGCTGGTAATTGACGAGGCTGACCGTATGTTTGATCTCGGATTCATTGCCGATCTCCGTTTTATCCTCCGTAAACTACCGCCATTTGAAAAACGACAGAACATGATGTTTTCAGCGACTCTCAACCCCCGGGTCATGGAGCTAGCTTACGAGTTCATGAATTCACCGACCAGGGTTTCGGTAACCCCGGAAACAATGACCGCCGAACGTGTGGAGCAACTCCTGTTCCACTGCTCCCGCAAAGAGAAATTTTCACTACTGCTCGGGATTCTGCGGCGTGACTGCATGGAACGCACCATGATATTCATGAACACCAAACGGGAGGCGGAGCATCTGCATAACCTCTTGAATGCGAATAATTTCCCCTGCAAAGTCATTTCAGGTGACGTTGACCAGCGCAGGCGAATGAAAATCCTCGACAACTTCAAAGACGGCACGCTCCCGATTCTGATTGCAACCGATGTTGCATCACGAGGCCTGCACATTGACGGTGTCTCCCATGTCATCAATTATGACTTACCCCAGGATTGCGAGGATTATGTCCACCGCATCGGGCGGACCGCGCGTGCCGGAGCCGAAGGTAAGGCGATTTCCCTGGTCGATGAGGATGGCGCATTTTTTCTGGAAGCGATTGAAGGTTATATTAAAACCAAAATTCCCACCGAGTGGGCTGATGATAGTCTGTATGTGCTCGATTATGTGCGGACACCGCGGCCAAAAAGGGTTCAGGATCTGAAACGGGACAAACCTGGTGCCGGCCGGGGCAATGATAAGGGCGGGCGCCCTGCAGCGCGTCCGCTTAAAAAGGCAACTGCGGTGGTTGCCAAACCGGCAGCAGCGGTTCTACCGACCGAAGGAGAAGTCAAAAAGAAACCACGCCGACGCAGCAGAAAACCAAAATCTGCCGGTGACCAGACAGTTATCAAGGCCGCCGAATCGCTGTAGAAACAGCAAAGCCCTTTCTTTAGAAAAGAAAGGGCTTTGCTGTATTAATAACGATACAATGCCGGACAAAAGATATTACATGGCAGTTTTAATTTACGCTTCCTCGGGAGCTTTTTCCGCCTCTTCAGTGCTTTCCGTTACTTCAGCACCTTCAGTGACTTCGGTCCCGTCTGCATTTTGTTCACCCTTGCGCGCCTTCTTTTCATCCTTCTTCTTCTGACGATCCAGCTCTTTCTTGCGCTTTTCAAAAGAATAATTCGGCTTGGCCATGTTCATTTCTCCTTTTATTTCCAAATCCAGTTGGTGTAGTATTTATTGCATAGTTTTACCTGCAGCCTGCCGTATGGTGACTCTTCGACAGGTAATAATCATAGTTCCCTTCATACACCAGCATCTCGCCATGATCAACCTCAAAAACCCGATCAACCAGCAAACGGAGGAAATGCCGGTCGTGACTGACCAGCACGATCGTCCCGCCGAAGTTTTTGAGGGTTTCAAGGAGCATCTCGCGGGAGCGGATATCCAAGTGGTTCGTCGGTTCGTCAAGAACCAGAAAATTGACCGGACGGGCCAGAATAGTAGCCAGCACCACCCTGCTCTTCTCGCCGCCCGAGAGGTTTTCGATACGTTTTTCTACGGAGTCACCCGAAAAGAGGAATGCGCCAAGCAGGTTGCGTATCTGTCCGATGGTGGCGAGCGGCATATAATCCTGCATGGTTTCAAAGATGGTCTTCCTGGGATCCAGCAGTTCCATGGCGTGCTGGCTGAAATAGCCGATCTCGACATTGGCGCCGATTGTCATGCTGCCAACGGTTGCTTCGATCTGTCCCGCCATGATCTTGAGTAAGGTCGATTTACCGGCGCCATTCACACCGACGACGGCGATCTTGTTCAGACGCTTCACCATGCCGGTCACGCCGTGGAAAACCGGTTTTTCCTCCCCGTCAGGCGTCAGCCAGACCTTGCCGAGACCTTCAAAAGCGGCCACATCATCGCCGCTCCGAGGTGGTTCGGCAAAACCGAAACGTACTGTTCTCTCTTCGGCCGGGATCTCGATCCGCTCAATTTTTTCCAGTTTTTTGACCCGGGATTGCACTTGGGCGGCATGGGAAGCGCGGGCGGCGAAGCGGGCGATAAACTCTTCTTCCTTGGCCAGCATATCCTGCTGACGCTTGTGTGAAGCGATCAGCTGTTCGAGGCGGATGTCCCGTTCACGTTCGTAGAAATCATAATTTCCGCCATAGGTCGTGACAGCCGTATTGGCCACCTCAATAACCCTGGTAACAACCCGGTTCATAAAATCACGATCATGGCTGGTCATCAGGAGCGCCCCTTTGAATTCACTGGAAAGCCACTCCTCCAGCCAGACAATCGATTCGACATCAAGGTGGTTGGTAGGTTCATCAAGCAGCAGTACATCCGGCTTGAAGGTCAGGATACTGGCCAGGGCGATGCGCATCTTCCAACCGCCGCTAAACGACTCAACCGGATGATTGTAGCGGTCAGGGCCGATCCCGAGGCCGGTTAGTACAGCCTGGGCGCGCGAATCAAGATCATACCCCTCCATATGCTCAAACTCTTCAACAGCGGTGCCATAACGTTCCAGCAGGGCAGCCATTGCATCATCGGACTGCGGCTCGCACATTGCCGCCTCCATCTCCTTCATCTCTGCCGCCAGACGCACGGTTGAGCCGCAGGTCGCCATAACCTCCTCAAGTGCCGACCGCCCTGACATTTCTCCGACTTCCTGGGAAAAATAGCCGATCGTTTTGTTTTTGGGCAGGATCACCTCACCTGCATCCGGCTCTTCCTCTCCGGCTATGAGACGAAATACCGTCGTTTTCCCGGCGCCGTTAGGACCGACCAGTCCGGTATGCGTTCCGGGGAGTATTTGACAGCTCGCGTCGCGAAACAGAATCTGTGAGCCGTGCTGTTTGTATATATTTGTCAACTGAACCATCTCGTAAAACTCCCTGATTAATATAAATAAAAAACATCTAAGCTATCCAAGCCGAACAAACCACGCATAAGGGGTCATACCGTAATTCCACCCGAGACAGAGCCTCCGGTAACCGGAGAAGAGGATTCCCTCCCCGCCGCTGCAGAGAATTATCGGTGCCTTGAGAGCCAGCGAACCGGCACTCTGCAACGCATCCTCCATCCGGGAATAATTTTTCCGGTAGCCCCGCTTCGCCCGGGCAAGGTAGACCAGATACTCTTCATAGCTGTGATATGAAAGCGTAACCGGAATTTCACCGATTGTATAGGCTCGAGGATAAGGAACCAACCTCCCACCGTCAAAAGCGGAAACAATCTGCTCCCAGGTGACCGCATGGGATCTATACCACTCCTGTTTGGCCGGATGATTAAAATACTCCCAGCGTTCCTCTTCAATGTCGGGCTTCAGCCAGGTAACAGTGAGAGTTGAAGGTGATATCATGACCTCTCCGTTGTGTAAAAAACCACAAGGAGATATCCCTGTGGTCTATTACTGAAAGCATATTTCAGATTAAAGAGTCAGATCGGCGTGACCGTGATACAGTTCATCACGCTCACGATTGACATCTTCGCTCTCAAGATATTCTTCAAAACCCATAGTCCGGTCAATAACGCCACCCGGCGTGATCTCAATAATCCGGTTGGCAATGGTTGAGACAAATTCATGGTCGTGAGAAGCAAACAGTACTACCTCGCTAAACGCGATCAGTCCCTCATTAAGCGCGGTAATCGATTCCAGATCGAGGTGGTTGGTCGGTTCATCCAGAACAATCACATTGGCGGCGGTCAGCATCATGCGCGACAACATACAGCGGACTTTTTCGCCGCCGGAGAGAACCGTTGTTTTCTTCATGGCTTCTTCGCCGGAGAACAGCATCCTGCCGAGGAACCCGCGGGCAAAGGTCTCACCCTCAGTCGGGGGTGAATACTGCCCCAGCCACTCAATAAGGGTCATTTCTCGTTCAAAGTACTGGCTGTTTTCTTTGGGGAAATAGGCACTGGAAATAGTGATGCCCCAGCGGTAGGTGCCGCTGTCCGGTTTCAGCTCACCGGCCAGAATCTGGAAAAGTGTCGTTCTCGCAAGGGAGTTTGCTCCGACAAAAGCAATCTTGTCCCCCTTGCGCACAATCAGGTCAAAATTATTCAGCACCTTGACCCCGTCTATCTCTTTGGTCAATCCTTCAATTTCCAGAATAATATCGCCGCAGGGGCGCTCCGGTTTGAAAACCACATGCGGATATTTACGGGATGAGATCGGCATATCCTCAACGGTAAGTTTGTCGAGCAGTTTCCGGCGCGAAGTTGCCTGCTTTGCCTTGGAGGCATTGGAGCTGAAGCGCTGGATAAAAGCTTTAAGTTCATCAGCTCTTTCGGATACTTTGCGGTTTTCGTTCTGCTTCTGCTTTAAGTTCAGCTGGGCAGCCTGATACCAGAAATCATAATTGCCGACATAAATTTGAATCCGCCCGAAATCGATATCGGCGGTATGCGTACAGACCTGGTTCAAAAAGTGACGGTCATGCGACACAACGATGACAGTATTGGGAAAGCGGAACAGAAACTCTTCCAGCCAGTTTATGGATTTCAGGTCAAGGTTGTTGGTCGGTTCGTCCAGCAGCAGCACATCCGGATTGCCGAACAGGGCCTGCGCCAGCAGTACGCGCACCTTGTCACCCGCCTCAAGTTCCTTCATCTGCTTTGTTCGCAGCTCTTCGGATATCCCCAGGCCGTTCAGAAGCACGGCTGCCTCGGATTCAACTTCGTAGCCGTTCATTTCCGCGAAATCACTCTCAAGTTCGGCGGAACGCACACCGTCCTCTTCACTGAATTCAGCCTTGGCATAAATAGCTTCACGCGCGATCATGACATCGTACAGCCGCTTGTGCCCCATGATCACCGTGTTGAAAACGGTTTCATCATCGAAGGCAAACTGGTCCTGACGGAGAACGGCTATTCGCTCCCGGGGACCGACAACGACTTCCCCCTTGTCCGCCTCAATCTCACCGGCAAGAATCTTGAGAAAGGTCGACTTCCCCGACCCGTTTGCGCCGATCAAACCATAGCAGTTGCCGGGGGTGAATTTGATATTAACATCTTTGAAAAGTACTCGTTTACCGTAGGAAAGGGTGATATTTGATGCTGCAATCATGCTGGTTGGGTGCTCCTCGCTGAGAAATAAAAAACCACAGGGCCTTGGTGAGCTCTGTGGTTCACGAACTGTTGATATATAACATATATTTTAGCTGCGGGGCAATACATTTCCGATCATTACTATCCTGGCTGCTTCTCCATCATAACGGTGAACCAAAAGGTTGAACCTTTGCCTTCAGTACTCTCCACACCGGTATGTCCACCCATCAGTTCAGCAAACCGTTTACTGATCGTCAGGCCCAAACCGGTGCCGCCATATTTGCGTATGGTGGAACTGTCTGCCTGGGTAAACGGCTCGAATATAAGCCTCTGTTTATCTGCCGCAATGCCGATGCCGCTATCGCGTACGATAAAGCGGATAGTGGCGGTATCTGCATTCTCGGCATCTTTGCGGATCTGCAGCTCTACGGAGCCGGCATGGGTAAATTTGATGGCGTTGCCTACCAGGTTAATGATGATCTGCCGCAATCGTCCCGCGTCACCTTTTAGCGCGGTCGGAACGTCGGGAGCTATTGAACAGGTAAGCTCCAGGCCTTTTTCACGGGCTTGAAGTGACAGTAATTTAATGATATCCGCAATCTCGTTTTTCAAGTTGAAGCGAGATATTTCGAGCTCTACCTTGTGTGCTTCAATTTTGGAGAGTTCGAGTATATCGTTAATCAGCCGTACCAGATCAAGACCGGCTTTTTTTGCCATAGCCAAATCCTCCCGCTGCTCCTGCGGCAAATCAGCCATCTCCAGAAGCTGAATAACCCCGATGATTGCATTCATCGGGGTGCGGATCTCATGGCTCATGTTTGCCAGAAAGTGACTCTTGGCAACAGTGGCCGCTTCGGCCTCAATCTTGGCGCGGCGCAATTCCTCTTCCGTCTGTTTGATTCTGGTGATATCGGTCAAAGTAACCAGGTACTCACCATCCTGCACCGACATCGCATGCTTATAGGCCCAGAAACTGGAACCGTCCGCACGAACCATACGAAGTTCGCAACCATGAGATTCATTGCCTTCGATAACCTGTTTGCGGTACAGGTAATACGAGCCCTGGTCTTCCGGCAGTATGAAATTTGTTACCGGCTTATTAAGCAGCTCTTTTCGTGTCGTACGAAACAGGGTTGCAGCGGTTATATTGGCCTCCATGATCAGCCCCAGCCCGCTGAGGGTCAGATACGCAACCGGCGCCAGATCATACAGGTCGAAGTAGCGGTTTTTCACCGTCTCCAGATCATGCTGAATGTGGCGCAACTCCTCATTTTGTATCTCCAGCTCGATTTGATGCACCTGCAGTTCATGGACGAGTTGATCTATCTCCTCGGCTGAAAGAACTTTAGAGGTGACACCACCAGTTTTAAACTTTTCTTCGGCACGCTGACGTAACGTCAGAGTAGATTCCGGTTGTCTGCTTGTCATGGTGTAATCCTCTTCTAATTCATTCTATTCCGCAGGCCTTGCAGTAGTCGCTACAGCGTACACATCACCTGCATAATTCACCAGAGCGGTGGCGCTTATCAGCACCTCCACTTTTCTGCCGTCTTTAGCGATCCTTTGCGTGCGATACGGCGCCAGCTTATTATTAAAACTCAGATCATGCAACTGCTGCAAAGCCTTTTCTCGCTCCCCTTCCGGAACCATGTCCATAACATTCAACTGCAGCGCCTCGGATTCACTCCAGCCGTACAACCGTTCCGCCGCCGGATTCCAGGCCAGGATCTTGCCATCCATGTCCACCAGCAAGATGGCATCGTTGCTGTCACGCACTATCGCAGTCAGGCGGAGCAGATCCTTCTGCGCTTTTTGTATAGCGGTAATGTCTATAAAGGTAATCACCGCCCCCTCGATCGCGTTGGTTATCGTGCGGTACGGCATGATGCGCATTGCGTACCACTCACCTCCGGTTGTCTGCACATTTATTTCTTTTGATTCCAGGGAATCAAGTACCGAATTAATATCGGCTTTCAGATTGTTGTAGTCGATCAGGTTGGAGGCGAAGTGATCTAACGGTCGCCCCACATCGCTGCGGACCAGGTTGATGATCTTGGTAGCGGCGGGTGTAAAGTACACAATGCGCAGTTGAAAATCGACAAAGATCGAACCGACGTCGGTGCCGGCCAGCAGATTGTTCATGTCATTTTTGGCCCGTGACAGATCTGTCACCATCGACTGCAGTTCGGCATTAACAGTAAACAGCTCTTCGTTAACGGATTGCAACTCCTCCTGGGATGTTACCAACTCTTCGTTTGTCGATTGCAATTCTTCATTCATCGACTGCATCTCCTCATTGGAGGATTTGAGTTCTGCGTTGGAAGCCTCCAGATCCTTATTGGCGATAAGCAGGCTTTCTTCCTTGTCGCGCAGCTCCTGTTCAAGCGCCGCGATGTGCGCGTCAGTATCCACTGGCAGAAGGTTGTTAACCAGTTCCGCCAGCGGCGCTTCCTCAAGAACAACAAGGTACAGAGGAGTTTCAGGCGCCCTTGCGGGATCTGCCGCCACCGGGCGTATATTCAGGTTAACAATTGTAAAGTGACTGTTGGTTTTGACGCGCAGGCCGGATACCATCACGATCTCTTTACCGGCGACAGCTTTGTGCAGGGCAATGGTCAGCTTGTGCTGCAACCCTTCACGGGCCATTTTCAGGATGTTACAGATACCGGCCACGCCTGAGGCCGGCTCCAGATACATCCCGGTACGACCGTGCAGATAAAGAATGTCCCCCTTGGCGTTGACAAGTGCCGCAGCCGGAATTACCTGCTGCAGCAGTGCCTCTTCGGTCAGCTCGCGCAGAGGAGCTTTTACAGCGGCTGTCGTCCCGGCAGACAGCAGCGGGAGCGATGCACCGATCGTCGCTACCTGTAGGGCAGGCCGAATCAGAGCGGCTCGCGGAGCACAGTGAATATCATCTTTACGCCGATACAGCCTCGCTTTACGGTCAACTGATTCAAACAGGTCTCCAAAGCTGCCAACTGTTTCGGACGTGCCCAGAAAAAGCATGCCCCCAGGGTTCAGCGCGTAACGAAACAGGGGTATCAGTTTTTTTTGCAATTCCCCGCTCATATAGATCAGCAGATTACGGCAGCTGATCAGGTCGATTTTTGAAAAGGGAGGATCTTTGATAATGTCCTGCTCGGAAAAAACCAGCATTTTGCGGAGCCATTCATTGATGCGATAGGCGTTGCCGTCAGCTTCCAGGGTAAAGAAACGCGCGAGCCGTTCCGGCGAGATGTCAACAGCGATACTGGCCGGATAGAGACCGACCCTGGCGGTAGCTACCGCCTTGCTGTCGATGTCGGTCGCGAATAACTGTAAGGAGTAGTTTTGCTTCAGTTTCTCCATATGTTCCTGGAGAAGGATGGCGATGGAATAAGCCTCCTCACCAGTTGAACATCCTGGTGACCAGACGCGGATGACACTGCCGGCAGCCTTGCCGGTAAACAACATGGGTATGACCTTATTTTCAAGAGTCTTGAAGGCTTCCGGGTCGCGGAAAAAATTGGTAACACCGATCAAAAGATCTCTAAAAAGTGTTTCTACTTCGGCTGGGGTCTGCTGCAGATATTTGACATAGCCATCTTTTGTTTCAATCTGGTAAAGAGCCATGCGCCGCTCGATGCGGCGATTAATGGTGGTCGGTTTATACTGAGAAAAGTCATGACCAGTCTGGTTGCGCAGCAGGACGAATATCTTGTTCAACGCGTTTTCGTCCGCAGGACTCTGTGTGGTGGCAGGATGATGCGGAATACCGAAGGCGTGGGCTGCATAGGAGATAATCTGGGCCGGCATTTCAGCAGGCGGCAGGATATAGTCCGCCAAGCCGGAGTTTATTACGCTGCGCGGCATACCGTCATATTCGCAGGAACCGGGGTTCTGGACTATGACCACCCCGCCTTCACCTTTGATCACACGGGCACCCTTCGTGCCGTCACTGCCGGTGCCGGAAAGTATTATGCAGATGGCACGTTCCTGCTGGTCCTGGGCCAGCGAGCTGAAGAAAAAATCAATGGGCAGATGTTGACCGCGCGGCGCAGTCGGCTCCAGCAGCTGCAGCGCACCTTTAAATACGGCCATGTCATAACCGGGCGGAATAATATAGGCACAGTTAGGCTGTACAATTACACCATCTGTCGCCTCAAAAACCTGCATGCGGGTATAGCGCCGGATCAGATCCGTCAGTATGCTTTTGTGATCGGGGGCCAGATGCTGCACCAGCACAAAAGCCATATCGGGATCTTTGTCAGCCGGCATACCGGAAAAGAAGGCTTCAAAAGCAGCAAGACCACCGGCTGAGGCACCGATGCCGACGATGGGGAATTGGGGTTCAGGTAATATTGTACCGGTCGTCTCTGGCAGTGATTCTGCTGTTTTTAGTGCTGTTAATTTTTTGTGCGCCACTCTGATTCTCCTCGGATGCTTATGGTGCTGTGATTATATCGTTAATTTTGTTGTTTACAAGAGCAAATCCGGCTGAAATACGCCATTTCCAGATTCCCCTGTCATTGACTTTTCACCACCTGCGGTGCTATTTGAGGGGCGTGTATTTAACAAAAGGAGCCGTCGTGTCCAAAAAGCATAGTCGTCTGTTCACATTCATCTCTCAATATCCGCGCCTGATTCTTACCCTGGCCCTGCTGTTTTCTTCCATCTCTGTCATATACACGATAAATAACATGAAGTTCCTGACCGGCCGGGATGATCTGATGCCGAGGAACGCCACCTTTCAGGTTGATTACCGCGCCTACCGCACCGAATTCGGAGATCAGGAAGAGATTGTGGCGGTGATAGAATCGGATGATGCCGAAAAATCAACCCGTGCTGCCGATGCGCTCTATACCCGACTTACTGTAGACAAAGATATATTCCGCGAAGTTTTTTATCCTGGGGATCTCCCCTTCTTCCGCAAAAACGGCCTGTTGTTCATGCCGCTGGATGACATTAAAAACCTGCGTCATACGTTGACAATAGCGGCTCCGATATTGAAAGATCTATCTGCCGCGCCATCGGTACAAACACTTTTCACCAGCCTGACCGGGCAGATCGATGGTTATCTGGAATCGGGTGATCCGGCGGTGCTGGCGAGCCTGACATTCATGCTGACCACGCTGGACAAGGGGTTCAAGGCTTTTGACGGTAAATCAAGTGGATTGTCGATGGATTCCTTCCTGAAAGGTGGCGGCGACAGGCCTTCCATGCTGGAGAGTGCCGGCAGACAGCAGATCATAACAATGCTGCCTATCAAGAAAGAGGGAAGCTTTGTCGCTTCCGAGAAGTCGATCAAGGCAGCCCGTGCCGCCCTGGATGAAATTCTGCAAAAGCCCGAGTTCAAGGGAATAAGTGGTGGCCTGACCGGAGTGCCGGTGCTGGAGTATGAAGAGATGGCCACCAGTCAGAGAGACATCGGCATTGCCACGATACTCTCCCTCTCCCTGACCGTGATCCTGCTGCTGTTTGCCTTCCGCGGCCTGCTGAACGTGATCGCAGCAATGGTTTCTCTGATCGTTGGAATCAGCCTTTCCTTCGGTTTTGCCACCTTGACGATCGGGCACCTGAATATACTTTCGATGGTTTTTGCCATAATGCTGATAGGACTTGGGATCGAGTACGGCATCCAGGTGGTGCTGCGCTATCAGGAAGAGCTGACCCATGGCGCCGGGCACCCGACAGCGATCGAGACAGCGCTCACGACAAATTACCGCTCCATAACCATGGCCGCTGCCACAACAGCGCTGGCCTTTGTTACGTTTGTCCTTACGGATTTCAAAGGCATTGCCGAATTAGGCATCATCGCGGCCAGCGGTATTGTCATCTGCGTAATTGCCACCTTCACCGTACTGCCGGCGATGCTGGTGCTGCTGGCGCGGTTTCGGAAGGCCTCACCAGAGCCCTCCGCCAACCATCACATTGAAAGGAAGGGAGCTTTCTTACCTTTTCTTTTTTCCAGACCGAAAACGGTCATCGCCGCAGCGCTGCTGCTGTCGTTGGTCTGCCTGTACCCTGCCCTGACCATGCGCTTCGATTACAACCTGATGAACCTGCAGGCCAAAGGGCTGCAATCGGTTGAGTACGCCTACAAGCTGATGCGCAGCAAGGAAAACTCCGGCTATTTTGCCGTCGTGACAGCCAGGGATGAAGCAGAAGCACGCACTCTGGCCGAGCGACTGGAGAAGCTGCCTGCCGTAGATCATGTTGTCAGCAAGCTGTCCTTTGTGCCTGACCAACAGCGTGAAAAACTTGCAGAACTGACGGCGCTACGCCTGATTATGGCTCAGGTCAAGCCGGTACCATATGAAGAAAACCTGCAGGTCATGGCGCTTCCGAAAGTATTTGAAGATTTCCGTGACCGGGTAGAGAAACTCAAGAATGCGCTGGAGGTGCGCAAAGCCCCGGAAGCAAAGCCGACGGCAGCCTTTCTGACTACACTGGACAAATTTTTCAGCACGCTGGAAGCGGAAAAGGATAAAAATGCTCTGGGACTGCTGCGGGAATTTCAGGGGAGCATGTTTGCCGGTCTGCCCGACAAACTGCGGATGGTGAAAGAGAGTCTGGAGGCAGCGCCGATCAGCGAAGCTGATGTTCCGCCGCAGCTTTTGCAGCGTTTTGTCGGCAGTAGCGGCAAACTGCTGCTGCAGGTGGCAGCGAAGAAAGAAATTTTCGAGCGGGAACCGCTGCAGGAGTTCGTCGCTCAGGTCAAGAGCGTCTCGCCGCAAGCCACCGGCGAACCGGTCATGGTGTATGAATCGCTCTCCGTGCTGCGAGATGCCTACCTGAAAGCTTTCATCTATGCATTCATCGGCATCGCCGTCATCCTGCTGATCAATTTCAGGAGCATCCGCTACGCCCTGCTGGGAATAGTGCCTCTGGGGGCCGGGCTATTATTGATGATTGGCGGTATGAGATTAACAGGGATCAGTTTCAACTCGGCCAATATCATTGTGCTGCCGCTGATTCTGGGGGTAGGAATCGATTCGGCAATATATATACTGAACCGCTACCGCCAGGGAAATGAGTCTCCTGGCATGGTAGCGGTCAGCAGCGCCGGCATTGGAGTATTCCTGAACGCCTTGACGATCCTGTTCAGCTTTGGCGCTCTTATGGTTGCGCACCACCAGGGTGTTTCCAGTATCGGCGCAGTCATGTCGCTTGGTATGATCGCCAGCGTCGCCGCGTTTCTGGTATTTCTGCCGGCGCTCCTGACGCTGTGGGGAAAACGCTGAGATAGTTAGTGAGTTTGCACTAAAATCAGGGGGCCGTTACGGTGACAACCTGACTAGCTTCTCCTCCGGGATTGACAACCTGAATACGGAAATCCTTATTGACAGGAGAGTATGGGTGCCGCTGGTAGATCAATTTGGTGCAGTCAACATAGATAAGCTTTTCCCGTTCAGCAATATCCTGCCCGCCGCGTCCGCCGATCTGGATGCCATCCACATACAATGAAGAGCTTTGGTTGAAGTTCCTTCCGGTGATAATCAGTTCATATAAGTTGACGTGCTCGTTTCCGACTGTGACCTGATCAATTTCCGGTCTGGTTTCGACGACCAGAGTCAGCGGCACCGAACCGTTTTCGGGAGAGTTTTTAACCAGCACCTGGTGAAGTCCCCCCGGCACAGCCGGTACAATGAAAGAGAGGGATTCCGGCGAAACAAGTGTGCTGGCGATCGCAGCCCCGTTAAAGAAAAGCATCGAAGTACTGCCAAAATTACTGCCACGGGCAATCACTTCGCGCTCCTTGCCTGCAGCACAGGAGCTGATACGGGACGGCTGCAGAGAGCTCAGTACGGGACGCAGCGGGAGGACCGTAAAATTATAGGATCTGCCGGTCGTGCCGTCGGAGCGTTTCAGATAAAGTGCGTACAGGCCCGGCGCCAGTTTTGGCGGCAGATTGAATTCAGCATACTTGGTCCCGGTGGTCCGGGCAGGGATTTCGACGCTCCCCAGAAAAACAGAGGCGCTTTCCCCGAAGCCGTTTCCGGACAGCATCACCTTTGCACCCGGTTCGGCCTGCGCCGGAATGATACTGAGAATAATGACCGGCATTGCCGAAGAAACAGGTTTTAAGGTACTCCCGTTTTTTGTCTGCTTCGGATGTTCTGCAGCAGTCGCTACGCTCGCCAGACCAAAACAGAATACAAAAATGACTGTTCGTAAGTATATCAGCAGCATGTGTCCCCTCCACATTATTGAGGTGTCCTTCGGTATTACCCTTTAACCGTCATCGAAAGCCAGATTCCGCTCAACAAAAAAATAAAATTAGCTCCCCAGGCCGCGACAACCGGGGTCAAAACGCCGTTACGGCCATATGAGAGCAGCACGGCGTTGACAACAAAATAGACAAAACCGATTCCGATGCTTGTACCGATTCTCATGGCGATACCGCCGGAGCGGTTGTTTTTCAGAGCAAACGGGATCCCAAGAAGCACCATTACCAGGGCCGCAAAGGGAGACGCAATCTTGGCGTGCATCAGCGTCAGATAGCGATAGGCTTGATAGCCGCCGCTCCTCAGATTTTCAGCATACTCCTTCAACGTGCGGATACTCATATTGTCGGCATCATTTTCCAGTACCTGCAAGTCTCCAATTTTAAGTTTGAGATCCAGCTCTATAGTTTGTGCTGAGTGCGGCGCATACCCGGCGGCACTCTCGAAATTTCTCAGCGTGGTGGAATTCAAGGTCCAGCGCCCTTCCCGGTAGAGCGCCGCAGCAGCGTCAATCCTGCTGACCGGATTCATGAAGCTGTCTACGTTCCAGACTACGACTCCGCTCAAGGTACTTGTTTTAGGTTCAAACAGTCGTGCCTGCAGGATCATCGACTTGGAGCGAAACCAGATATTGTTGCGTTTGAACGTTATACGATCACTTTTTTTCTTGATCTTTACATTCTCGATCTGTTCTGTATGCGCATAACTATACGGCAATATCAATTCGGTGTTGATCAACAACAAAATGCTGACAAAAAGCCCGAGCGTCAGCATCGGCAGAGAAATTCTTAGCAGGCTGATTCCACAACTGCGCAGCGCAATAATTTCGCTGTCGCGGGAAAGTACCCCGAGCGTCAGCAATGTAGCCATAAGAACGGAGAACGTCGCGGTACGACTGATCATTTCAGGAAGCTTCCAGATAAAGTACTGCAGCATATCGCCGGCATTCCCCCCGGCGCGCATAAAACGGGGGATTTTCTCAATCAGATCAATTACCAGATAGATCCCGACAAAACCGCTGATACAGAGCATCAGCAGGCGCAGCCAGGTCTGGGCGATATAACGGTTGATTATGCCCATATCAGGTGGTTCTCCTGAAATAATCCATAAATCTTCGCAGCGGTAAAGTAGGGATTCTCTTTTCCAGTGATGCCATTCGTAAAAAAAACACACCAAGGCATAAGAAAATCAGATTGGGAATCCAGAGTCCGACGGCAGGGGGAACAACACCTTTCTCCGCCAGCGTCCGCGCGACTGACATCAGAACGTAGTAGGCGAGTATAACTGAAAGGCTGACGGTAAAACCGCCAGATTTACCCGAGCGGCGATTCTGCATCCCCAGAGGAACGGCAAGGATTGCGAAAACCAGTGAAGCGAATGGAAAGGTAAAACGGCTGTGAAGCTCTGCCGATATTTTCAGGCGGTCAATGGCAGATGTGACAGGATCTTTAATCCGGCGCTGCAACTCAGACAGCCACATATCAGACTCATTCCGGGTTATTTCGCTGCTGCTCCCATTTTCGCCAACCGTCATACTGTATTCACCAAAATGAACCAACCGGTAGAGACCGTCGGCGCCAGCCATATGAATGGAGCCATCATGCAGGGAGAGCAGCAGTGCCTGACTGTCTGGCGCCGCCGTAACGACTCCGTCCTGCGCAAATATTGTCATGGGTCGATCAGGATTGCGGCCATCGTGGATAAGAACCCCTTTCAATGTTTGGCTCTGTTCTTCATACCGGTCGGTATACATTACGACACCCGGAATATCATCCCAGAATGTTTTTTCTCGAATGGTTGCGGAAATATTCCGCTTCAGTGCCTGTAAACTCTGCTCCTTGAAAGCGCTGTTGCCCCACGGCACGCCGATAGTGCTTGCGCCCAGCGCCAGCAGCACGGCAACAGTTGCACAGAAAATCACCGGCGGCATCACCTGACTAAGACTCATGCCGCTGGCCTTGATGATAATAATCTCGTTATCGGCCGAAAGCCGGCCAAACGCCAGAAGCACAGCCAGCAAAAAGGCCATTGGAATCGTATATACCAGAAATGACGGAACAAGATAGATGATCATCATGCCGACATCCGCCAGCGGGACACCATATGACACGACAAGATCAGTCAGCTTGATCAGGCGCCCCATCAGCAGAACCAATGTGAAAACGGCAATACCAAGCAGGAAGAGTGAGGAAATTTCACGAATTATGTAGAAGGATAAAATACGTTTCACTGGAGGATAATACATGAGCAGGGGAAATGTGTAAAGAACTCAGCAGACAATCAGCGGGAACCCGTTTCCAGGCTCCCGCTGCAAATAATGATTTATTGCAGATCAGCCCTGTGCAGTCCAAAGTCCGTGCAGGTTGCAGAATTCACGGACGGTAATATTTTTGGCTGTGACATTAAATGTAGCGGTCGGTGCATCCCCCGGCTTGAGGAACTGGCGATACGCCACGCCATCGGCAAGCAGCTCAATCCACTCGATATAATGCTTCTCTTCCATCGGATGCGCAACAGAACCGATTGTCACTTTTACAAAACCGTCGCCCACTTCAATCACCGGGACATGCTTCTCTTTGGCTGCGTCAACGGTGTTTTCCGACATCAGCTTCATTTCCTGCCCGCAGCAGGAAAGATCGCCCTCCCCCCCATGAACAACCTCAACAATATTGCCGCACAACTCACATTTGTAAACTTCAAGTAATTTTGCCATAGTATTTTCTCCTTTTACGTAGATAGTAGCTCCTGTAAATTCCTTAAAGGAAAACAGGGCTCTGGTATTTACCAGTTTTCACCCAGCAATTCAAAATGCGCTTTAGGATGTATGCAGGCGGCACAAAGTTCTGGCGCCTCCTTGCCGGTATGGAGATACCCGCAGTTGCGGCAACGCCAGACAACGTCGCCATCCCGGGAAAATACACGGCCGGCTTCGATATTTGCCAAAAGTTCGCGATAACGTTTTTCATGTTGTTTTTCGGATACCGATATTGCAATCCATGCAGCGGCAATTGCCGGAAACCCCTCTTCTTTGGCTATCGCAGCAAAACCCGGATAGAGCAGCGCGTGCTCCTCATGTTCACCGTTTGCGGCCTCGAGCAGGTTCTCTGCGGTAGTGCCTATTTTCCCGGCCGGGAAAGTGGCGGTGATTTCCAGTTCTCCTCCCTCCAGAAATTTGAAAAAGCGTTTGGCGTGTTCCTTCTCCTGATTAGCCGTTTCCTCAAAAATATCGGCTATCTGAACAAAACCTTCTTTTTTAGCCACACCGGCAGCATATGTATAGCGGTTACGCGCCTGACTCTCACCGGCAAACGATTTGAGCAGATTCTGCTCTGTTTTTGTCCCCTTGATTGAAGCTGACATTATTCCCCCTGATTTATAAATTTAAACACGACTGATATTGTCTTTTATACCGTACATATTTTTTTTGCAAGCAGGAAAATTAATATACCGGCACAAAAATAGAAAGGGGACACATTTCTGTGTCCCCTTTCTAGATGCATTTAATATAAATCTGATTTTCTACTATTCACGACCACCTGCAGCAGCCCATTTCTCGAGCATTGCAGTGGTAACAGACTTAGGACGCTCAAGAGCGTAGCCGAGGCCACGGTCCCAAGTAATGTTGGCCATGCAGCCAAGAGCGCGACCTACACCGAACAGAACGGTGTAGAATTCAAACTCGGTCAGACCAAAGTACATCTGGATAACGCCGGACTGTGCGTCAACGTTTGGCCATGGGTTTTTGGTTTTGCCATGCTCAGTGAGAACGCCAGGAGCAACTTCGAAGATCATGGAGATAACTTTGAACAGCGGGTAATCTTTGAGGCCCTCAGTATTCTGGCAGAATTCACGCTGTGACATGTAGCGAGGGTCGGTCTTACGCAGAACTGCGTGACCGTAACCGGGAATAACCTGACCGGCATTGAGTGTATCCCAGAGTGCAGCTTTGATAAGCTCCGGAGTCGGCTCGACACCTTTGCAGTATTTTTCCTGGAACTTGAGAGTCCAGTCAAGAACTTCCTGATTGGCGAGGCCGTGCAGCGGACCGGCCAGGCCGCACAAACCGGCGGCGTAAGAATAGTAAGGATCTGACAGTGCTGAATGAACAAGGTGTGTTGTGTGAGCCGAAACGTTGCCGGACTCGTGGTCGGAGTGCAGAATGAAGTACATACGGGCAACGTCCTTGTACTCCTCTTTCTGGCCGATCATATGGGCAAAGTTAGCACCCATGTCGAGTGTCGGGTCGATAGCGACCTGTACATCGTTGCGATACTTCAGGTTGTAAATAAAGGCGGCGATGATTGGGATACGGGCAACAATATCACAGGCATCTTCATAGACATATTCCCATGCAACCATCTTGTTGAATTTGCCTGAGTTATAGAAGCCGGCAAACTTGGAGTCTTTCTGTAGTGCCAGCATGGCAACAGAAAGCATGACCATTGGGTGACTGTCTTTCGGCAGAGCACGAACAGCATCAAATACATACTGTGGAACAACCTGACGTACTTTCCACTCGGCAACGACTTCGGTAACCTGCGCATCAGTAGGGACGTCACCGGTAAGAAGAAGGTACCAGAAGGATTCAACGGTCGGGTAGGTAGAGCCGGCAGCCTTGGGCAGCGCAGCAAAGGTCTCAGGGATGGTCATACCACGGAAACGGATCCCTTCCTGCGGATCCAGATAGGAGATATCCGTTACGAGCGAACGGATATCACGGGCACCACCGATGCACTGATCGATAGTTACCTTGTCGATAACGACTTGACCGAATTCTTTGACGAGCTTTGTTGTACGGGGACGGTGTTCCTCGATCTTCAGCTTGAGTGTGTCTTTCAGGGCCATGGTTTTACTCTCCTTTTCGTGGTGTGGGGGTGAACCCGGATAAAAAGCTTTTTCCGCTTTCTGCCTACATACATCATCTCTTACGGGGAGAAACAGGACTCATTTTCAGCATACTGTATACAATTTGCACGACTGTTATACTAGACCGTATACATAAAATGCAACAAAAAATTTTCACGGAGGATTTAACTCAGAATTATCATGTCATCACTGGAGTGTGTAAGGCGCTTAAGCCCTTCATTACTCAAATAAAACGTATTTTCAATGCCGACTGCGCCTTCGCCCGGAAAGACGACTTTCGGCTCAAAAGCAAACACCATCCCGACTTGCAGAGTCATATTATTGAAACCACGGGCTATAAACGGGTATTCATCAATTTCTACTCCAAGCCCATGTCCGATAAATGAAACCTGCGCCCCCTTTGCCCCCATGAAGCTGTCGGCATAACCCATCTCAACAGCACACTTGAAACAGGTATCATACAGCGCACCCCAGCTCATGCCAACGTCTGCTCTACTCATCATTAATTCCTGAATCTTCAGCATGTCATCATACCCTCTCCGCAATCGGTCAGACGGTTCTCCGACTGAAAACACACGGGTCTGATCGATTAAATACCCGTCCACGCATCCGGCAAAATCGATAATGACCGGTTCATGAGGTTCAATACGCTTCAGACCGGCGCCCTGACCGAAAGAAGGATTAAGCCCCATCCCTCCCAGCGGTGTATCTGAATAGGCAGGAACGGCGCTGTCAGTTCCGGAAAATATTTGAGCATAAAAGAGTTCGGAATTAAAACCGCGCATCCTTACAAACCCCTGATGACCATCTTTTCTTGCTGTAAACTCCAGATCTGCTGCTACCTCCAGATCGGTCATGCCAACGCGGATAATTTCGCCGGCACGATTATATACCCGATCGACCTGATCAGCAGCGTCCTGCATAAGGTGAATCTCATAATGAGATTTAATCATCCTTACTTTGCGAATCAACGGTGTTGCATCAGAAAAATCGGCATTCGGGTAAATAGCACGGTAACGTTCATAAAAGTTTACCGGAAGAATATCCAACTCCAATCCGATCCGTTTTGGCTC
Source organism: Deltaproteobacteria bacterium (assembly GCA_019162745.1). Taxonomy (GTDB): domain Bacteria; phylum Desulfobacterota; class Desulfuromonadia; order Geobacterales; family Pseudopelobacteraceae; genus JACRCG01. Next base: position 144,909 of record JAFLLC010000029.1, on the reverse strand, counting down.
TGCGTATCCGTAACGGATTAGAATGTCGGGAATATCCTTCATAGAGTTGAAGGGCATCACTTCCTTGAGGCCGGACTCCATCCTGGCCCGCCCGGCATCCTTGCGAACCATGAAGAGCGGCTGACCGGAGGCCGGAACATACAGATTCCCTCTCTGTACGGTACCGGTAAAATAAAAGAGATCAGCATTCTGGACGATTATGACCGCATCCAGTGAGTCCGTTATCATCTCCTCCTGAAGTTTTTTGCAACGGTATTCAAGCTCTATTGCAGGTGTAAGACGCATCAAATTCTCCTGTTTATTGCAAGTACGATTCAGTGCGCCTTTAACCCGCTGACGGAAGCGGAGGTGGCACAGATCCAAACAGCAGATCCAGCTCGTGCTGCTGACCGGCAGTAATCCAGGAGGTGAGCCCCTGCTTCCAGACAAGTGATTCGCGCGTCAACTGTCCTGACTGTGCCATCTGCTTCATGGCGACCAGGTCGTATGGGCCTGACTGCCGACCGGCCAGAGCAACATAAAACTGCACGTGACCGGGTAATGGCGGCGGAAGCGGCAAGCCGCCCGGGAGGGTATTGCCAGCCATGGCGCCGGCTATCTGCCCTCCCATGCCAAACCCCATTCCGACGCCTACACCAGCTGCAGCCAGTCCGCCCGGATTATTAGCCGCATCACGAATCGCGCTGGCGGTTTCATATTGGGTATAACTCTGCATATCACCAATAGCCCGCATGGCGCCGGCTTTGTCTATGGCTTTCTCAACCTCCTCCGGCAAGCCGATATCCTGAACCTGTACCTCAACCAGATCGAGGCCGAGCTTTTCAAAAGCCGGAACTATCCTGCTTTTGAGCGTTTCACCCAGTTGGACCACCTTGCTTTCGAGGTCGATGATCGGGATGCCGGTTTCAGGCATTACCTCCTTGATACGGGTGCCGATCTTGCCGCGCAGATTATCTTCAATTGATCCTGTTGAAAAGGTGCCGTCGGTGCCGACGACTTCACGGATAAAAAGTTCAGGAGTCTTTATTTTGATAGAATACAGCCCATAAGCCGTGACCCGTACCGCTCCAAACTCCGGATCGCGCATGGTACAAGGACCAGGTGTACCCCACTTCATGTTTGTAAATTGACGGGTACTGCAAAAATATATTTCCGCCTTGAAAGGGCTTTCAAAACCATATTTCCACCCCTGCAAGGTTGCCAGAACCGGCAGGTTTGCCGTTTCAAGGGTATAGGTGCCAGGCTTGAAAACATCAGCCAGCTGCCCTTCATTTATAAACACCGCCACCTGACCCTCGCGTACTATCAGCTTGGCATGATACTTTATCTCGTTGTTATAACGTTCAAAACGGTACACAAGCGTATCATCGGAATCGTCCAGCCACTGAATAATATCCAGCAATTCACCTTTCACCTTATCAATAAAACCCATAAACATCCCCTGTTTCAAATGTATATTCCATGTTCATCCGGCAAAGAGTGAATCAATTATAAACAAGTTATTTCAGGATGCAAGCTATGCAATGAATTTAAAGCATTTTTAGCACAGCGCAGCAAACGGTTGACCGTCAACGGCAAATTGTCTAGTATCGACTCCCCGATACAGAATAATAAATTTCAATTTTTTACGGCGGTACCACTTTTAATGTATGCCTATCCCTATACCATAACTATCTCTTCCGAAAAAGGAGGCGTCGGCAAGACAACCCTCGCAACCAATCTGGCAATCTATCTGAAAGCGATGCGCGAGGATCTGCCGGTAACAATATTCTCCTTTGATAATCACTTCACAATTGACAAGATGTTCGAACTGAAAAAACGCAGTGGGGATGCTGCCGATGTCCATGCTCTTTTGATGGGGGCAAAAGCAAGCGAAGTCGTCCAGACCGGGCAGTATGGAGTCGGCTTTATCCGTTCTTCATCAGAGCTTGGCGATATCCACGAACGCTTCAAAGGGCCGATGACCCTGACCCGGATGCTGGCTGAGTCCGGCATCTCAGGTATCGTCATCATAGATACACGCCCTGATCTTAACATCCTGACCCAGAATGCCCTGTATGCCGCCGACCGGGTGCTGATTCCGGTCAAGGATCTACCCAGCCTTGAAAACTGCAAAAACATTTTTGCACTGTTCGACCAGCGTGGTATCGACAAGAAATCACTGGCACTGATCCCCTGCCTGATCGACGAGCGTATAAAGTTTGAGGGGATATTCAAGGATCAGAAAACGCTCCTGCGTGCGATTGCAGTCAATCTCGGCTATCGTTGCCTGGATTCGTATATTTCAAAAAGCCCGAAAGTCGAGAGTCTGAATACAAATCCGGATGGTAAAATATATCCGATCCTGACCCATGCCCGCGGCACCGAAGTCCATGGCCAGTTTATGGAAATAACCCGTGACATCTTAAGAAGCGTCGATGCGACTAAAGAAACCAGGGCGTGCCTTTATCACACCTGGCTGCTTGAAAAGGAGGCGGGCAAAAAGGAATCATATCTGGCTCGGCTTGAAGGTCTGACGGAGCGCTGTCTGATCTGCGGCGCTGTACTGGCAGAGCACAGCAATGACCGCAGCTTCTATTTTGAAACGTCTGATCGTTCCGCCCGGGGTTTCCTGCATGGTAACTGTGTCAGCAGCATGCTCTGCTCGACCCTTTATGGCATTCAGGAAAACGACCCGGAATTCGCTGCGGCCAGGACCCTGGTTGCCGACAAGGCTGCAAGAGTCGTGTCACTACTGTTGCCACGGATTACTCCGGAAACATGCAGGCTTGATTATCGTCAGTTCAGCATGACCGGAGAGCAGCTGCTCCAGAAGAATATACAAATGCAGGGATTTGATGCCGGAGAATTCAACGGTGTACACGATCGTTTATATCTGCTGTTAAACGAAGCTTTGGCAGGTTTTGAAGGTGCCTTACGGAAGGAGAGTTGGCTTTCAGTGTATCCGGTGGACCCGAACAAACCTGAGGCCGTTCTGCATGAGGAGTCTTATAAAAATATTTCCCGGCTGCAGAAGCAGCTTGCTGAAGAAATTTCAGCTATCTGACGAGCTGTGACGCCGGTACCAGCCGCACACCCTGGCTGGCAAGTGCAGGCAGTGACGCTGCAAGGGTTGCAATCGTGGCCGGATGTGGATGGCAGATGGCTATTGCCGAACCGTATTTCCTGGCCATCTTGACAGCCTGATTGAGCTGTCCAAGAATGTAGTTCCGCTTCTGTTCGTTATCAAGAAAGACATTCCGCCGTGCCGACCTTATACCCATCCGTTGCGCCACCCTCAAACCTGCGCTATCCGCTGACGTTACGCTGTCGATAAAAAACAGATCGTTCTCCTTCACCGTCTGAAGCACTGCAGCCATTTGTTCTTCATGTTCGGTAAATTCCGAACCCATGTGATTATTGACTCCTACAGCTCCAGGAAACTGCTGTACGAACCCTGCCACCCGAATCTGCAAATCATCTGCATTCATGGACACAAGAAGACCATTTGCTTCCAGACGTTTTGCCGGCCATCCTTTAGGCTGCATCGGAATATGGATCATGGTTTCAATATTTTTTGTGGCCGCATAGGCCGCTACCTCCTTATCGACCGGCAGCCCCGGGATTATTGCAAAAGTCAGCGGGACATTGATTGCAGCCAGCGAACGGGCCTCTGACAATCGACTGCCCATATCATCGATAATAACCGCCAAACGTCCGGATGTACTACCAACCGACCCATGTTTTTCAGTTTCAGGAATTACAGGAGCCGGATAATCGTACTGCTTATTGTGTAGAGGCAGGGGAATGGCTGGCTGCTCCAAAATGGCAGCCTGCGGAACTGGTGCACCAGGGATGCCGGGTGTGACGCGCGAAAATTCCGGTTTTCGGGGTGTCATCCCCGTTTTTGTGGCCGGAGAAAAGATAAAATACCCGCCAACTGCAATGACGATCAAAAGCAGCAACACCAGAGCAGCCACCCGGGATCCGGATGGCTGCTTGCGGAATTTCTTTTTGGCTGGAACGGCCATTATTTATCCGACACCACTATGGCACAATTCCTTAAAATCATTATTATTTACCACTTCCCATTGACTTGATGAGCTCCCACCCCTTAAGAAGATCCAGTGCTCTCAGCACCTGATAATCATTCTTCAGACCTTCTTCCAGCTTTTGCGGGATTTTCTCAGTTTTTTCATCTTTTTTATCGATCTTCTTCTCATCCTTTTTTACATCACCATCTCCGGTTTTGTCTTCACCCTCAAAATGGTTCTCAAGATCTTTTTCGCTAAGATGCATGGATTCTTTTTTACTGGTTGTTTTCGGCAGTTCAACCGCTTCGACCGTAATATCAGGCGTTATACCCTTGGCCTGAATTGAGCGTCCCTTGGGAGTGTAGTAACGGGCGGTTGTCAAACGGAGTCCCGAATCATCAGACAGTGGGATAATAGTCTGTACCGACCCCTTACCAAAGCTCTGGGTCCCAAGAATGATGGCACGTTTATGATCCTGAAGGGCTCCCGCAACAATCTCGGAAGCACTGGCGCTGCCGCCGTTGATCAGTACTACGATCGGGTAATTGGCCTCTTTACCACCTTTTTTGGCAGTAAACTGCATTTTTGAGTCTTTTTCGCGTCCTTCGGTATAGACGATCATCTGCCCTTCCGCAACAAAATGATCGGCAACTTTGACCGCCTGATCAAGCAACCCGCCCGGATCGTTGCGCATATCAAGCACCAGACCTTTAAGCTCACCCTTGTATTCACCCTTCATGGCCTTAAGAGCCTTCAGCAGGTCTTCGTCGGTTTTTTCCTGGAACTGGGCAATACGCACATAGCCATAACCACCGTCCATAAGGTTGGACCGAACGCTCTTGACCTGAATGATATCCCGGACTATCGGGAAATCCTTCGGCTTATCAAAACCCTCACGCATAATGGTCAGGACAACCTTGGACCCCTTTTGTCCCCGCATACGCTTGACAGCATCATTGATATTCAAATCCTTGGTGAATTTGCCGTCTATTTTGAGAATCATGTCACCGGCCTTGATGCCGGCCTTAAATGCCGGGGTATCCTCGATTGGCGAAATAACGGTCAGGACTCCGTCCTTTACGGATATTTCAATCCCCAGCCCGCCAAACGCTCCCTTGGTATCAATTTTCATCTCTTTATAGGTTTCTGGCGTCATAAACGAGCTATGCGGGTCAAGCGAAGAAAGCATCCCGTTAATAGCACCGTATATCAGCTTTTTGGTATCTACTTCTTCAACGTAACTCTTCTTTACAATCGCCATGACATCCGTGAAGAGTTCGATAGATTCATAATCACTCCCCTTGCCCTCTGCCGAACTGCGACGTTGGGAGCTGATGATAAAGATGGACAAAAATGCCACGACTACTGCAAAACCAACGATTATTCTTGTTTTTTTGCTGCCTGGTGCACTCATTTGTTTCCTCCACATATATTGATGCTTCTAGTACTGATTATCAGCGAACCCATCCGGCCGGATCGACCGGCTTACCTTGATGCCGGATTTCGAAATACAGCATATTACCCTTACTTGAATCAACATCACCAACAGACCCGATTGTTTCATGCCGTGCAACCTCGGCTCCGACTTTCTTTGAGAGCCTGGACGCGTGGGCATAAAGGGTGAAATAACCACCCCCGTGATCTACCAACATCATATTACCAAAACCTTTGAAATAATCGGCAAAAATAACGGTGCCTTCATAAACCGCCTTGATCTCGGTTCCGGATGAAGCAGAAATTGACAGCCCTTTACTGAAGGTATACGAATTAAATTCCGGGTGTTTATGCTTTCCGTATGATTCAATAATTTCGCCACGAACCGGAAGATTCATACGCCCTTTTTGTGAAGCAAAGCCACGATCGGGGACCGGCGGCAATTCAGCAAGCGGTTTAAGCCCGGCTCCAGGCTTTGTTTGGCGGGATGATGCTCTGCGACGACTTAAAGCATTCAGCCGGTTAATCATAGCCTGCAGCTTGGAGGCATTGACCTGCAATTCCTTTAATGAAGACTCGTAACCCTTGCGATCCAGACGCACCTTGCCAAGATAGGCTGATTTTTTGCTCTTTTCCTTTTCTATCTCACGTTTTTTTTGCTCAATGCCGGTCTTGATGTGTGCTTTTTTTAACGCATCGCTCTCTAAATTTGCCTTCAGACCTTTAAGATGGTCAATTTTCTGATTATATTCAAGAAAAATACGCTTGTCGTTCTCAATAATTGATCTCATATAGCGAATATTTTCGGCAAGCTGAGGAAACGACTCTGCCGAAAAGAACATCCGCAGGGCGCCAAGTTCTCCCGCTTTATATAATGAAGTCAAGCGGTGCTCAATCTCTACCCGTTTACGACCTGCTTCATCCGACACCTTTTCAATCTCGTGTCCGGTTCGGGTAAGACTAGATTCAACGCCGAGCAGATCGCGGTTCAGCCGGCCAAGGTCAGACTCTTTCTGCTCAAGATTTCGCAGGATCCCCCGCAGCTCAGTTGAGATAACCGCTTCGACCTTGCGGGTCTTGGTAATGAGCTGCTTTTGAGCCTTTATCTCCCGTTTGACGCCACTTAATTCATCTTTTGGGTTTTGTGCAAACGTCAGGGAAGTGACCATCATCACCAGAGTGAGTATAACTGCAGTTCTCTTCATCATCTACACATTTATAAAGCGCTTCAGTGAGGTAAGACTCCCGAGAAATCCGAGCATGCTGCCAGCCAGCAGCAATCCGGCAATGTACTCAAGCGACAGGAAGCTCAATCCTGAAGAGACGGGATTAAAGGTAAGAAAACTTCCTGCATTTTGCAGAAATCCTTCATACAGGCCAAACAGCAGGATAATAGAAAGAACTGAGCCAACAAATCCCTGTATCAATCCTTCCAGAAGAAAAGGGGCCTTGATGAAAAAACGCGTTGCCCCGACAAGAGCCATGACCTCCAATTCTTCCCGACGGGAGTAAATGGTTAGCTTGATCGTATTTGAAACGATGAAGATCGCAGCAATCACCAGAAATCCACCCAAAAGGACGCCAAGCAACCTCATAAAGTTTAAAAACGAGTTAAAACGGCGTACCCACTCTTCACCATACTGCACTTCCGTAATGCCGGGGATCCGCTTTAATTCAGTGACGAAACTTTCAACAGAGGCCGTATCACGATGGGAACGCTTAAGAGCAATCTCGAACGAAGTGGGGAGCACCTCGGGGCGTATCCCTTCCAGCAGGGCTTCCTGACCTTGCAAACGAATTTTAAATCGCTTCAGAGCTTCATCACGACTCACATAACTGACGCGAGACACCCCTGACAGCGCAGATATCTTCTCACGAAAAGCACTCTGATCCGGGTTTGTCAGTTCTTTGTCAAAATAGACCGTTACCTGCACCCGCTCACTCCAGCTTTCGGTTGCGCTTTCAAGATTAACAAAGACGAGCATAAAGAGGGAAACGATCAGCAGTGCCAGGGTGATCGTACCTACTGTTACGACGTTAACAAAAATATTTTGACGAATATTGTTTACAGCCCGAGAAAGGAAGAATCCGGCTCTACCGCCAAAACCATCGCCTGCAAGCGTGGGACGCTTAAAGGATTTGATGGCCGCTGGCTGTTTCTTTTTCCATTTGTTCAACGATTTCCCCTTTATTTAATGTAACCAAACGCTTATGACTCTGCTCAATCAGACGACGGTCGTGAGTCGCGACGACCACAGTCGTGCCGCGTATGTTTGCATCTTTGAATATATTGAGAATCTGATTTTTGTTAGCATCATCCAGGTTGCCGGTCGGTTCGTCCGCCAGCAGAATTTTCGGATCATTGACCAGAGCCCGGGCCAAAGCCACCCGCTGCTGTTCGCCACCGGATAGACGCTGGGTAGTAAGATTATATTTGGATTCAATCCCCATCTGCTTGAGAATGTGCATGGTTTTCTTGCCGATATCCGCCCTGCCCCATCCCAATACTTCCAACGCTATGGCTACATTTTCAAAAACGGTGCGATTTTGCAGCAGCTTGAAGTCCTGAAAGACCACCCCAATTGAGCGGCGCAGCAGCGGAATCTGAGATCTGGATATACGTGTTATATTCTGGCCATCGATCAGAACCTGACCACGATTTGGAGTAAGCGCAGCATAGAGCAGGCGCAACAGAGACGTTTTCCCCGCACCCGAAGGTCCGGTGAGAAAGACGAACTCCCCCTTGCCTATGTTGAGATCGATATTATTGAGCGCCGAAGCATCCTGTTGGTATGCAAGTGACACATTATGCAGCTGAATCATAGATCACCATTCATTATAGGGGGTTTTCCCATCCGAACTTACCAAATTTGAACCGCTATGGACATCATACACGTTTCCGGGAGAAGTGCTACTGCTACTACCCTCTCCCGGTTGTGAAGCTGATTCAGAACCGGATGATTCGGGAGGAGGCGCTACAGCAACCCAGGAATCAGACGTTCCGGTAAAGGGGTCCTTGGGAATCTCCCGCATATACTTCTTTTCTTTCAGCTCGGCGATCGAATCAGGATATTTACCCTGATCAGCATGGAACTGATCAATAACAGACCTGAAATTATAGAGATCTTCACGCAAAACGGCTTCTCTTGCCTTTATGATGCCCCATTGGTAGTTCGGCACGGCGATGGCGGCGAGGATACCGATGATTGAGACAACAATCAGCAACTCAATCAGCGTAAAACCGCGCCGGTCAAGTGTGTATTTTCCTCCGGAACGATGCAGCCGGGCAGCGTGAACCAAAGTATTACCACTGGTTATATTTTGTTTTGCCATCGAGTGCCATTCCTTCATTCATCGAGTAAATATCAAAAACATCCTCTTTACCCCAGGTAGTTGAATCCGGCGCATCGACCGAAGAGCGTAAATTCCAGCCCCACATATCATCGTTTTCACTTTCGGGCGGATGAAACGGGTCGTATATCTTACGCCGCAGAAATTTAATTTTTCCCGCTTTTGCATCACCAAAGTCGTGGCCGTCAAGTAATTCCTGTAAATCCTTCGGGTAGCCGGAACCGGTCTTTAGCGGCCCATCAGGCATCTTGTCAAATTTGTGCTTATACTCGTCAATGGCAAGTCGAATAGTGCGAAGATTTCTGCGCAGCTCGATCTCTTTTGTCCTTTGAGCGGTCATGCGGGCAAAGGGTATAATCCCGCCCGCCAGAATACCGAGAATCGTTATGGTTACGATCAACTCTATGAGTGAAAGCCCCCTGCGAGCTCTTAACGTACTGTACATATCACCTCGTAATATTCAGGTTTTGAGGTAATAACTGCTTTGCATTTACATTCTGTTTTAATTCCCACGTAAACGACCAGTCACTGTACTGTTTCTTGTCATCAAGTAATTTTGAATCATAGATATCCTTAAAAGTCTTCCTGAGCGGTTCTTCCGTGCTGACGCTTGCCACACCTAGAAACCGGGTTGTGTCACCAACAGGCTTGATTATCTGCCACTGCTTGTTTGTTGTCGGATCCAGGGCCGCAGATGGCCTGAGGCGGAATTTTTTTGTTGATTTATTACATGGTTCTTCCTTGCCAATTACAAGATCGTCAAGAATAGTGCCATTTGGTGAATTAACAGGCCACAAAGATTGGTTTACCTTTAACGGATCCAAGCCAGGATTGCCACAGAGCATTTTCTGATACACAACCTCAGCGACCTGATCTCCCCTAAAGATCAACTCTTCTTCAAGTTCCCGCTGTTTTATTTTTTTCCAGGATTGTCCCGCCATACCAAGCATTATCCCCATGATCATCACCACGGTCAGAGCAAGAATATAGGTGAAACCATTTTGATTCGCGATGGCCTTCATCAGCGGATATCTACCGCCGTACTGAAGGGAAGAATATTCAGGGTGGAGCCGCTTGACGCCCCGAACACCACGTTTTTGAAGGCGAAACTTGCCGATCCCTGTTTTTTTGCCCTGAATGACGCCGATGCAAGCGTACCGGCGCCTGACACGCCGCCGTTTCCTGCTTTCCTCCCCAACGTAACCGCTACCGTACCACCGACAGAATCAGCCATACTGCCGAAATCTGTCGCTTTACCGTCATTTTTCATAAAAGCACCCTCACTGATCGCTATAAAATCAACAAGGGCCGGGTCATATGTAAGCACAAACGGGGCAGTGGCAAGATCTTCTACGTCACTGACCTTTATATCCAGAGCAAACTGTTGCCCAACCGTGGCTGATGAAGGGGCAGCAATCTGCAGAAGGCCACGCCGCGCTGGAACAGGAGCCGGAACAGCTGCTGCAGGGGGCACTATTTGAGCGGGCTGAATAGCAGCCGGTAAAGGTGCGATCGGAACAGGTGAAACTGGAGCCGGAATAGTAGCAGGGACAGCGGCAGAAAGCGGCATAAGTGATGGTGCTGGCGCTGCCGAACCTTGGGGAGCATGGTCCTGCATTGCGGCCGGAGTCAGAGGTGTGCCGTTTTTATTTTCAATCCCTTTCGGCGGGGTTTCTCCCTCAAAAACCGGTTCCAGATCAAATGAGGACATCGCTCTGACCAGCGAAGGGTGATCTTCTTTACCGGAAGCAAACGAAGCGAGACCGGGGAGCGGGACCGAAATTCCCCGAACAAGCCGCGGGGTAATCGCCAATACCAGTTCGGTCTTGTCCTTGGATGAGTTGGTGTTGGTAAAGAGTGACCCGATCAGCGGAATATCGCCCAACAGATATACCTTGGACTTATCATTATTGGTGCTGTTCTGGATAAGGCCGCCGATAACACTTGTCTCGCCATCTTTCAAGCTGAGCACCGTCTCTAGATTACGGGTGCCGATCGTCACAACACTGGTGCTCTTGTCCGCCCCAACAGTTTCTTTCTGCAGTATGGAACTCACTTCCAGATTGAGCTTGATGGAGATTTCGTTATTGAGCTGAATGGTCGGTTCCGCATTAACCTTTACACCGACGTCTACATACTGGACGTTTACCTGCGATACTGTGCCGTTCAATGTTGTAGTCGTAATCGGCACTCTGGTACCGACGTTGAATTTGGCCTTTTCCTTGTTTTTTACCCGTATTTTTGGATTTGATAGCACTTCTCCATTGGCAAGGGTTTTACCGAGATTAAAGGTCGCATTCGGCACGGTGACGTAGCCGCCAAAACCCTTCATAGTAAAGGCTTTTACAAGATTTGAAATGCCAACGTCAGCAGGTGCAGTGGTGGTAGTTGTGCTACCGGTGGTAGTAGTTGTGGTTGTGGAAGTGGTTGTAGTACCAGCGGTTGCACCTGCTAAAGTTGTTGACAGCAGTTCATTACTTGGCGAGAAAGCGCCCAACTGGACATTATAGTTGCTCAGCAGCATCCCGACATTCTGTGCATTTTTATCACTTATCTCTATCACCTCGACATCAAGGACAACCTCCGCCTCGGGAAGGTCGTTGGCATCAAGGATCTTTTCAATCACCGCAACGATATCTTCAGTATCCCGTACGACGATCGAGTTTGAATCTTCGTTTACATATATCTTGCGGACCTGGATCATGGTACGGATCAGGTTGATGGCTTTTTTTGCATCCATATAGTTGAGGTGAAAGGTTCGCAGCTGCATGTCATCATACTGTTTGCTCTTCTCCGGCGTGTTCATATAAACCAGCACTGCAGTTTCATTCAGATTTTTTGTACCGAGTTTGTTCATGTTGGTAAGCAGGTCAAGCGCCTGCTGGAACGACGCATTTTCAAGAAAAATTGAGACAGGGGCGTCCTTGATGCCATCGTCAAAGACAAAATTTATCCCCGAAAGCTGAGTCAGGATATTAAAAACATCCTTCAACTTTGCGTCTTTAAACTTGAGGGTAATCGGCTTGGCTGATTTCAGGTGCAGCTCATAACTCTCTACTTTACTTTTGCGCAGTTTGGTTATCCGTTCAAGGGCAGCCTGGTATTCTCTATTTTCGGGAAACAGTCCGGCTGCCTTGATGAATTGGCGGTGGGCATCCTTAAGTTTGTTTCCCTTCTCAAAATCACTCCCCTCCTCATAAGCCATCTGGGCGTCCCTGTACCGGGTCGTGATTTCTATCTGCTGCACAAAGCGTCCCTGAGTCGGGTCAATACCCTGTGCTGCCTGAAATTCCGGCAGCGCATCGACATGATTACCATTCTCCACCAAGGCCATCCCGCGCTTGAACCGCTGATCAGCCGCTTTCTGGCGGGTTTCAAGGAATCTTATCCTCGGCTCATTGACTGTCGGGTCGCTTTTAAAAGATTCTGCATAACTGTACATTGCCTCTTCATATTTTCCTTCCGCTTCCAGTTTTTCCGCAGCCCTGAAAGAGCGCGAAGCCGTGGAGGCGCAGGATGAGAGCAGTCCCAGAGCGAGCAATAAAGCGATATGTGAAGTAAGGTTCAGGTAGCGCATTGAAAGCGTCTCCTCGGAATATTAGTTATCGCGCCGTGGCAAGCGGCAGGTTTTCTATCAAAGGGATTACAATTACAGCGCCGGTATCAGCAACTTTCAGTGTCAGCGCCTGGTCAGATATATCGGTCGCTTCATAGCGGCCGGCAATTTTATCCCCTTTTTTTACCAGCACAATATCATTATCCTTCGCCAGAAAAATGGTTTTAACAGTCCCTTTTTTTAAAAACCCCAGGAACGTGAAGCGCGCCAGCGGGACGGTTACAGGCTGAATCACGGCCGGCACAACGGGAGGAGTAATCTGTTTGGGTGGCGTCTTGATTGCTATAGGTTGCTGTTTGACAATTTTCACCTCATCGGCAAAAACAGGCTTGAAAAGGTTGCGCCGATACCCCTTGAAAGTGGCTGGTTCTTTTTCAAGCAGGCTGATTTTAACTCTGCTGCCATCGTCTGCATTACGGGCCTGTTTATCCGTGGCAGCAACGGTCGATTTTACCTGCTGCCCCGGTTTGAAGGTCAAAGTGCTGACCGTTTTGGGCCTGGGTACAGCTCTGTAGCTCCAGAATACGGCGATACCAAAGAGTATCACCAGAATGAACAGAATCAAGCGTTGCCGATTCATGCACCCTCCCGGAGATAAACCGTAATGCGGAGAGCCATGACCACATTCTCGACAAAGGGGTCACTGTTTGAAAAAGAAACGGCATCAACCACCAGCAATTCCGGATTTCCCTGAAGATCGGCAAGGTAACTTTTTACGGCTGCATACCCACCGCTGACAGAAAGTGCCACCTGATAGGAAAGCAGCGCTTCTTCCTTGATGAGTTGCGGTTTATAGCTGATGGCACCGACTTCGACTCCGCTGCTTGCCGCAGCTTCCAGCAATTCACTCAATACCCTGGCAAATTGCTTTTTCTCAGGTATCTTTCCTTTCACCTTTTCGAGGTCGGCGGAAGCCTGCTGATAAAGGGCAGCGGGATCCATCTGCCCGGTGCCTGCAGAACTCCGGCGCAGACTGCTCCACTTCGTTTGCAGATCTGCCAGAATAGGGAGCTGATAGGTAGATACAACGAAAATCAGGGCCACGTTGAGCAGCAGCAGAATCAGGATGATGCTCAAAAAACGCCATTTCTGACGGACTATTTCTAACATGAGCTGTTTCATCAATTCACTACCTTGCAGGAGATGGTAAATTGTACGCCATGCATATTCTCACCCGGAGTCAGCTTTTGATGGGATAGCAGCAGGACGTTTGAAAAGTTTTCAGCTGTTTCCAAGCTTTCAAGATACTGCTGCACGGACTTGAAAGATCTGGCGCGCCCCTCCAGTTTCCACTCCCCCTGCCCCTTGTCCTCTGAAAGCGATAAGAGCGATATCCCTTGCGGCGTGGCCTTTTCAAACGTCTCAAGCAGATTGAGCCAGTTTACGCTCTTGCGCTCAATAATTTCATTATAGAAGCGGATGCGAGCCTTCTGCCGGTTGAAATCAGTCTCGGAAATACCGCCCGGTTTAGCCCCGAGTCTGCTTTGGATAGCGGCTATTTCAGCATTCAGTCGGCTCTGTTCACCCCTATTTGAAGATACCCGGCTGATATTCCACCCCGCCATAACGAGCAGTACCGCGATGGCGCAATATGCGAGCATGTTCAGTACGCGATGGTCAAGGTAGGTGCGCGTCGCAAGATTAATAGTGAAACGCATCAGAGACTCCTCAGGGACGCGCCAATGGCAACAGTACAGGGGAATAACCTCATCTGGTCGCCCGGCGCTGAATTCCCCGGCGTTACGGCACTTTTTGCCTCAAGCAGGGTCGGTGTGGTTCCGGTCGCTTCGGCGACCATCTCCAGATAGTTTTGAGCAATATCAGGTGATGCCACACAGAAAACAGTCTGCACCGGCCGTTCAGGAAACCGTTCTTTATAAACCAGCAGGGAACTGTTTATTTCCAGGTATACCCGGCTGTCAGTCGCCAGCGTGCCGGACAGGTGCTTGACGCGGATAAATTCCGGAATCCCCTGCGCAAAAGCCACTATTGACAAGGTGCTGCCGTAAAATGATATCAGGATGCAGTCATCATGGAGCGAGAGGCGGCGATCAAAAAGCCGGCAGATATTGAAGGTATGGCAATCGATACGAGCAGGAGAAAGTCCCGCCTGTGTAATCAGGTCTTCATACTGGGAGAGTACCTTACGGGATGCTATCGCCACCAAAAGCGCCAGATCGCCATTTTCCCGAACCATCAGCTGCTGATAATCAAGTTGGGTGTCGGCACTGTCGAGCGGGATGCTTTTCTTCAGTTTCCAGCGGATCAGATCCAAGGCTTCCGCGCGGCTTTTGAAACGTCCTTCCAAGTCAAGCAGCATAAGCCTGCATGTTTCATCAGGCAAAGAGACCGCAACCCTCGGTGATCGGCAGAGCAGTTGGTTGTAGGCCGATTTCAAACCGGCAACGAATGCGTCGGGTTCAAGAACGTTCTGCTCACGAAGTGAAATTTGAAGAGTCTGCGGAGAAAAGGGGGCGTGGGCCACCCGCTCGACACGTGGAGAGGCGACGCTGCCCCCCGTTAAGGCGCAGGTCACCCCATGCTGGCTGATTTCTATTCCGATTGGATTTCTGGCAAACAACATGGCGTATCCTGTTCCGGTCATTCAACAAACGTGACGCGGTTTATCTCCTTGATTGTTGTTATACCGGCGGCCAGCTTTTCTTCAGCTGAATCGCGCAAAAACATGACCCCTGCATCGCGGGCAGCTTTTTTCAGCTGGGTAGCGGGAACCTTGGCAATAATGAGATCCCGGATCTGGTCATTCAGCTCCAATAGTTCGACAATGGCAACGCGGCCGCGGTAGCCGGTGCCGTGACACAGGTCGCATCCGTGCGCTTCATACAGTGTCATCCCCCGAAAACGTTCCGGATCAACGCCGCCGTCAATCAGCTGTTCATCACTGTACTGTACCGGACGCCGGCAGGCGGTACAGACCTTTCTCACCAGTCTTTGCGCCAGGACGCAGTTAAGGCATGATACGAAATTATAGGGATCGATGCCCATATGGATGAAACGGCCGATAACATCAAAAACGTTGTTGGCATGTACCGTGGTGAATACCAGGTGGCCGGTCAGGGCTGACTGGACTGCGATCTGTGCGGTCTCGGAATCGCGTATTTCTCCGACCATGATTTTGTCCGGGTCATGGCGCAGAATTGAGCGCAATCCTTTGGCAAAGGTCAGCCCCTTCTTTTCATTAACAGGAATCTGCAGTACGCCGCGCAGCATGTATTCAACAGGATCTTCAATCGTGATGATTTTATCCTCGCCGGTATGAATCTCGGTCAGGGCGGCGTAGAGCGTTGTTGTTTTACCGGAACCGGTCGGACCGGTCACCAGGACCATGCCATACGGTTCGCGGATTTTTCTCCGCAGCCGTTTGATCTCACGATCACTGATTCCGAGGTTTTCCAGTGTTAATCCCTTCAGGTCGCTGGCAATGCTCTCTTTGTCGAGAATACGGATTACGGCATCCTCTCCCATGGAGCTCGGCATGATCGAAACACGGAAGTCGATCGATTTTTCTCCAAAGCGGATTTTAAAGCGCCCATCCTGAGGGACGCGCCGCTCGGATATATCGAGCTCGCTCATGACTTTAAGCCGTGAAATGATCGGGGCCTGAAAGTGTTGGTCAATTGTGTCGTTCGCTTTGTAGAGCACCCCATCAATTCGGTACTTGATATCGACTCCGTCAGGACCGGTTTCAATATGAATGTCACTCGCCCGGCGGTTCAGCGCGTCAAGAATAGTCGTATTGATCAGTTTTATGATCGGGCTGGTGTCATCGGACAGGGTCTCAACCGATAATACTTCTTCACCCCGGTCGGTTTCTTTTACCAGCTGGAGCATAAAGTCTTCGGACACTTCTCGAAGAACACGGCGCGTTCCCTCACCGGCTTTTGTTACCGCAGCAATCGCGGAGGCGGAGGCGATGCGGATCTGAACCTGACGATCAAGGAGCAGTTCAAGTTCATCCAGTTTGACAACGTCGGTCGGATCAGCTACGGCGACAACAATGGCATGCGGATGAATCTCCAGCGGCACAAAATGAAAACGGTAAATTGCATCAGGCGGCAATTGGTTGAGCAGTTCGGAGTCCATTTTGAAGTTAAGCAGTTCTATATATTCAAGGTTGAATTGTTCCGCCAAAGCCCGCGCCAGAGCTTCTTCAGTTATAAACCCTTCGTGAATGGCTATTTCGCCAAAACGCTGCCGGGTTGTCGCCTGGATTTCAATGATAGCGGGCAGCTGGTCAGGATTAAGGCTTCCCCGTTCTATCAGAATAACGCCGATATTTTTTCTTCTGAATGGTTGCATTGCTATCCTAGCCTACCGTGCCGGCAATTTTGAAAATAGGAAGGTACATCGCAATAATGATGACGCCGATAACTACTCCCATGATCAGCATGATGGCCGGTTCTATGGCGGTAGTCAGCAGATGCATCCGTTCTTCAAGTTCGTCTTCCAGATAATTGGAAATATCAATCAGCATGTCTTCGAGCGATCCGGTAGTTTCACCTACTCCGAGCATGCGCAGTGCCAACGGCGGCATTATATGGATGCGTTCAAGCGCTACCGAGAGACGCCCTCCCTCTTCAATAAAGCGGACCGCTTCGAACATGCGTTTTTCCATGAATACGTTATCCATTGTCCCGATCGACATGCGCAGTGATTCAATGATCGGAATACCGCTGCCAAGGACCGTCGCCAGGGTACGGGTGAAGCCGGCCACAGAATACTTGGTAAAAACATCCCCGGCCACAGGGACGGTCAGTTTGAAACGATCGAGCGTATATCGCCCCGCTTCGGTGTTCTTCCATGATCTGAATGCGGCAAGTATGCCGATGCAGACAATTATCCCGAAAACGAAATAACGCCTGAGCAATGAAGTAAATGTAATCAATAGCTGTGTCAGGGCGGGGAGCTGCGATCCTGAATCGGCGTAAACCTGACTGAAGGTGGGAACGACATATACCAGCAGAAGTGTTATCGCGAGAAAGGCAAACACAATAAGGATGGCAGGGTAGAATACGGCTGCCACTATTTTTTTCCGCAGTGTGCCGACCCGCTTCAAATATTCGATGTAGCGCCTGATGGTTTGCGGAAGGTCACCGGTCCGTTCACCGGCACGAATGGAGGCAACATACAGATAGGGGAATGCCCGGCCATGTTTTTCCATCGCGATCGACAATGCGGCACCCGCCTTTACATCTTCACGAACCTGAACCAGGACTTCGTACAACGGACCGGAATCATGACGCTCCAAAATAGCATCAAGAACCTGCATGATCGGCATGCCGGCCTTTATCAGTACGAGCATCTCCTGATTAAAGGTCAAAAGAGCCCTGTTATCGATCTTTCTGCGCTTGAGACCCTTGTCAAACAGGAACTGAAACGGCTTCTTTTTAACTGCAAAAACAAAAAAACCCTGATCCTCCAGATTTTTGCGCAGAACCTCACCATCTGCTGCCTCAAAATCCCTGAGGATAATTTTTCCGTCTGATGCACCAAGTTTGCATGAATAGAGTGACATAGTCTTATTCTAATACCATAGACTGCAGAATAGTAAAGTTTTAAAACCCAAGCCGGATACCTGTGGTCTTCATCACCCGGTCTGGATAAATTTAAAATAATCAGGCTTTTAGCATACCGGCAATCCAAATAAAGAATGAGATCAGCGCTGCTGATCCCCACCTTATTCCGGTTGACACTATAAATACTTCCTTTTGGGGAAACGCCTTCAGCATCAGCATGATGCTGGAGAATAACCAGCCGATTAAACCGGTTATGAGAATGACTGACCAAATATCGTGCGACATGGTAATATTATTTCCCCAGTAATCGTGTAAGGATACTCTGCAAACGAAGCTTCCAGACCATGAATACCGCTTCCCGGACGATGGAACCGGACATTTTTGAAGTGCCGGCATGGCGATCAATAAAAATAATCGGAATTTCGGTAATGCGAAATCCTTTTTCCATGCAGCGGTAATTCATCTCTATCTGGAACGAATAACCGTCCGATGTAATGCGTGACAGATCTACTGCTTCGATGGTAGAGCGGCGAAAACATTTGAAGCCGCTTGTGCAGTCACGCAACTTCAATCCGGTAACCCACCGTGTATAGGCACTCGCAAAATAACTTAAAATAAGGCGCCTGATCGGCCAGTTGACGACACTGACTCCATTCAGATAACGGGAACCGATAACCAGATCGCTCTCCTTGATTGCAGAGAGAAAAAGCGGCAATGTCCCCGGATCATGGGAAAAGTCCGCGTCCATTTCCAGCAAATAATCCGCATCCATTGCAAGAGCAGCCTTGAACCCCTCTCTATAAGCTGAACCCAAGCCAAGTTTTCCCGAGCGATGCAGTACATGGACACGGTCATTTCCTGCTGCCAGATCATCAATAATCAAACCGGTGCCGTCCGGAGAATTATCATCAACAAACAGAATCCGGAGGTCAGGGTGCTGTGCAAGGACAGCGCTTGTCAAAGGTCTTACATTATCCTTTTCGTTATAGGTTGGTATGACAACAAATGCCTTCAAATGAGTTATCTCCGCTTGACATTTTTCGAACGCCAAATTTATTCGGGCTATTATTTCAAATATTTCAACAGACTTCGTTAAACAATACGAGATTAAAACCATAAAAGTCAAGATCAACCGGGAACAGGGTAAACGGTGATGTGCCGGATTGCTACAATGAAGCCGCCCGGCGTTTTTTTGCCGTAATAAGCCGGACCTGCCGTTCGTGGAACCAATATGCATACGTCCAGTTCATCATGACGACCAAACGGTTCCGAAAACCGATCAGGTAGTACAAATGGAGCAGCAGCCAGGCAAGCCAGGCGATATAACCGCGGAATTTGAAACCTGCTGCGGCAGCTACGGCACAACTCCTGCCGATAGTCGCCATCGAACCCTTGTCACAATAATGAAAAGGGGGGGATATCCGGCCCTGTTCACGCGCAAGAATGGCCCGGGCAACATGAGCACCTTGCTGAATTGCCACCGGTGCCATCATCGGTAATGGCACCCCCTCCTCAAGAAAGCATGCCATGTCGCCAACGACAAACACCTCCGGATGCCCTTTGATGCTGAGATCAGGCTGAACCACGATCCTCCCGGCAGCGCCGCGCTCAGCCCCTTCGATATATTCCGCCACTTCCGCTGCAGCTACCCCGGCAGACCAGAACAGCGTATGTGAAGCGATGACGGTTCCTCCATGGAGTTCGACTGATTCAGCGGTCGCTCCGACAACCCTGTTTTCAAGCAGCACTTCAACGCCCATGGAGAGCAGTTTCAGATATGCGTACTCCCGGAG
The DNA here is from genome assembly GCA_019162745.1 of Deltaproteobacteria bacterium. Classification (GTDB taxonomy): domain Bacteria; phylum Desulfobacterota; class Desulfuromonadia; order Geobacterales; family Pseudopelobacteraceae; genus JACRCG01. The sequence goes on along the minus strand of JAFLLC010000029.1, from coordinate 125,165 downwards.
GTCGGCCGGCATGGCAGTCAGCAGCGAAGCGGCAGCCTCAATCAGAATTATTCTGGTTTCTAAAACGGAAATAGCCGGGTAATCTTGCGAAAGAACGTATACGATCAACTCTCTCAGCGCTCCGGCAAACTCGACCCCGGTCGGACCGCCACCGACGATCACGAACGTCAGCAGTGCAGATCTTCGCTCCGGGTCCGTCTCCCGGGAAGCTCGTTCGAACATAAGCAGAATATTGTTGCGTAAATCTTCAGCCTGATCAAGCTGTTTGAGGTCAAAGGCATGTGCGGCGACGCTTTCCATGCCGAAAAAGTTGGTGCGGCTGCCGGTTGCGACGACCAGATAATCATAAGGAACGGCGCCGGCATCAGTCAGAACTAATTTTCCGGCCAGGTTGATGCCGCTGATTTCAGCAAGCAGGAACGAAGCGCCCCGCCAGCGGCGGGTCAGGCCACGCAGAGGATAAGCGATCGCTTCCTGTTCAAGCCCTGCGGTTGCTACCTGATACAGGAGCGGCTGGAAAAGATGGTAATTATTACGGTCAACCATGGTCAATTCAACAGCGCTTCCAGCCAGTGCTTTAGAGGCCTGTAACCCGCCAAAACCCATTCCGGCGATGACAACACGTTTACTGGACATTTTATACCCTTGGGAGCATATTTACTGTACTGCAATAAACTCTCATACCTTGTCGCTATTGCTTTTAATCCGGACATACCTTATAAACCGAAACGCAGTGAAGAGGCAATTTCAAATACAGAGGCACAATGTATTCATTCCTCAATAAATTCAAACTTCGCGGTAAATTGCTGGCGCTGGTCCTGCCGCTTGTTATAATTCCAATTTTTGTCGTTGCCGGAGTAATCGGCCTCATCGCCAACCAGCAGGCCTATCTGGGCATAACCAAAACCAGCAAGGACGACCTTCAGCATCTTTCCGCATTCTGCATCGACCTCCTCAATTCCCACTACCAGCAGTTCCAGGTCTACAAACAGGACAAAGCTCAGAATCTCAACAATGAACTGGCGACGTTGACCGCACTTTCCTATAACCTTGTTGCCGCCGAGAACCACCTGTATGCACAGGAAAAAATTGATCTGAAAACAGCCAAAAATGAAGCACGACTGGCGTTGAGGAAAATAAACGTCGGCGAAAGCGGCTATATATACGCCATGACCAGCCGTGGTGTTCTTCAGGCCCATATCGCTCGTGAAGGTGAAAATGTTTTTAACGAGCAAGATGAGAACGGCCGCTACTTCATTCGTGAAATGTGTGCGGCAGCCCGGGCCAGCAAACCGGGCGAAACACTGTTCATAACCTATCCCTGGCGCAATGCGGTCTTGGGGGATAAAAAACCGCGCACCAAAGTTGTTGCCTACAAATATTTCCGCGAATGGGACTGGATAATTGCATCCGGCAGTTATCCGAGTGAAGCTATCGGAGATGCCGCCTTTGAGCGACAGGCATTTGCTAAACTTAAAGAGAGCATACGAGCCAAAAAAGTCGGTACGACCGGCTATATATTTTGTATGGACAGCAAAGGCACCTTTACGATCCACCCCGATTCCGAAGGGAAAAACCGGATCAACGAGAAGGATCTGGATGGAAACAGCTTTATCAGGGAGATGTGCACTAATAAAAGCGGCTGGATTCGCTATCCCTGGAAAAACAGTGGTGATAAAGCCGCCCGGATGAAAATTGTACGGTATGAATACTTTGAACCATGGGACTGGATTGTTGCTGCCGGATCGTACGAGGATGAATTTTATCAGGAAGCAAACAAGATCAAAACATATATTTTCCTTATCATGACGCTTCTGATACTTGTGGTAGGTGCGGCAGCAACGGCTCTTGTTGTCCAGGTCTCAAGAATTATCACCAGCCCGATCACACACATGATGACAGTCATAAAAAGTATTAAACGTGGCAATCTGGACGAACGGATCACCGTCAGCGGTGAAGATGAACTGGCCGAGATGGGAAGTGCCTTTAATCGCATGACCGATATTATTCAGCGTAACAAGGCCCTTGAATCGAATCTGGCCCAGCAGTGCAAAATGGCATCGCTGGGTGTGTTGTCATCAGGTGTCGCCCATGAGATAAACAACCCGCTTGGGGTTATACTCGGATATGCAGGCTATCTTGAAAGCAAGATGGGTGAAGACAACCCCAACTATCAGTACATCCACGAAATAAAGCGGGAAAGCAAGCGGTGCAAAAAAATTGTTCAGGACCTGCTATCTTACGCCCGTACGCCACGCCCGACTCTCGAACCAACAGATCTCAATAGTCTTCTGCAGCAGATTGTTGATTTTGCCGCCAACCATACCGATATGCGCGGAGTAACGGTCAGCACCTCCTTCGCAAACGATCTGCCTCTGGTGGAACTGGATGGTGACCAGATGCGCCAGGTCGCTATAAATCTGATCCTTAACGCCGGAGGAGCCATGCCGGATGGTGGAAACCTCACCGTCAGCACAGAAGCGGCTGATTCCACGCATGTAAACATACTATTCAGCGACAGCGGCGCTGGTATTCCGGCAGAAAGTCTGGAAAAGATTTTCGAGCCATTCTACACGACCAAAGCCAGCGGTACGGGACTTGGCCTGGCAATCACCCGGCAGATCATAGAACAGCACCATGGCGAGATCCATATCGACAGCACTGTCGGCAGTGGTACACGCGTTACCGTCACGTTGCCAACAGAGCGAGAGGAACTTTAGATGGGGGATAAAAAACGTATTCTACTTATTGATAATGAAGCGGGACTTTGCCGTATGATGGAGCAGATTCTGCTCGACCACGGATATTTGACGCAATCCTTCACGTCGCCCCGCCAAGCGGTAGAAGAGTTCAAGGCCGCCGCGTGGGATCTGGTCATCAGCGACATTAAAATGCCCGGTATGAGTGGAATTGAGGTATTGCAGGCTATTAAAGCCAAACAGCATGATATTCCGGTCATCATGATCACCGCATACGCAACTGTTGAGATGTCAATCCAGGCACTTCGTAAGGGTGCATACGACATGCTTACCAAGCCGTTCGAGCCTGACGAGCTTGTTTACAGAGTAAAAAATGCCCTGCAGCAACGACAGTTGCTCGAAGAAAACCGCGAACTGCGGGCAGAACTTGAAAATAAGTTTCGTTTTGAAAACATCATAGGAGCCTGCGAAGGGTTGAAGAGTGTTTTGGAGCGTGTCGGCAAAATTGCCGTCAGGGATACCTCAATCCTTGTTACCGGTGAATCCGGAACCGGTAAAGAGTTGATCGCACAGGCGATCCATTACAACTCTCCACGTCATGAGAAAAGATTTGTTGCCATCAACTGCGGCGCTTTACCGGAAAATCTGTTGGAAAGTGAACTGTTCGGCTATAAAAAAGGAGCCTTCACCGGAGCAACGGAGAACCGTTGCGGGCTTTTGGAGGCGGCCAATGGCGGCACCCTTTTTCTGGATGAAGTTGGCAACCTGCCGATGAATGTTCAGAAAACGCTGCTCCGCTTTCTCCAGGAGAAGGAATTCAACCGTCTCGGAGATACGACCCCTACACGTGTGGATGTAAGGATTCTCTCGGCTACCAACTCGGATATTAAAGAAGCTATAAAACAAGGAGTTTTCCGTGAAGACCTTTACTATCGCCTGAATGTTGTGACAATTCATCTCCCCCCCCTGCGGGAACGCCGCAGCGATATCCCGCTTCTTGCTGCCCACTTTATACTCCTTCAGAACCAGAAGTTTAAAACTGCGATCAAAGGATTTGAGAGCGAAGCCATGAAGATTTTGAGCGAGTATGGGTGGCCAGGGAATATCCGGCAGCTGAAAAATGTCATTGAAGCCTGTATGGCAATAGAAACTGGAGAATATATATCCAAAGACACATTAGCTCAGTTTATTGAGGCTGACCCTGACAGGTGTGCTGTTTCATCCGAAGCGCAGCTGGTGAACGATGACGTGCCTTTTACAACGGCTTTGGAGCGTTTTGAAGCAGATTTATTGACAGGACTTCTGAAACGGCACAGCGGCAACATCGATCTGGCTGCGCGTGAAGCCGGTATGAACATGGCAACCATGTATCGAAAGATTAAGAGGTACGGCATCAAAAGAGAAAATTACTGATGTTGACTTGACAGCTATTATGTAAAAACAAAGCCCGGACTAACTCCGGGCTTTGTTTTTTGCGGCAAAAACCAACTCCATCATAACTGTTTACATTATTTTGCGTGGCACACGAATATGAGCCTGCTCGAATCCGACGAAAACTTTGGCACCCAGCATAAACTCAGCCCAGAATTCTTTCCACTGGGAAGGTTCTGTTTCATTGGCGGCAACAGGCTTGAGTTCAGCGAGGAAAATGGTCATTGCTGCTCCGCCCGCCAGCAGAAGTCCGGACAGCATGAACGATTTGCCAAGACCGCCAGGCTGGGCATTGATCATCTCGGACACCTTGCCCATAACGGAACCGCCGACACCCCAGGCGGTAAAGAGGACGCCGTAATTAAGGCCATAGTTTTTTGTTCCCCAGTAGTCCTTGGCGAAGGAGGGGAAGAGACAAAGATTGGATCCGTAGTTGAAGCCGATAAAAGAAGCCAGCAGTACCAGCAGTACTGCACTACCGGAGTTGATAACCATCATGGCAATGAACATCATCACAGCCTGCAACGACAGCATGATGAAAAGAGTGGCACGTCGTCCGATCTTGTCGGATAGCACCCCAGCCACAACACGGCCAGCGGCATTTCCGATGGCCATAATTGCAACAGCGACGAAGGCCATAGACCCCATACTGCTCTTGGCCAAGCCAGCAACACTGCCGATAACCATTAATCCGGCCCCGGAACCGATGAAAAAGGTTACCCAGAGTACATAAAATTTGTAGTTACGCAGCATTTCACTGACCGAAGCATTTACGGCCGGCTTGGAAGCATTCAGCTTGGCCAGAGGGCCTGGATCAGCAGGTTCCGCCGGCACAAAACCCTGCGGAGGGTTGGCAAGAACAAAAGAAAGGCTACAGACAACTATCGTGAATCCGATCCCAAGGAACATCATGGCCTTTGGGATGCCAAAGGCGCCGATCAGATAGGATGCAAGCGGTGCAATGTAGACCGGCGCTATTCCGAAGCCACCCACAACAATTCCTGCGATAAGGCCGGTCTTTGAGGGTGAAAACCATTTCAGTGCAGGCGGAGTGGCGGCGGAGTAACCAAAACCGAAGCCACTACCCGCAAGGATGCCAAAACCGAGAACCCAGGACATATAGGTGCTGGAAAATGCCATCAGCATGAAACCTGCCCCTACCAGCACACCGCCGATAAGTGCGGTACGGGCCGGGCCGATTTTGTCCTGACACTTGCCGGCCAAAATCATTGAGAAGGCAAAGGCCAGGCAGCAGACGGCATAAGGGTCGTTGATGGAAGCAATATCCCACTGAAACGCGTCCGGACCACCCTTTTCTATTGATGCCTTGATGGCACCTTTAAACACGCTCCAGGCATAAAGCACACCAAGCGCCAGATTGATGGCAAGACCTGCAGAGACTACGGTCCAACCCTTATTCTTGATATCAGTCATTATTTAATCCCCTCTGGGCTAGCCATTATAAACAGGATAATTTATTTAACGGAGTTACTTTTTACAATTAAAGAACCTAAGATTTCTGAACCGCAAATTTCTTATCCGGGCCGTTCATACGGATGGCGGTTGCAAATTCCATCCAGAACACAAGGTAGATCGACACCATCAGCGAAAGACCAACATTCTGGTTTTCGGCACCAAGCGCCTTGGCCAGAATCGGCGAGGCAAAGCCGGCTCCCAGTGTGCCTGTCATCCTCTCAAGCAGATAGAACACTGGCAGCGTCAGCAACGTGCCGACGACCATGATGGCGATGCCGGTAGGGCGCTTGATCCAGTACTTGGGGGAGAAACCGTACATACGCATGAAAATAACCACCCAGATAACCCAGACTGAGTAGTCCACAGCCGCATCCGGTAAAGCCAGCTTGTTTTTAACCAGTACGACCTCAAGTACGGTCACGACACCCAGCAATGTAAACATCCAGTTGAATTTTTCGTTTGCTTGTGTCTGCCAGTTACGGCTGTCTGGCGCTTTAACCTCATCAAATGAATGGCTGTGGGTGCCGAGTGCCGAGAAAAGGATGGCGAACCAGATACCGGCGTTATGAAACAGGAGCGAAGCATGGTTACCCGCCACATTGGCGATGCGGGCCATCGGGTCGCGGGCAAAGTCGCCGGCAATACGCATAAGGAACAGATTGGCAATCACTGAGCAGGAGATAATGACTGCGATGGTAAATATTTTGCGCGGCAGGAGGTATGGATCAACTCTGTCCGGAAAGCCGATGATGAAAGCGAACCAGATCAGGTACATGATCAAGGGAATACCGAAGCAGATGCCGTAGACCGACTTACCGGCAAAGTCGCCGCTCTGTGAGTATATTGCATAGTTGTTGGTCGGGTCGACGTCGGTATTAGCAGCCTTGACTACATCTTTAGGCACTTTTTGTACGTGCGGCAGGAGACCCATGGCGTACCAACCGTGGTCGCCCTGTGTCGTGTCAATGACCCAGTACTGGTCACCCATCATTTCGTCCAGACCACCGAAGAGCTGCATATTAAAGGCTGCGCAGATAACGCAGACCGCCAGAAGCATAATTGCATGAGTAATTTTCATTGGCATGAGCGTATTCTCCCTATTCCTTGTGAGTGGTCCAAAACATCGACACCGCGTTAGCGGCAAACAGGCCGTACAGCCACATTGTATTCCAGGCCGGGCCGGACCAGTGGCTGCCATGGCCACCACCCACAACACCGGAAGCGATCACAAATCCAATTATTGCTGTGAAGGCTACCATGGCAACCGAACGAAGAATGGCACTGTTTCGCCAGGTATGGCGTTCCAGTTCTTCTATTCTATTCAGTAGTTCAAGCTCTCTTTCGCTCATTTTTTCTCTCCTTGACAATTAGTAGTACAACAAAAAGTGTGCTGATAAATACGGCCGGTGCAATATTTATGTGACTATAATTAAGTGCGAAGTGATACAGCATATCGTTCTCCCTTTTAACCTTGTAAGGTTTATTAATATGTTACTTCGCTGCACCGGCTTTCCACAGGAAAGCGATCAGACAGCTCGAGGTATTTGATGCAGTGTATATGACGCCCATGACAGTAGCGGATGATCATATTCACGTCATGCGGGGAGATATAACCGCATCCGACATCACATTGATCATCGTTTTTTCCATAAAATGGGCAGATAGTTTCAGATATCATGTTTCCCTCAATTGACATATTTCATAGTGTATACAGCACATGCTGTGCCAAAATGCAGCTGCGTTAATTATATTAAGAATTACAGCATGTTATAAACTTAGGCACCACTTATCTCAAAAGCATACATTTGCAGACATGCAAATCTTTTGGATCTACACCCGTCTCCAGACACCACTTAGAGGTGGACCATCAGGCTTATATACGCTGTTTTTACAGGTGAATAGAGGCGTTTACACAGAAAAGCATCAGCTTTGCATATCTGCGAATAGACTTTTTGTTTTTGCATAATTGCAAAAAACTGTAGTGAGTATTTAAACGGTGTGGATTACGGGGGATATTGTGAAAGTATTCGAATGTAATTGGTTAAATATTGATTTCAGGCGGGGTGATACTGACGTTCAAAAAACAAATTCAATCAAATGACACTATGTTTCATGGACCTTTAAGGTTTTAAAAACCTTAAAGGTCCATGAAATACCAAACAGCAAGCGAAACGGACGATCCCTAGGCGGTTGCGCCCATATCCTCCAGCTGCAGCTCCTTGATTGCCATTTCTCTCATTTTAAATTTTTGAATCTTGCCGGAGGCGGTCATCGGATAGCCATCAACAAATTTGATGTATTTCGGAATTTTATAGTTGGCAATCTTTCCCCGGCAGAAACTGCGAACTTCATCTTCGGTCATTTCCACCCCCTTTTTGAGGATAATGGCGGCCATAACCTGTTCTCCGTACTTCCTGTCAGGGACACCGTAAACCTGAATATCGGAGACTTTCGGGTGGGTATAAAGGAATTCTTCAATTTCACGCGGGTAGATGTTTTCTCCGCCACGGATAATCATCTGCTTGATGCGTCCCGTGATTTTGCAGTAGCCGTTTTCATCCATAATGGCCAGGTCACCGGTATGGAGCCAGCCGTCAGCGTCGATCACACTGGCAGTTTCCTCCGGCATCTTGTAGTAACCTTTCATTACCATGTAGCCACGGGCACAGAGTTCCCCCTGCTTCCCGGGAGGCAGAGTCGCTCCGGTTTCGATGTCCACTATCTTTACCTCTGCACCGGGGAGAGCACGACCCACTGTCGCCACCCTCAGTTCGATGGCGTCATCGGTTCGGGTCTGGGTAATGCCCGGTGAGGACTCGGTCTGCCCATAGACGCTGGTAATCTCAGTGACATGCATATCCCTGACGGCACGCTTCATCACCTCGATCGGGCAGACTGAACCGGCCATAATGCCGGTTCTCATGCTGGAGAGATCGAATTTCGCAAAGTCCGGATGTTCAAGCTCGGCGATGAACATGGTGGGAACACCGTGAACGGCGGTACATTTCTCTTTCTCGATGGTCTGCAGCACTTTCAGCGGATCAAATATCTCCACTGGCACCATGGTAGAGCCGTGAGTAACACAGACCATCACCCCGAGCACACAGCCGAAGCAGTGGAAAAACGGCACTGGAATACAGAGCCGGTCATGTTCGGTAAACTTCATACATTCACCGATCTGAAAACCGTTGTTCACCAGGTTGTAGTGGGTGAGCATGACCCCTTTGGGAAAACCGGTAGTGCCTGAGGTGTATTGCATATTAATGGTATCTAAACAGTCGAGAGTGGCTTCTACGATGTCCAGTTCAGAGTCTGGCACCCCCTCCCCCATTTGTATGATGCTGTCGAAATTGAACATGCCGGCGGGAGTTTCTCCGCCGATGAAGATGATGTTTTTCAGATACGGCAGTTTGGGGCTGACCAGTTTTCCCGGTTCTGATGTCACCAGTTCGGGAACAACGCTGGCGAGGGTTTCGACGTAGTCCGTGTCCTTGAAGGAGCCGACCATAAAGAGTGATGTTGAGTCGGATTGACCCAGTATATATTCAAGTTCAGCTGATTTATAACTGGTGTTTACGGTAACGAGGACGGCACCTATCTTGGCTGAGGCAAATTGAAGGAGCAGCCATTCAGGGACGTTGTAGGCCCAGACGGCTATATTATCCCCCTTTTTGATCCCCATTCGCAACAGGCCTTTGGCTGCCTGACGGCAGGCGTCGTTGAACTGTTTGTAGTTATAGCGCAGGTTGCGCTCAGGGTAAACCACCGCTTCATTGTCGGGGTAACGGCGAGCCATGTCGTCCAGAAGGCTGCCGATGGTGAGAGTGAGTTGTTGGGACATGAGAATCTCCGATCAAATAATATTTCGTATACTGAAACATAACAACAAGTATAACAGTTCGTATTTACAGGTTTTTTTAGATAGCACGGGCGGAGTGGCGAGTCAAGCGGGAAAACGACCTAACGACCTCTTATGTGAACCGCTATGGCGCCTGTATAGTAAAATAAGAAAGACATTAAATTCAGCGAAGGTTATGCTATAGTCTATTCTGGCTTCGGCCGATTTATCTACTCATTTGGAGCCTAAGATATGAGCCTGGCTGCGTACAATACCCCCACAGAATTACCAGATCTGACTGATATCACGAGATATTGCCGGTTTGAAGATATTGAAGCGTTCCTGCAGATGATTTTAGAAACTGTTGAAAATGACAATAACCGCATTGTAGAGTGGCGTTGCAAAAAAGAGCAGCTTGTTGCGTCGATACAACAAACAGAAGGTCCCCCGCTTAAAACTATCCATGAGAACCTCAACCAGCTTGAAATGGAACGCTTCCTGGTGGTTCCTTCAGTAATTGGATTGCACCGGTCATGTACGGAATATCGGGATCTTCTGTCTTCCCGTGTCATGGATACGGTTATTTCAGGTATGGATTCAGCCGGATTCGTGCGCCCGCCGGTACCTTTTGCTCTTATCAGCATGGGGAGTGACGGCCGTGAAGAGCAGACTCTTATTACAGATCAGGACAACCTGCTTGTCTATGGCGATGGCGGTGGTGAAGAGGCTGACGGCTACTTTATAGAATTTGCTGCCCGTTTGGTCGACAGCCTTGAAGAGGCGGGTTTCAAACGCTGCACAGGCGGTATCATGCCGATCAATCAGACCTGGCGCGGCTCGTACAGTCAGTGGCGCAAGCGACTTTTTTCTATTGTCAGGTACGAGGTAGAGGATCTTGGTAAGAACACCATGGATCTGATCGTACTCTCTGATGCCCGCTATGTTGTCGGCGATCAGGGGTTAGCGGCTGAATTGATCGAAATGATAAGAGATATGGAACGGGATTATTTTCAGGTTCTCTGGGGGATGGCAAAGGCGGCAACTGAGATGAAGCTGGCCCTCGGCTTCATGAAGCGCATCTGGACGGAGGGAACCGGCGAACATAAAGATGAATTTAATTTAAAATTACTGGCCTGGGCTCCACTTGTTATGAATGTCCGGATTCTGGCCATCAGTCAGAGTATTCCTGCTACGAGTACGTTGGAACGCATTTCACTTTTGGAAGCGGAAGGGAGTTTTTCCTCCTCCTTCGCAGGCGATCTTATCGATGCCTATCACATTCTGACCAAACAGCGGATTCTAATCCAGATCAAGGCCCTTAAAGGAATCCAGAACGATTCGTACTATCTCAACCCCTACCAGCTTACAACTGCAGAACGTGAGCAGATCCGTCACGCCATGATGAAGATTGAAGAGCTGCAGAAAATCATTCATGCCAATTTTCATATTGTGTAGGATAAACCTTTTTGGGGGTTAAAATCATCCCCGTGTCTCCTATTTGTGTACAATTTTATCTGAGGAACAGTTTTTTACTTGGTTACATCCGCTGAATAGGTGATATTACCTGACAGTCGCTTTAGTGAAGATTTGTGGAAGGATGCTGCATGAAAAAGTTGAAGACAGGTACAAACCTCATCCGAACGCTCCTGGCGCTTGGAATTATTTTTTCCCTGACAGGTATCCTCACCTCACTGACGCTGCAAACTCCCAACCGGGCTTTTCTTGCACTCCTTTACGCGTTCAACATCATTTTTATTGTAGCGGTGGTCTGGATTCTGGCTGCCCGCAAACTGGTTGTCCGCATCAGGCAGATTGCCGGGGCAATGAACAGGGCTGCCGATGGGGAGTTGACGGAACGGGTAAGTTTCATGGGTGAGTCGGAGATGTCCCTGCTGGCCGAAAACTTCAACTCCATGATGGAGCGGTTGGCCGGCGCTATCACCAAAGTCCATTCATCGCTTCATGAGCTCAGAAACATCTCCGGGACCATCAGCCAACTTTCCGAAAAGGGGGTCTCCTCGGCCGCCGTACAATCCGATGGTCTCAAGCGGACTTCAACAGCTATTCGCGAAATCAACCGTTCCATCACGGGTATCTCAGAATCCGTCGTCACCATGTCCAACCTGTCGTCAAGCAATACCGACTCAATGACCTGCATGTCAAAAAGCCTTGAATCAACTACGCTGTACCTTGAATCTCTTGTACTTTCGGTTGAAGAGGTCAGCTCATCAATCATTGAAATGGCGGCAACCGTGCGTCAGATTGAGGAGAACGCCGCCATACTCGCGAAAGACACAACAAAAACTGCAGAACTTGTCAGCGGAATGGACAGTGCCATCAAACAGATTGGATCCCAGGCTGCTGATACCTCCCGCATAGCCGAAGCGGTCAGAAATGATGCTGAGGAAGGGTGGAAAGCGGTCGATGCGACGATTGCCGGTATCAACGAGATCCGATCATCATCAGCCATTACCTTTGACGCCATAGAGAATCTGTCCAAAAGGGTGGCAAATATCGGTACGATCCTCTCTGTTATCGATGAGGTCGCCGAACAGACAAATCTTCTGGCTCTTAACGCATCAATTATTGCCGCACAGGCAGGAGAAAGCGGTAAAAGTTTTTCGGTGGTCGCCGGAGAAATAAAAAATTTGGCGAAGCGGACCGGAAGCAACACAAGGGAGATATCCGAAATAATATTGGGGATCAGAGAAGAGACAGATCGGGCGGTAAAGGCCATCACACTTTCTGAAAAGCGCATTTCCGAAGGGAGTGCACTATCGCAACGCTCCGGCGAGGCTCTGCTGAAGATTGTTGACAGCATACAGGCTGCCAGCAGCCAGATGATGGAAATAAACCGTACGGCTGTCAACCAGGCGGAAGCAAGCAAGGCCATGAGAGCGGCGATGGACCGTGTTGCCGAAATGGTGGAGCAGATCGCCCGCGCAACACAGGAACAGAGCAACGGCAGTGAGTTGATAACTTCGGCAGTTGAGCGCATGAGAGAACTAACCCGGGAGGTCATGCATTCCATAAGCACCCATCAAAATTCAGCAGCCCAGGTTGTAAACGCCAATGAAGAAATCAATATTATGGTTGCAGAGATTTGTGAAGCATCCATCCTCCAGACGGCCAGCGCCAGGAGGATCGGCGAATCATTGAAGGATTTTGAGGAATCAACCGATGTGCACGTTACCTCAACCCTGGTCATGGACGAGGTTCTGGTTAAACTGGCCCGGCAGATAGATGCCCTTCAGGAAGAAATAGAGCGATTCAAGACATGATTACTGATTAAGCAGCTGTCCCTGTTTTTACTGTAAGTCTCCATAATCCAGCGGGAAATACTCCGCTTGCTGCCGGGTGACGCGGGCATGGCATCCTCACTAAACCACTCTGCCTCGGCAACTTCCACACCGTCAGGCCTGACTTCTCCCCCGGCATAGTCGGCCAGAAACCCGATCATCTGCTGACTTGGAAAGGGCCAGCACTGGCTCCCCACATAGCGGATATTGGCAACCTCTATCCCCGCTTCCTCACGCACTTCACGCTGGACGCACTCCTCAAGGGATTCTCCAAAATCTACAAATCCTGCTACCAGGCTGAAACGCCCCGGATTCCAGGCGGCATTGCGGATCAGCAGCAGTTCGGTGCCTTTCCTGACCAGTACAATGATGCAGGGGTGAATATGAGGGAAGTGAACTTCACTACACGACGGACAACGCTTGCCCCAGCTTGCAGGAATTCTGATCAGCTCACCTTTGCAGTGCGAACAGAAGCGACTGCGCCGCTCCCAATGGAGTATCTGGGCAGCCCGGCCGGCTATGGTTGCCAGAGCATTGTCCAAACGGATATCCTGACCCTGGAATGGAAGTGCTTCATACCCCGCCGGCAGTGCAGCGCCATCGACTATGCGTACAGCCCGCAACGGTTTTCCCTGCCAGATACCGATCCTCAACGGCGCTTCTTCCGGAATAATGTCTGCCGGCAGCGCCCCCTCCGGCAGCTGTACCTGCTCCGATTCCGCAGGCAATAAAAGAGAATACCCCTGTAAAACAGCCCAGAATCCGGGCGAAGTATCATCCTGCTCCAGATCAGGCGGAAGCGGCGTGAACAAGTCGAGGATTGTGGATGTATTGAACGGCAATGAACTGGACATACACCTATACCTTTCGGAGCTAACTGAATACAACTATTTGATATTAAATGGGAAGAAGCGACGGCAGACAGGGCAATTGCTATACATACCGGTTGTTGTTGACTAATTGTTCAGCGCAATAACTGCAGGTACGATTCTTTTATGATCCATAACAATTGCTGCCGGTATAAACAGATCAACCTCATTGAGTGCAGTGCCGGTCAGGAAGAGAAGAAGCTCCCGAAACAGGAGCAGTTCACGGTTAAACAAATCCGTGAAAGCAAAACGGAGATCCGCAAACTTCCGAGGATCCTCTTCAGTAAAGTTCAAAGTGCACCACTCATCAAACAACTCTTCACCGGAAACATCGATCAACGGAATACCATTCAAGCGGCAGGTCATCGGCCGGTGTGTATAGACCAGACAGCCGCCGGTTTTTGACAACAGCAGACAGGGAGTCTCATCCTCTTCCGGCATAAGCGCATCCCAATCACCCTCCGGAATTCCGTTCAACAGCCATGGCTCGACAAATGCGGGATTGACCCCGGACAGTATTTCCAGACGCTGAGTCGCCGCAGCAAATATTTCCGCTTTCAGTGGTTCGGGGAGCCTGTCAAAGCCGCGTTTAAGATAGAATGCATCCAGCAGGGTTATATCAAACAAGCCACGGCAGCAGGCTGAGCAGCCGTGATGACACGCAATCAGATCCGTGTGCCGTTCAGAACATCGCTGGAACCAGGCGTCCACCTCACCCAACAATTCACCATAACGATCCAGCAGCGCTTCCATGGTGCTACATGTACACCATAACGGTAATCGAAATTGAGCCGTCGATTGTTTTAAAAGGTATTGTCACACCTTTGCACTGAACATTAATGCTCGAGGCTTCACTTGCATCGGGAGGCTCTGATATGGCACGCAGTCGGCCGGAGACAACCAGCGGCAGGCCGAGAGCGACACTCCCGTACTGTTCATGATATTTGGTTTTAAAAACACCGGCAATATTGTTTGCCAGTTCCCCCATCGCATCACGAATACACTCTTCATCGGCCTCATCCACCATCAGCAGCTCTTTAGCAACACACTGTGCACTTGCCTTGTCGGTGGCAATGATGATGTAGCCAACCCGGTCACCGGCAATGCCGACTATACCGGTTACATCCGAATCAACAGGCTCTACTTTTTTTTCAACCTTACCAGCCAGCAGGTCGATATTCATATAACTTTTGAACGTATCCTGAGTCGCTGACATGATGGTAAACATGATTTCTTCAAACGAAATAGTAGCCAAACCGACACCCTCCAGAATAAATTTATGTATAATTTCGGTATTCTATTTCACCGCAAGGACAAATTCAACAAGACTTTTAATATCGACCGCATTTATCCTGCCATAAAACAGGACAGGCGCAGGATATTCTCCCGCGCCTGTCTGGCCTGACACAGTTCGCTATTGGTTACAGCAGATCGGTCTTTTTGAGTATAATAATAGCTCCCTGGTACGATACAACCAGTACCAGCAGCCAGCTTACAAGAAGAATCGCATTCATTTCAGAACTCCTTTTTTCCGTTTAGTACATCTCATTGGCATCTTCGCTCGTCAACTCGGCCAGGGTCAGTTTTTTCGCATCCATCAGCTTCCAGACATAGGCAATATAGCCAAGAACAAAAGGAACGGCCAGGGCCACATAGCTCATGACGGTGAGGGTATACTTGCTGCTTGAGGCATTGTAGATGGTAAGGCTTGATTGCAGATCGGTCACCGATGGGTAAAAGGCGGTGTTGTTGTAGCCGGCCAGAGAGAATATCGCCAGACCTACCAGCACGGTGCCTAATCCGCCAAACCAGATACCGCTGTTTTTACCAAGAAATCCGGTGGCAAGCACACCGTAGATCACGGAAATCAGGCCACCCAGCAGCATGACCAGCACAGCAGGCATCCCCAGCAGATTATGAAGGTATTTACCCTTCTCAATGAAGATTTTACCTGTAACAGGATCGACTGAAAAACCGTCCATGGTGACAAGGCTGAACAGGATGATCAACAGAAAGGGGAGAGCCAGCACAAGGTTTATCCAGGTCGCTTTGCGAGCCCGTAAAACCAAGGCGTCATGGTCAACGTGGTTGACGATGTACATGGCTCCCAGGGTTCTGGCAAGAAACACCAGAAACAGGCCGAAGGAAAGATTGAACAGATTGAGCGCCGCTTCCAGTCCGTGGTACGAAGTCCCCCATTTGACAGAATTGAACATATCCAGACTGAAACTGGAGCCGGTAAAAAAGGTACCCACAGCTGCACCAATCAGGAGAATCCCCACGCTGCCGTTAATGAACATGAAAATTTCATAGGTCCGTGCGCCGAGAAAGTTGTCCGGTTTCTTGCGGTATTCATAACTGACCGCCTGGAGGATAAAGGTAAAGAGAATAAGCATCCAGACCCAGTAGGCGCCGCCGAAACTGGTGGCGTAAAAGAGCGGGAAGGCTGCGAACAGGGCGCCGCCGAAAAGGACCAGTGTGGTAAAGGTCAGTTCCCATTTACGCCCCATAGTATTGATAATCAGGGTTTTTTCTTCTTCAGTGGTTGCCGTAGTAAAAATCAGTGTCTGCCCACCCTGAACAAAGGTCAGGAAGAGAAAGAGAGACCCGACTACGGAAGTGATCAGCCACCAGAGTTGCTGCAGGGTTGTATGATCCAGGTTTCCTATCATTTTTTATGCCTCCGGTCCGGTCTTGATTTGCTTCAGCATAATACGAATTTCAGCCAGCAGCAGTGCGGTAAACAGGGCCAGGAAGATGAAAAAGGTGGCCTGCACGTTGCCCGTGGCAATGTTTGTGCTTGCCACATTCACCGGCAGCAGCCCCTGAATGGCCCACGGCTGCCGTCCCACCTCGGCCACGACCCATCCGGCCTGTTGCGCCACATAGCCTAAAAAGATGGAAAGGAGGCACGCCAGATTCAGCCAGCGCTGATTCTCGAGAGTCCCTTTGAAGGCAAAATAGAGTACAAGCAGAAAAATCAGCGGGAACAGTGTACCCAGCACCACCATGATATGAAAACTGTAGAATGCTATGGCCACCGGTGGTACAGCCTGAGCCGGACTTTTCAGATAACCGTAACCAAGATCTCCCTTGTTCTGGTTAAAGAGGGCCAGCGCAGAGGCGGCAGCTGCCGCATCTCCTTTTTCTTTAGCGTTCTTGTATCTGGTCAGTTCTGCCACGGCGATCTTGCCGGTGACCATGCGCTGTTCGGCGCCGACAATATTACGCTCGGCATTACCGAAGACCAGATCGTTGATCCCGGGAACAAAGCTGTTAGCATCACGGTTTGCCAGGAGCGAAAGCAGACCGGGGATTTTCACCTCCTGATAAAATGCAGGGAGGTCATCGCCCGGTTTCTTGCTGGAGTTGATGATACCTGCAGCGATGATCGGCGCCTTTTCCTGCCCAACGTATAACCCTTCTATGGCCGCCAGTTTCATCGGCTGCTTGTGCGCTACGTTGAAGGCGGCCTCATCGCCGGTAAAAGCGCAAAAGATCGAAGCGATGAATCCGAATACGGCGGCAACCACCATGCTCCGCTTGGCCATTTTCTGATGGCGTTTCTGCAGCAGAAAGAGAGAGGAAATGCCCACAACGAAGAGCGAAGCGAGCAGAAAAGCAGAGCTTGTGGTATGAGTGAACTTGTGAACAGCCACAGGAGAGAGGGCAACGTCCCAGAAGCTTTGCATTTCAAAGCGGGCCCTATCAGGGTTGAAGGCCATGCCTGTCGGAAACTGCATCCAGGCATTGGCGACCAGAATCCAGACCGCCGAGAGGCTGGAGCCAACCGCCACCATCCAGGTGGAAAACAGGTGAAAACCCTTGGAAACCCGGTGCCAGCCGAAAAACATCACGGCAAAGAAAGTGGCTTCGAGAAAGAAGGCAAAAATACCCTCGATGGCTAAGGGCGCACCGAAGATATCTCCCACCATCCAGGAATAATTGGACCAGTTGGTGCCGAACTGGAACTCAAGAATGATGCCTGTGGCAACACCGATGGCAAAATTGACGCCGAAGAGCGTCATCCAGAATTTGGTCAGTTTTTTCCATTCTTCGTTGCCTGTTTTGACGTAGATCGACTCGAAAAAGGCAACAAGAAAGGAGAGCCCCAGTGTCAACGGCACAAAAATCCAGTGATACATGGCGGTCAGCGCAAATTGCGCCCTGGCCCAATCTACCGTGCTTAAGATTTGATCTTCCAAAATACCCTCCTTGAGTGTGATGACGGCGACACTATGTCCCGCCTTGATTTATAACTGCCAGATAAAACGAATGCAGGCCGGTAAGCATCAACGGTCTGGCGAAGTTCTGGTCATGTTTTCTAGTACATGCCCGGCCCTCTCGTGCTCGGTCTTAAAATTATTTTGGAGATAATTGGGGAATAAAAAAAACTTGAGGACGGCAAAAATAATAAACAGCTTTATGATAATGATCTTCCATAAGGTTCGCCCGATGACCATTGAACGGAAGCCATCTCGATAAAAAAGATACAGCTGTTTTGGCCTTGACAACATGCATACCTTCTTTCACAAGATAAATTAGGTCCGATTGCTCTGTTGTATATGGAGACATTTACTCTGTCAAGCTATTTTTCCCAGGGACAGGTGTGGAATAATATAAAACAGGAGTGAGATCGATTATATCAAGCCCGGCTTGGCAAAGTGTAGAAACGGCAATCGGATAGCTCCAGAGTAATCCCTGGAACTATCCGTAAGGACAAAGCTATTCCCACTCGATCGTTGCCGGAGGCTTGCTGGAAATATCGTAAACGACCCGGTTAATACCCTTCACTTCATTGATAATGCGGCCGCTTATACGGGCCAGGTCTTCATACGGCATCGGGTACCAGCCTGCGGTCATAAAGTCCTTGGTCTCTACCGCCCGGAGTGCAACAACGTACTCATAGGTCCGGCCATCGCCCATGACGCCGACACTCTTGACCGGCAGGAACACCGCAAATGCTTGACTGATTTTGTCATAATGACCTGAGGCGTAGAGTTCCTCAATATAAATGGCATCAGCCCGCCTTAAGATATCGCAGTATTCTTTTTTCACTTCGCCAAGAATCCGCACGCCCAAACCGGGCCCGGGAAATGGGTGACGCCAGACCATCTGGCGAGGCAGGCCGAGCTCTTCGCCGATTGCCCGCACCTCATCCTTGAAAAGCTCCCTGAGTGGTTCCAGCAGCTTTAGTTTCATATAATCAGGCAGACCGCCAACATTGTGATGGCTTTTAATATTATGTGCCTTACCGGTTTTTGCGCCGGCGGATTCTATGACATCCGGATAAATGGTACCCTGAGCCAGCCAGTTTGCATCCGCTATAAGCTTAGACTGCTCTTCAAAAATGTCAACAAACAGGCCGCCGATTATCTTGCGCTTCTTTTCAGGATCAGAAACACCGGCCAGAGCGGACAAAAAGCGCTCCTCGGCATCGACCCGGATAACCTTGACCCCCAGATTCCGGGCAAAGGTTGCCATAACCTGATCCCCCTCCCCCAGACGCAGCAGTCCGTTATCGACGAAGACGCAGGTCATCTGTGCGCCGATGGCACGGTGAATTAAGGCTGCGGCAACAGATGAATCAACTCCGCCTGAGAGTCCAAGAATGACGGTATCACTGCCGACTTGATGGCGGATACGTTCAATGGAATCTTCGATAATCTGACCGGGAGTCCATTTCCCGCTACAGCCACAAACCTTCCGCACAAACATATCGATGAACTGTTCGCCGCGCGGCGTATGATTGACCTCGGGATGGAACTGCACTCCGTAGAGATTTCTGCCGACATTCTGGATGGCGCAGACCGGTGCGTTAGCTGTTTTAGCAACGACCTCAAATCCGTCCGGTACCCTGGCAACATGGTCACCATGGCTCATCCAGACAGGACTGGAACCATCGACGAAGAAACCGTCAAAAAGCGGCCCCGGCTGTCCGACAGAGTGCAGCTCGGCATGACCGAATTCACGCTTGCCGGCCGGCACTACCTCACCACCGAAATGGCGGCTCATCAGCTGCATGCCATAGCATATACCAAGTACCGGAACACCAAGCTCGAACAGCTCCTCAGCGACGGAAGGAGCACCATCGTCATAGACCGAGCAGGGGCCACCCGAAAGAATGATCCCGCTTGGAGCAAAGGCGCGTATCGCCGCAAGATCCATATCAAAAGGGTGCAGCTCGCAATAAACATGGGCTTCACGAACACGGCGGGCGATCAGTTGGGTGTATTGGGAACCGAAGTCAAGGATCAGAATTTTTTGGCTGTGAATGTCGGCATTCATATGATTTTTATCCTCATGAGTTAATAGTGGCCATTTTAGGACACTCTATTTTTTAGGTTCTGTTTATACCGGGCATGAAGTTGGCCAACCGTCTTTTAGGCGGGTATAACAGATGTTTCAACGGACTCCTATGCAATCATCTTTTCCACGATCTCTTCCCAGCTTTGAGAACCGGCAATATAAGGCTTTGCCATGATTACGAACCTTTTTCGCTTCTCTGACGTTCGAAGTTTTTCTGGATCGATTGTTTCAATTCCCTTCTGAAACTCCTTGAAAGGAAAATTAATCATATCCGGAAATGATGCATATTCAATAATCCTTTGCACCTTAAAGCGGGTGGAAAGGTTTTCAGAGCCATCCCAGAAATACTTATTTTGAATTACGGGCATAGTTTATTAACCTCTTAATCAACGCACGAGAAAATTGATTCAATTCATCAACCGTAACGGGAAGCTTCAACAGCGCTGCCCCTTCCGGTACGGAATCAGCAAAAGCCATAACGGTGCCTTCATAATCCAGTGGCACAATTTTCTTCGCGGCATCAAGCAGCAACAGGTCAAGTTCAAAATCTTTCAATAGGAAAAAAAGATCCACAAAATCCTTGGCGGTTTTTCTGTCCTGAACAGCAGTTATCTTGTTTACTGCAATATTTTCAGATGAATCTATCAAACAGTTATTTGATTTCAAATATTCACCGCAGTGAGGATAATTTTCAAATATAAATTCTATTTTCAATGAAGTGCCATTGTGCAAGATGAAGATACGCTTAAAATATTCACCATCAATAACGGCTTCGATCCTAAATTCTACTGCCAGTCGAGCAACAATTTCTCTGTAAACAACCGAAAATTCTTCTTTTGGAAAAGCGTCACCACGAAAGAAAAAATCGAGATCATCAGAATAGCGGTGTTCATAATGCCAGCGCGACAGGGCAGTGCCGCCGCTAAGGTAGAACATGTCGGTCTGTAGCAGAGAAAGTGCTTTATCCTGTAATGGATAGAGCTTCTCTTCATAAAATGATCGTTCTGCTGTGGTTGCCTGTCTTAGATGGTCTTGTGTGAACATCTTTTCTCGTCCCCGTATCATCACTTCTGTTAAAATATTGGTTACCTGCTCATTACGAGACTAATCAGGACTCAACTCCGCATTAGTTGATCTTTTAAGGAACATATACCTTAATCGACGCATTTTAAAGTCCAAATATACGGCGTTATTGCAATTAAAACATAGGTGAAATCAAAAAAAATACCCCGCATCTTCCATTGGAATAAAATGCGGGGCCAAATAAATTCACTCAAACTTCATCCGACCGCTAGTTGCTCACCCGATAGTTTGGCGCTTCTTTTGTTATTGTAACATCGTGGACGTGAGATTCCTTGAGTCCGGCCCCGGTGATGCGGATAAAACGCCCCTTATCCTGCAGTTCCTTGATAGTGCCACAGCCGGTGTACCCCATTCCGGAGCGCAATCCTCCGAGCAATTGGTGAATATTAGCCGAGAGCGGCCCGCGCAGCGGCACCATCCCTTCGATTCCCTCCGGAACCAGCTTGACGTCCTCACCGACATCGGACTGGAAATAACGATCCTTGCTGCCGTCTTTCATCGCCCCGATGGAACCCATACCGCGATAACTTTTATAGGTACGCCCCTGGTACAGAACCGTATCGCCAGGTGACTCCTCGGTTCCGGCGAATAGTGAGCCGATCATGATGCAGTCGGCGCCTGCCGTTACAGCCTTGGGAAGATCACCTGAATATTTGATGCCGCCGTCGGCAATAACCGGAACATCATATTTGTGAGCCATACGGGAACATTCATGGATTGCGGTAATCTGAGGGACTCCGACACCTGCCACGATGCGGGTCGTGCAGATTGAGCCGGGGCCGATTCCGACCTTGATACCGTCAACACCGGCTTTGATCAAAGCCTCAGCCGCCTCGGCAGTAGCGATGTTGCCGGCGATAATTTCACAACCCGGGAATGTTGCCTTCGCCCGCTGCACCGCTTCAATGACCCCCTGAGAATGGCCATGCGCGGTGTCAATCACGATCACGTCAACCCCGGCTTTGATCAGCGCTTCCATGCGTGCTTCCATTTCATCAGTTGGCCCGACCGCCGCACCGACCCGCAGACGTCCCAGGCTGTCCTTGCAGGCAAAGGGATATTTTTTGACCTTCTCGATATCCTTGATGGTGATCAGCCCCTTCAAAAACCGGGCGTCATCCACCACCAACAGCTTTTCCACCCGAGTATGCTTAAGGATCTCTTTGGCCTGCTCCAGTGTTGTCCCGACCGCCACCGTCACCAGATTGCGCTTGGTCATGCGAGCCGAGATCGGCAGATCAAAATCGGTTTCAAAGCGAAGATCCCGGTTGGTCAGAATACCTACCAGTTTGCCGTTGGCCTTGGTGACCGGAACACCGGAGATGCGATAGCGCTGCATGATATCGAGCGCTTCGCTGATTTTCTGCGTCGGCCGCATGGTAATCGGATCAACGATCATGCCTGATTCGCTCTTTTTAACCTTGTCTACTTCATATGCCTGAGCCGCGATCGAGAGATTCTTGTGAATTATGCCGAGCCCACCTTCACGCGCCATACAGATAGCGCTGCGAGCTTCGGTAACGGTATCCATGGCTGCACTCACCAGCGGGATATTCAGATGTATATTTCGGGAGATTCGGGTTGTAAGGTCGGCATCGCGGGGGAGAATCAGTGAATGGGCAGGAACAAGCAGAACGTCATCGAAGGTCAGCCCTTCGGTTAGTTTGTCATATTGCATGGACAACTCCTTGCTGATGTAAATTTTTAAGAAGTTAGTACGGCACAAGAGCCAAGTCAAGAAAAATGGTCAGGATGACACGTATACTTATTAGACAAATATCCACCAGTTAAATCATTGCGGTATAAACTCCTCTCTGGAGCTAATCCGGCCGAGCGTTGCGACAATCAATTTGGCGGCATCTTCCAGATCGGCAAGAGAGAGGGTCTCGATCGGAGTGTGCATATAGCGGAGCGGTATCTTTACCAATGCTGTAGCGACTCCGCCTCGCGAAATCTGCATGACGTTGGCATCTGTGCCGGTGGCGCGGGGGGTGGCGGTATGCTGGATCGCAATCTTTTCTTTGCCGGCCGTTGCCGCCAACAGTTCAAACAGGTGCGGATTGATATTGGCGCCACGGGCAAGAATTGGACCTTTGCCGAGAGCAACTTCGCCATTGTGCTTTTTCTCCACATCCGGCTGATCGGTGGCGAAATCAACCTCAACACAGATACCGACATCGGGGCTGACCGTGTAGCAACTGGTAGTCCCGCCCCGCAGACCAATTTCCTCCTGAACCGAAGAAACGCCATACAAGTCAATAGCCAGTTTTTTACCGGAAGCTGCCACCAGTCGCAGCACCTCGGCAACCACAAAGCAGCCGGCCTTGTCATCAAAACCGCGTGATGCGACCCGATCACCCTGCAAGCGGGTAAAGGAACTCTCAAAAGTCACCGCATCCCCTACCCTGACCAGCTTCTGTGCCTCCTTCTTGTCAACAGCACCGATATCAATATACTGTGCTTCAAACTTGACGACCGTTTCGCGATCCTTCGTGTCCATCAGATGGATAGGCTTCTTCCCGATCACCCCCGGCAGCGCTCCGTTTGCTGTATGCACCGCAACCCGTTTCCCCGGAGTCAGATGGGCATCTACTCCTCCGACAGCGGCGAAATAGAGAAAGCCGTGATCGTCAATATACTTGATCTGGAGTCCTATCTCATCGGTATGACCAACAATCATTACCCGCGGCAGACTCTTCCCCTTGCCGATGCCCTTACCACTGATATAGCCGAAAACATTGCCCATGACATCGGTTGTCAGCTCGTCGCAAAACGGGGCCACATAACTTCTGAAAACACGCTGGGCAGGCTGTTCATAACCGGAGGGACTGGGGGCGTCAAGCAGTTGTTCAAGAAATTTGAGTGATTCTTTGCGCATCGGTTACACCTCGTGAATGGAATAGTTTATATCATTAATAATTGAATAGATAATACTTAAACCTTCCGTTTCTACTTTAAGCTCTTCCCGTGTGAGAGTGACGTCTGGAGCAACCCGCATACTTACCCCTCGCTCGGTCTGACTCTGCAGGCCGCTCCGCTTCAACCCCACGACATCAGAGAGCCGCGCCGGATGACAATACACCGTCACCTGCTGGCCGGGCGGTACAAAACGGCTGACAAGATCCGCATAAAGCTGCGAACGGACCAGCTGCCCCAAGGCTGGATGCCAGCAACCGGCCAATATACTTTCAGCATTAAGCCCCTCATCGGCCTGCAGTCCAATGCGGATAACCGGTATGCCCGCCTGCATGGCACGCTGCAGAAGCAGTTTGCAAAGAGATACACCACGACCAAGAGATAAAGGGGTGAAGTCACCAACCGCATAACGCCGCGCCAATTCTGTCCCCTGCAGCACAACAGTCGGATAGATGCGGATAAAATCTGCACCAGCGGAAATGACCTGCTCCAGTGAAGCAAGCGAGGAAGACGGTGTATCACCCGGCAGCCCCGGCATAAGCTGGGCTCCAGCGCGAAGCCCCAGGCTTTTGATACAGCTGATAGCGTCGAGTGATTCTGCGGCTGAATGGCCGCGCCCGGATGCCGCCAGGACAGTGTCGTCCATAGACTGCACCCCCAGCTCTATCGTACGCACGCCCATATCCGCCAGCCACGCTACATGACCAGAATCTATACAGTCAGGACGGGTCGAGATTCGCACCGAATCAAGCGTGCCGGCCTCCAGTAACGGCTGCAATGGAGCCAGCAGTTCTTCCTGGATTTTTTGCGAGAGGGCGGTAAAGGTGCCGCCGAAAAAAGCGATCTCCAGAGAGCGCCCCCCCGCTGCCGACCTCCAGAGATCAATTTTAGCAGTTATCTGCCCGGCGGTTGGAAGAGTGCCGTTTGCACCGGAAATCGCACGTTGATCGCAAAAAATGCAGGTGTGCGGACACCCCTGATGACTGATGAAGAAGGGAACGGTAACCAGTTTCACACGATCTGACCGGCAGCCGACTGAAGTTTATCAAGAGCCTCGGCAGCAGCAGTCTGCTGGGCAATTTTCTTCGATTTTCCCTGACCAACTCCGGCACTCTTGTCGCCGACCATAATCTGAAAAACAAAAGAACGGTCGTGAGGCGGACCGGACTCCTCCAGCAGACGATATTCCGGGGCAGGATAGCCGCTTGATGATAGATATTCCTGCAGTTCACTCTTAAAATCACGTCCCAAAACAAGCGACTCCGGAGCGGCCGCCAACTCTTCAAACATCAGTTCAACCAGAGCCCGCGCTGCCTGAAGACCGCCATCCTGATACAGAGCAGCAATCAGAGCCTCCATGACATCGGCAAGAATCGAATCCTTCTCCCGACCGGCACTCTGTTCCTCACCACGCCCGAGCAGGATAAAGCTGCCGATTCCCAACTTCCTTGCCCGATCGGCCAATAAATCCTGACCAGCCAGGCGGGAGCGCAATTGCGACAGTGCACCCTCATCCCAATCCGGATAACGGATATACAGCATTTCAGCCAACAACAGACCTAATACCGCATCACCCAGAAATTCAAGGCGCTGGTAGTCCCCCCCATCGTTTCCACCGACTTCATGCAGATAAGATGGGTGCGTCAGCGCTTGAAGGAGAAGGCTCTGATCACGAAACGGGTATTGGAGCTGTTGCTCTAGTTGATGAACATTGATAGTCATAGAACACCTCAAAACACTATGACTATAGCCACCATATCAGTTTTTGGCAACCGAAAGTCATTGAAAGAAGGAGAAGAGTGGGAATTTAGGTTGATAATTCAGGGGCGCTTGCCTATAATCCTGCATTTAATTTAGCCGTAGAATCAACTCTGCAGATCAAGGTGATGCACGTGGGTTATTTCATTACATTTGAAGGCGTTGAAGGGTGCGGTAAAACCACCCAGATCAAGCTGCTGTCAGAGTTTCTCTCGGCTCACGGTATAGACACGGTTCTGACCCGCGAACCGGGCGGCTGTCCGATTGCTGATAAAATCCGCTCAATCCTGCTTGATGCCGAGAACCGCGCTCTTTCTCCTCTGGCAGAACTGATGCTGTATGCTGCCGCCAGAGCCCAGCATGTCAGCGAGGTCATCATTCCGGCCTTGAATACTGGAGATATAGTGCTCTGTGACCGTTTCAGTGATGCGACGGTGGCATATCAGAGCTTCGGGCGTGGCATCGATCGGGGCGTTATAGACACCCTTAATCTTCAGGCGTGCCAGGGGATTTCACCCGACCTGACGGTTCTTGTCGATTGTGACCCACGCATCGGCCTGGAGCGGGCAAGGCGCAGAATCGAGGCGAGTAGCGGACCACGTGAGGAACGCTTTGAACTGGAGTCACTCCCCTTCCATCAGAAAGTCCGCGCCGGGTACCTGCAGTTGGCGGCTGACGAGCCAAACCGTTTTTTGGTTATCAACGGCGCTGCTACAATTGAAGAGATATTTTCCACCATTTCCACACAACTGTTGGCACGGATTCCGGAGGCCGCGAGTGCCTTTTGCTGACATCTCCGGACATGATCGAATCATTGAGGTTCTGCGCCGCTCACTGCGGAGCGGTAAAACCGCTCACTCCTACCTGTTTGAAGGTGTGCCCGGATGCGGGCGGAAAAAGACAGCATCAGCACTGATTCAGGCTCTTTTCTGCACAGTTCTGCCGGATGATGCCTGCGGGGCCTGCCCTTCATGCCGTAAAATTAACGGCGGCAACCATCCTGATATACATCTGATCGCACCATTGCCGGATAAACGCGACATCAGCATCGAGCAGTTGCGGGAGATGCAGCACGACCTGTCTTTACGCCCTTACGAAGCCCCCCGCAAGGCTTGTATAATTGACCCGGCCGAACGGATGAGCGTGAGCGCTGCCAACTCCCTGCTGAAAACATTGGAAGAGCCGCCCGGCAATGCCCTGATTATACTGCTGACCGAAAATGCCGGACTGCTGCTGCCAACGGTCCGTTCCCGCTGTCAACTGATCAGATTTGCGCCGCTTTCTCCCGAACACTTGCTGTTACTCCTCCAGCGGAGCGGAATGGCGCCTGATGCTGCCGCGCTTGTTGCACCGATGTCGGGAGGGAGTCTGCAGAGGGCTTTGGAACTGGACAACGAATCACTGGTTGCGCGACGTGAAGCAGTATTGTCCAGAGTATCACAGCTGAATATTCACCAGATATCAACCGTTTTTGATGCCGCCGAGGAGCTGTCCGGCAACCGGGACACGACACTCGAACTGCTCGACATGCTGCTCTCTTTCTATCGTGATGCGGTTCATCTCGGAGCGGGGAGCGGAGAAATTGTCAACCGCTCAGTCAGACCAGCGATCGAATCCATCGCAACCAGGCGATCGCTGCCTCGTAACCTTGCGCTGCTGGAACGGATCTATGAAACCAAACGAGATGTCCAGCGCAATGCAAATCCCAAGCTGGCTCTGGATCATCTGTTTATGACCATGGCTGGCAGCAGGTAACCCGGGAATAGAGATACTACTTTCAGGAGGTCTTTTTGTCACATATCGTAACCATTCAATTTACCAAAGCCGGCAAGATGTTTGATTTTGACGCCGGCTCCCTTGATCTTGCCAAGGGAGACCACGTTGTTGTTGAAACAGAGCGGGGTGTAGGAGTCGGACAGCTGGTCAAACCGCCGGTAGAAAAAGAGGACGGCGCGACCGGTTCTCTGGCGCTTGTCAAGCGCAAGGCTACCGCCGAAGACATGGCGACAGTTGAGCGTATTTCCCAGAAAGAACAGGAGGCGTACCGCTTCTGCGTCAACCGGATTATCGAACGCACCATGCCGATGAAACTGGTACGTGTCGAATATCAGTTCGATAGCAGCAAGGCGGTTTTTTTCTTTACTGCTGATGGCCGGGTTGATTTCCGTGACCTGGTAAAAGATCTCGCCCACTCTTTTCATACCCGTATCGAAATGCGTCAGATCGGGGTGCGCGATGAAGCCAAAATGACCGGCGGTATCGGGATCTGCGGCCGCGAACTCTGCTGCAGCTCTTTCCTGAGAGAATTCCAGCCGGTTTCCGTCAAGATGGCCAAAGAGCAGAATCTGGCCTTGAATCCGAACAAGATATCGGGGCAATGCGGGCGGCTGCTCTGCTGCCTTGATTATGAATATGAGACCTATTGCTGTCTGCGCAAAAACTTCCCGAAATCAGGAAAACGGGTCCGCACCGTCACCGCGGTCGGAGTGGTTGATAAAGTCAATATCCTGACCGGAAACATCACGCTCAAACTTGACGACAACAAGATAATCGTCATCAAACGTGATGAAATCCTTGGTGATGGCGCTCCCGCCGCAGTTCCGGTTGCTGCTGCAGCTCCGGCACCATTACGGGCACCCCAGCGCCCCCGCGAAAGGCGCCCCGATCAGCGCCGCAAGCAGGAAAAAACTTCCCTCGAATCATATACTCAAGCGGAAAGCAACGCAAAAGCAGCTCCTGCGCAACCAGTCCGCCAGGAAAACACGACTGACACAACTCCAACTGATGCACCTAAAACCGGACTACCGCGCAAGAAACACCGGTCCCGCAAACATGCCAATCGCAAGCCATCCGGGTCCACACCGGACAGCGGCACACCGACACCATCATCAGGAGCCTGATATGAAACCGACCTTTTATGTAACCACCCCGATCTATTATGTGAATGATGTGCCGCATATCGGTCATGCCTATACCACTGTTGCCGGCGATGTCCTGGCACGCTACAAACGCCTGATGGGGTACGACGTCTATTTCCTGACCGGCAGCGATGAACATGGTCAGAAGGTGGAAAAAGCCGCTACAGCCGCAGGAGAAACGCCGTTGGAACTGGCTGATCGAGTGGTCAAGCGTTTTCAGGCACTCTGGGAGCGGCTGGGGATCTCCAATAACGACTTTATCCGCACGACTCAGGAACGCCACAAAAACGGCGTCAGCAGAATATTTAAAGACATTCTCGACAAGGGGGACATCTACCTCGGCGAGTATGAAGATTGGTACTGCACCCCCTGTGAAACTTTCTGGACCGAGACCCAGCTGAACGAAGGACGCTGCCCCGACTGCAACCGTCCGGTAGACAAGCTAAAGGAGGAATCATATTTCTTCCGCATGAGCAAATATCAGGAGCAGCTGGTGGCCCATATTGAAGCCAATCCGGACTTCATCCAGCCCAAGAGCAAGCGCAACGAGATCATCTCCTTTATCAAGGAAGGGCTGCGCGACCTGTCGGTGTCCCGCACCACCTTTTCCTGGGGCATCCCGGTACCAGGAAACGACCGTCACATCATCTACGTCTGGTTCGATGCCCTGACCAACTACATCACCGCTCTCGGCTATCCAGATGAGTCCGGCAACTACGGCCGCTACTGGCCGGTCGATGTCCACCTGCTCGGCAAGGATATCCTCCGTTTCCACGCCGTTTACTGGCCGACCTTTCTGATGGCAGCCGGACTGCCGCTCCCGAAGAAGGTCTTTGCCCACGGCTGGTGGACGGTTGAAGGGCAGAAGATGAGCAAGAGCTTGCAGAACGTCGTCGAACCGAACATGCTGATCGACAAATACGGCGTAGACGCCGTCAGATACTTCCTGTTGCGCGAAGTACCTTTCGGCCTGGATGGCGATTTTTCCCACACCGCCCTCGTTCAGCGGATCAACTCCGACCTGGCCAACGACATCGGCAACCTGCTCAGCCGCTCAACCGCCATGGCGGTTAAATACTTTGCCGGCATCCTTCCTGCTGCTGGTGAAATGGCGGAAATCGATCAGGCTCTGAAGATTAAAACTGAGGAGATGGTAGCGATTGTCGATAAATTTATCGATGAGCTGGCCTTCAGCAAGGCACTACAGGCAATATGGGAGGTCATCTCCGCCGGCAACAAATACATCGATGAGACCGCCCCCTGGACACTGGCCAAAGATCCGGCCGCCAGCGAGCGCCTTGCCACGGTCATGTACACCCTGCTCGAATCGCAGCGCGTCACACAATGCATCTTATCTGCTTTTCTACCGACAACATCGGAAAAGGCACTGGCATCTTTGGGGTGGAATGAAACTGTCTCTAAAGAGGGGCTTGTTTGGGGCGGTTTGAAAGGGGGAACGACGGTAACAAAGGCCGAGGCGCTCTTTCCGAGGATCGAGGAGTAATCCTACAGAATTTCCAATATACGGAATTTTATCAGCAGCTCTTGTCCTCCTGGTGACTTAAAGAACGTGCGAAGGGCTCTTGCTGCACGTCTATCAGTAGCAGCAAGAGCGGCCAGTTGATCATCCTCAACCGCCAGCAGCTTATCCAGTGAGATAAACCGTCGTGCCAACCGCTGTATCGACTTCAGCCCGACACCTTGGACACCAAGTGCGGCAGCAAGTTGAAAAGAATCGGGGTGACTGGCGGCACGGATTGCCACCGTCAGATGCCGCGCCGTTTTCATACCAAACCCCGGAACAGCAGCCACCGCCTCTTCTTTCAATAAAAATAATGAGGGGATATCAGTAACCAGACCCGCCTCAACCAACTTTTGCAGACGCCCTCGCCCCAAGCCATCAATATTAAGCCCTGACTTCGACGTAAAATAAGCTGTTTTACTCAGGAACTGATCCCGGCATACGGGTGAATCGCGCAGACACGCATCCAGGGAAGACTCCGGAACCTCTCTCGTAGCTGATCCGGTAACGAATTTCCGTGGGACTCTCCCAACCACCTCCTGTACCTGAGGAATAACATCTCCCACCAGCGCGATCACTATCTGATCCCCGGCCGCAATATCAAGCCTGGCAATTTCGGCAGCGCTATGCAGCGAAACCCGTGAAACCTGCACACCGCCAAGGCGCACCGGTTTCACCTCGGCTATTGGAGTTCGGCGGCCGGTACGACCTACTGTCCAGCGGATCTCAAGTACCCGGGTCATGGCCGTATCCGGCGGATATTTCCAAGCCGCCGCCCAGAAAGGCGCACGTTCCCCCTCCCCCAACCGGAGGCGAAGAGACAGATCATCCACTTTCACCACAATCCCGTCCATGGCAAATGGCTGTTGATCACGATTAGCCAGGTATGTCCGGTAAACGGCCTGCACTTCAGAAAATTTTTTCACCTGTTTGGTATGTTCAAAAGAAACCGTAAATCCCCAATCATATAGCAACTGCAGTGCCGACAGGTCGGAGCGTACCTGTCCGGTGGTCACCAGTTCAAAGGGGAACAGACGCAGGATTGCCACCGCCGCTGGATCTTGTTTTTGCGCTTTTAACACTCCCGCTGCGGCATGACGCGGGGTAGCATACTTTTCCGCTCCGGCCCCCTTCCCATAGCTTTGAAGCAGTTGCAGATCCGCATAGACTTCGCCACGAACCACCACCCGATCTGGAAACATACCGGTCAACAGATGCGGAATACCATGGATTCCACGAACCCGTTCCGTCACATCCTCGCCGACACGACCATCCCCGCGCGTCGACGCAGAAACCAGCCGGCCGGCAACATAAGTCAGTTCCACCGGCAGCCCGTCAACCTTCGGCTGTACCAGCAACGGCACTTTTCCGGCCGTTGCAATCCTTTTAAACAGCGCTCGTACCGCCTCCGAACCGGTTGAAGATGACAAGCTGAGCATTGGCTGCTCATGCTTCACCTTCAGCGTTCCACCTCCCGTACCGCTGCCCACTGTACTGGTAGGCGAATCTGCAGCGACCATCGCCGGAAAGCATCCCTCAAGCCGGACCAGCTTCGCAAACAACCGGTCATAGTCCGCATCACTGATAGCCGGTTGTGCCTTCTCATAATAAAGCCGATTATGGTGACGGATATCGTTTCCCAAAGAGATCATCTGTTGGTTGGCTTCAACTGTGGTAATTTCTGGGCAGGTAAAAGACAGGGCGGGTGAGCAGAACGTTGAAATCAGGAGAAAAAGCAGAAGAGTAGTAACTATACGGAACATTTACCTGATCCCAAAAACTTTTTTTAGTGCTGACTTGGCTTTAAGAAGGGCACCTTCATCAATTCTGCCTATTCTGCGAATCAGTCTTTCTTCAGCGACACATCTCACTTGGAACAGATCAAGTGCTGATGTTTTTGAAAGATTGTTGTGAGAGTCCGGTTCAAGAACAACCATCCATGGGACAACGCGATAGCGTTCCTTAAAGTCAGTAAGGGGGGCAATAATCTTAAGCGGCAGGGCACCAATGGCATTATCACTTATAATAACGCAAGGGCGGTTCTTTTTTATTTCGGCACCAACAGTCGGGTCAAGATTGACCAGCCATATTTCACACTGCATCATGCGAAATCCTCAGCATCAATAGCCGTACAGACAACCAGCTCACGGTTGGAACGATACTCTTCTGACATTTCAGCAGCAATTGTCTGCAATCGGCTCCGCTGTTGTTCTTCAATAAACCGCTCTACTGCCAGCCTGAATATCTCTGATCGTGATATATTCAGCTGAGCTCGCAATGTCTCAATTTCACAGGCAATGGCATGGGGAAGAGAAATGGTGACGCGATCAATTTCTGATACTGTTTTGTACATGACCACCTCCAACTATTCATATTTAAGTAATACTATTTTTCATACTATTTAGCAACAGAAGGCTTCTTAATGAGTAGAATAATCGAAGGGGAAAATGATCAAGACTTACACTTTATTTCAATCCAATCCCGTTTGCAACACTGGGACGGCATGGCTCCCACGCTGGTTAACAGCATTGTGACGGCATTAACTACTTCATCAACGGTAATATCACTCATGCATCTGGTTTCATTCAAGCAGGGTGGCGTTGTTCCAAACGTGGTACAGGGAGAGCAGGACAATTCCTTGTTGATCACGATGTGACGATCCCCACGCGGAGCCCATTTTTTTACCCTTCCAGGTCCGAAAAGAGATACCGTCGGTACTCCAAGACCAACGGCAATGTGCAGCACCCCGGAGTCACCACTCAGCAATAGAGAACTCTTTTGAATCACGGCAGCGGTTTCAGATAACGAAGTCAAACCGGCAAGATTAAGCCCCAATCCTCCGTCGGCGATCACCTCGCCCTGCCGACGATCTTCTTTTCCCCCCACGACAACCGTCCTGATGCCAAAAGCTGACAGCACTTCAGCCACCTGCCGGAAACGATCCGCACCCCAGCGCCTCTCCGCAATACTGGCACCAGGAAAAAATGTCACAAATGGCTCATTATTCAGTGATTCCAGCAGACCAGCAATTTTTGCAGAGGCTGCATCTGGAACAGACAGAAATGGAATCTCTGTCTCCACTCCCCCCGCTTCGATCCCCAGCGGCTTCAGGAGGTTAATAAAGCTGAGCGTTTCATAATCATTATGCGAATAAGGAATCGAATGGGTAAACATCCGTCGGCGCTCGTTGGTATCGAAGCCGATTTTGACCGGTGCCGCTGCAAACCGCGCCACCACGGCCGACAACCGATGACACTGCTCAGTATCAATCACCACATCGTAACTGCAGCGCATGACCTGTAGTAACTCTCGCGGACAGTCATAGCAGAGAACTTCATCTACTCCCGGAACTATTGAAAATACTCCTGCATTGCGGCGCTCGGCAAGAATGGTAATCCGAGCTTGGTGGTATGCCTTTTTTACTGAACTGATGGCAGGCGCAAGCAGTACCGCATCACCAATGCCGCCGGGGCGGATGAGTAGGACGGATGTGAGCATTGAGTGAGGTTCTCTTTGCTCCGGTTCAGGGATAACGGACGCCGCAGTCCGGCCAATGGCGGAGTCAAACAGTTTCATAGCCTTGATATTCACCCTGCGGCACCTAACAATGTACTTTCGTCTGTGCCCTTCAACAACCGCTCAACCACCTCTACCCCCTGCATAAAGGAATGGTCCATATTGCCAACCTCGTATTTCCAGGCGCCGAAACGGCCCCGGGAATAGACTGATCTGGATTCAAGGTACGGCTGAATTGTGGCAAGTGACTTGTCACGCCCTAACGTCGGCACCGGATAGGAATACGGAATATCGATAAGGTAACGACTTGCAATGTATGCCTTTTGCCCCTCATCAATCATGCCACTGTTCACAAGCCCCTGGATTGTAGATTCAACAATTCTTGTTTTATCTTCAGGCTTATGTGACGAATAGGTCGTCTCGCACATGAGCGAAAAATACCGCTCTGCATCGCCATCAGGGACATTGAAACGGGAATAGTTGTGAAAGTTGGTGACACGATAAAAGGGTGAATTGTTTTCAGGGAAATACATCCAGCATTTTGAGTCATCACGCTTGCCTTCAAATCCAAGTCCGGCGATCAGGCCACCATTGTGAATCAGATTACCAGCAGCATCTGCTATCGACTCTGGAATATTACGACATTTTGCCACAAGAAGGTCAAGTGGTGATGTATTGATTAGGACATCATACCGTTCGAGCCTTCCATTGGAAAAAGCCACTGTCTTCTGCTCCAGATTTATCTCCATCATCTCATGCTGCAGATGAATTTTTTCAAGTAGTGGCTTAGCAATACCTTCGTAAATAGCACCCGTACCACCATATTTCGGAAACTTGAAGATGTTATTCGGCCCCCAGCCCAAATCATCGCGCTGCTCAGCAATATTGCGTTCAATACGATCAAGATCGACCACACTCACCCGCTCGGCGATCCACCCTTTACTCATGTATTTAAGCGGGCACGCTCCATACCTTACTGTTGTAGGGTTCCATGAAGTACTTGACGATACCGCAGCCGAAGACCGTATTCATCCAATCCCTGAAGTTTGTCGTTTTGTCAGGAGAACCTGACAACTCTCGCAATCCGGAGACACATTCACGGAGCGCATCATCTGGAAGATATCTGACATTGTTCTGAAAAGGATATGGCACCCAACATTGCAGGATACGGATCCAGCTTTCCCGCTGATGCTCGAAGTAGTTATCTCCAAGTGATTCAGCAACAGCTTTGTCAAAATAATCATAATGGGAGAAGAGAACATGACCGCCAACATCCCAGG
Source organism: Deltaproteobacteria bacterium (assembly GCA_019162745.1). GTDB lineage: Bacteria > Desulfobacterota > Desulfuromonadia > Geobacterales > Pseudopelobacteraceae > JACRCG01. Next base: position 90,251 of record JAFLLC010000029.1, on the reverse strand, counting down.
TGAAGCTGTTGTCATCACGAAATGAAGCGGACAGACCGCCGACATGATCGTTGCGTTCAAAAAGTTGCCAGTCAATATGGCCAAGCTTGTTGAGATGATGGGCAGCGCCCAGACCACAGGGACCGGCACCAAGGATGATAATTTTCATAGATGTTTACGGCCTTTCAATACAAAGATCCAAACCGCCACAACGGAATTCTGATTCCGGAACAAATCTCAATACCATTCATAATCTCGGGTTGCGCTTAATTTCTGTCCCACAAAGAGCTGATAGGCATAGCAAGAAGGTTACTGCCAAAGGATACGATTTCGCTGCCACCGTACAGTACAATACCTCTGAGAAACTGGTTTCCAGCAGCTTCAGCAAGAGCATGTAGTCCACGGAAATCCTGACCGCCAACGCTCTTTGCCGATTTAATTTCTATGCCGATAATCCTTCCGGCACGATCTTCAAGAACAACGTCAACCTCCTGCCCTGCCTGTGTACGAAAATGGAGCATCGCAGGTTTTGTATCACTCCATGAAATCTGTTTTTTCAGCTCCATTATCACAAAGTTTTCTACTACAGCGCCGCATAACGGCGTGTTTTCAAGCCTGACGGCATCAACTGCAAGCAATGTTGTCAGTAGACCGGTGTCACTCATAATCAGCTTGGAGGTTTTAACAAGCCTCTTCCCGAGGTATGAATACCAGGCAGGAAGATGATCAATCAGAAATATCATTTCAAAAAGGGACATATAGCGCTTCAACGTACTTTGGGGAAGACCGGTCGTTCTTGAAAGTTCCGAATAATTTAGCAGCGATGGAGATCTGGTTGCAAGCATGGCAAGCAGACGCGGCATTGCGGCAAGACCGTCAATATTAGCTATGTCACGCACATCACGCTGCAAAATAGTGGTGATATAGGATTCGAACCAGGCACGACGACGTGACTCTGAAGTTCTCGCAGCAGCCTCCGGATACCCTCCCCTTATGGCTCTTTCAATGAGGGTTGCATCGTTATCACCACTGTTCAATACTTGAGTGGGTACGTTTTCAGAAAACAGAGTATCAATAAATCTTTCCCTGACACCCGAAAACTCACCTTGAGACAGCGGCCATAAGGTAAATATCTCCATCCTGCCTGCCAAAGATTCCGAAAGACGAGGCAGAAGAAGTACGTTTGCCGACCCGGTAAGCAGATAGCGCCCAGGTTTGCGATTCTGATCAACATCAGCCTTGATAGCAACAAAAAGCTCCGGCGCACGTTGAATCTCATCAATCACAACAGATTCGCCCAACCCGGAAAGAAACCCCACAGGATCATGCTTTGCCGCAGCAAGCACAGTAGCATCATCCAAAGTTACATAGCGTCCAATATGCTTTTGGTTAATGATGGCTTTTGCCAGGGTACTTTTCCCGGTCTGCCTCGCTCCGTTTAGCATGACGACAGGAGTATCAGAAAGGGCTTCAATAATTTTAGGGGTAATATTTCTTGTTATCATGGTGGTATATTAACCATTCAGTGGCTAAATATCAACCATAAATTGTTCATATTGTAACCCGGTAGCTACAAACTTGGCAGGTTTAAAAAAAAGATGGCGCTGAATATAAATCACAATAACCTTGGCCGGAAAATGGGGTAAAGATGATGTGGAAACCTGGTGTCAGGCTTGCAAGGTTGTAAGATCAAGTTCCTGCCGTAACATTTTCAGCCTCTTTGCCCAGTCCACATTGCTTTGCCGACGCTTATCAAAACGTGCAGCCGCGATGCTCATTGTCGAAACGTATTTATTGTTGCTGTTCGAAGTATATTGACATAGAGAAATAATTTCTCTATTATTTTTCACATGGGAAAAATACTTACCGGCAATGGGTGGATACTTAAAGTGCAAGGGGCGGAACATCCGCCGGTGCATGTCCACCTGCTTCATCCTGACGGTAAAGCCATACTATTCCTTGACGGCACCGTAATCAACTCCGGTGTCCCATCCCGTGTTCTTGCCGAAGCTGCTGCATGGGTCGCCGATAACAGTTCCATCGTACTGGCAGCCTGGCAAGCGATGGGAAACCCAGAAAAGAGGTAAGAAATGAAAAAACAGACACCCCGACTACAGAGCGTGACCGTCCTTCCTGATCTTGTTGTTTCCGCAACCTTTACTGATGGAAGAACAGCAACCGTTTCCATGCGTGATGTAATAAAAAACTATCCGGCCTTTGCACCGCTGGAATCCGCCGAGGAGTGTGCCACTGCCCAGATTGTCGATTGGGGCTTTACCCTGGAATGGAACTGCGGCATGTCTCTTGATTGCGACCGTTTTTTTGAGCTATCTCTTGAACAATCCGACATGATTGAAAATGTCCGCTTTCGCCAGTGGCAGGACAGCCACGCACTTTCTCTTGCTGAAGCGGCCAAAGCCATTGGACTTTCCCGCCGTACCATCAGCCAATACCGCACCGGAGCCAGGCCGGTACCCCGTGTGGTAGCTCTTGCATGTAAAGGATGGAGCAGTGATGACATGAAAAAAGCCGCGTAGGTTTAAATTTTGCCGCTTACGTTTCACCCAAAACCAGGGATGGAGCTGATATGTGATTATTCCACCGGGTTCAAACCGCCTGAAAGTCAGATTCCGACTGAGGTGGAACAAGATCAAGTTCCCGCCGGAACATTTCCAGCTTCTTTGCCCAGTCCATATTGCTTTGTCGACACGTTTCAAAACGTGCTGCCGCAGCGCTCATTGTCGAAACGTCCCTGTTCATTCTGGTTGCCAATTCAGTCAGAGTTGCATCAGTAAGCTCCAGAACTGCCCACGCCGCCATGCTGCGTGCTTCGGATGGCTGCCGTTTTTGTCCTTTTGAAGCCAGATCTTCCTCTTTCAAATTGTAAATCCTCAGAACCGCTTCAAGCACCTGTTCAAGCGAAGGTTTACGAGATTGAAGCTCCTCGTTTTGTGCAAGCATATTTTCAACAAAGTTGTCTTCACCCATAACACGGCTGTCCAGACTGGCTTTACCGTAAAATTCTTCCCGATGACCGTCATTACTGCGATCAGAAACGTATCGGGAAAACAGTTTGCTCGCAATAGAATGATCCGCCGAAAAGTGAGAGAGGATATATTCCGTGTTCAGCCATGCGATCTGCTCTGTGCCGCAATATACCTTGTGGCTGCTCCACTCATAATCTTCAGCCTTTTCAACCATTGCAGCACGGGCCGGGTTAAGGTGAATGTATGCAGCAAGTTCGAGAAGATACGAGTCGGCATCCACAAGAATTGCTTTATACCTACCCTGAAAAAGATGGCCGTTTCTTTTTAATCGCCAATTGAACCAACGAGTATAGCGGAAGGTAAGATTCTGCATGATACGTGATAAAGGCACATTAGCAACCTGAATTGCCATATGAATATGGTTTGTCATCAGGCAAAATGCATGTACGCGATGTCCGTATCGTTCAAGACCTTCTTGCACAAAAAGGTAAAAACGATAACGATCCTCATCGGTGATAAAGACGTCCTGCCTGGCGTTTCCGCGAAGAATTACATGATATAATGCGCCAGAATAATGTAGTCGGGGTTTTCGAGCCATAGGAGAAATAGTAGCATCAAGTTATTATACTTTCAACCTTTAAAGCCTGACCCCACTTTTTCAAGGTGTATGTATGCAGCAAGCTCGAGAAGATACGAGTCGGCATCCACAAGAATTGCTTTATACCTACCCTGAAAAAGATGGCCGTTTCTTTTTAATCGCCAATTGAACCAACGAGTATAGCGGAAGGTAAGATTCTGCATGATACGTGATAAAGGCACATTAGCAACCTGAATTGCCATATGAATATGGTTTGTCATCAGGCAAAATGCATGTACGCGATGTCCGTATCGTTCAAGACCTTCTTGCACAAAAAGGTAAAAACGATAGCGATCCTCATCGGTAATAAATATGTCCTGCCTGGCGTTTCCACGAAGTATTACATGATATAATGCGCCAGGATAATGTAGTCGGGGTTTTCTAGCCATGGGGGTAATAGTAGCATCAAGTTGCTATAGTTTCAATCTTTAAAGCCTGACCCCACTTTTTCCTTTACTTCAACAACAAGCCTTAATCCTGATGGGTGACTGGTGCAGCAAAGGCTGACATCGAAATAGATAGAAATAACGGGAATGGTATTGGTGTCGGTGACTAGAGAAAGTTTGGCTTGAAAAATCTATTTTTCTTGCATAGGGAACGTTTTTGCCGTTGACAGCAGCCTTTTAATGGGTGACACCGTTTTTGCTGCGTTTTTGCTGGGAGCATCGAGAGGCGGCTTGATAATGGCTCCCATAAATTTGTCGCACACCCCCCCAAACAATGTGGTATTGACAGTGCCATAGTACGTGAGATAACTTCTGAAACCTGCTCATCTGCCGCTCCTTTTAATTTGAATTATGGAGACAACTCAAGTCTAGGTGTAGCAGATGGGCAATCTACAGGCAAAACCAACGGACGCTGACCCCGCCCAGAGGACGGGGTTTTATGAGGCTCAATAATAAGAATGGTACGAATATCATGAACCGACTCTAGTACCAGACACGGCAGAAGCTATGCCAGAAATCTCCCCGCAAGCGGGTCAAGATATTTCAGGAGATCACCCTTACGCACCGGAATTCCCCACGATCTCGCTGTAGAGATCATAATGCTTACCGGCAACATCATCGATGCTGAATTTTACCTGTATCGTATCACGGGCCGCGCGAGAGAGATACTCCCATGACGGGCTACCTGATAAAACCCACAAAAGTCCCTGTGCGAGGTCTGCAGTATTATAAGGCCCAGCAAGATACCCATTCTGTTTGTGATGAATAAGATCCGGAATCCCGCCGACCGAGAAGGCCACCGTCGGGACCCCGTGCGCCATGGCTTCCATGATTGTATTCGGAAGATTTTCCTGAAGGGACGGGGCTACAAATACATCTGCCGCCGAATATAGCAGGTTCATACTCACTTCATCATGCATATATCCGACATAATGCACTTTCAGTCCGAAATCAGCAGAGTCCACCGGTTCGTACCCCCCAAACACCAACAGTTCACAGTCAAGCGCCGCCAACTCGTGTGCAACTGTTCTCAGGGCACTTACAACGTACTGGAACCCCTTGTTTTTATCGCTTGTCGCATTTACCGCACCGAAAAGAATGTACTTCTTGTCCGGATCGAGAGAAAACATGTTCCTCGCCAACCGTTTATCGACACAGCGTATCGCCCCCAGATCAAGCCCATTTGGAATCACCTCAACACGTTTTCCCTTGAAGAGCGAGCTTGACTGAGCACATTCGGCAAGCCAGTTGCTAGGAGTGACAATACTAATATCCAGACCGCTCCACGCCTTTGATTTCCTATTCCATATCCAGCGGGAGAGATCACGGTTACACGTTGATCCAAGGGTTGGGCACATACCGCATCTGTCCTTATAGCCCACGCAATCCAGTGGAATATGGCAGCCGCCGGTAAACGGCCATGAGTCATGGAGTGTCCAGACAAGTGGTTTATTCAGTTTTTTCAACGTTTCAATTTTGACAAACCCTGTACACGTCCAGTGGAGATGGATAATATCCGGATTTAGTTCCTTAACCTTCGATACGATAATATCAGGCAGACAGGACGTGGAAAACGGCAGGCCACTTCTTTTTTTGTAAAGGTAGAGGGGCAACGTATCCAGAGCCGGTTTCAACAGGGCCAGCCCCTTATCCAGAGGGCTCAGAGGGCCAATTATTAAGTCGTGTCTATCGCCAAACCCGTTTTGTACCAACTGTTTCACATCCACCCCGATGTTTTTCAAGGCGATCTGCAACCGGCCGGCGGCACGACCGGCTCCGCCGTGCATATAGTGAGTATTTATGAACAGGACTTTCATGACAGCCAAAAGCTGGCACATTTACGTTTGAACATCGGTAGCTCCCAGTTACGGACTATATTACGGGGAATCTGATACGGATCTGTCCACTGGTGATATTGTCCCGGAATGTTCACCACTGCTCTGAACAGACCGGCCTGGCGGCATATTTCAATAGTTTCTGCCGTAAAGTCATCTCGGCTACCAAAGGGATAGGAGAACACAATCACCTGGCGTCCGCACCAGCTTTCAAGCTGACTAACCGAGCCGGTAATCTCCTCACACTGCCGATCACCGGAAAGGGCTGATAACCGAGTATGGCTGACCGTATGCCCGCCAATGGTCACAAGTTCACTTTGTGCTAGCCGCCTCACTTCATCAAGCGTCGCGACCCGATGGCTTGTTCGCCCCTGCTCTGCCACATCTGCCCAGGTACGAAGCCAGGCCATCTGTTGTCCCCGTTGTTCGGGCGTCAGTTTTTTTATCAGGACATGAAAATCACGGTATAGTCTGGCACGCTCCGCTGCTGATTTTGTCGCCCATTCTCTCATTTCACTTCCAGTTTCAATCGTGAACCGTGTGGGTACATTTTCATTTTTAAGAATTATCCGCTCCAGATCATCCCACCAGAACTCCTGATGTGAGCCGATAAAGCCGGTGGAGATAAAGAAGGTTGCCGGGACGCCAAGTTCCTCCAGAATCGGCAGCGCCTCGTTCACATTATCCGCATAGCCGTCATCAAAGGTCACGGCAACCGAGGGGCGCGCGATGCCTGACCACTCTGCGTCCAGCCGAACCACTGGAAAATTGTCTTTCAGATAGCGCATCTGGGAACGAAAGTTCTCCGGTGTTACCGACAACTGCTGGGGATCCGACTCAAGGCGAGTAACCCGGTGGTACAACAATGTGATCACCGGCGCGTTGGAACGGTTCACAAGCCACTTCCTGGTCGTCCTGAATGGCGAAAGAAGCAGATGGTGGGCGTTATTGAGCATCAGACCTCTTTTCTTGCGGTAATTGTCAGCAGCAGTTGATAATCAGGGTCGCTCTGATCAAGCAGACTAGGAGTTGGAAGGTCCTCGACCGCCAATCCCTGCAGGAAAGCACAGGCAGCCAGCGAATTGCCATGAATGCCGATCTCAACGACACCGGGGAAAACAGGTTCAAACAGTTTCTGAAGAGAAGCTGTCGTAAAACGCCAATAATCGCCCCAGCGCTCCATATCATAGCGGCTGATCTGACTGATGCCAGCCACAGTTGCTAACAGTACTCCGCCCGGTTTGAGGACATGGTGGACTCCTTCGACTGCTCTCCCTACATCGAATATGAAATTCAGCGTCTGAGTACAGATAAAACAATCCATAGCATTTCCGGGTAGAGTGGCGCAGTCTGTCAGATCGCCGACCACCGTCGTATCTGGATTATCTTCTTGTGCATGGAGTACCTCACAGGTTATCCCAGCACTCCCAAAACGTTTACTGTAATGGCTGCTACCCACCTCAAGAACTCGCCCGGCAATATATCCGGAATTAGCTTTCAGAAATTTTTCAATGTAGTATCGGTCAATTGGAGTACCTCTATCCAGACCAAACATAGGGCTGACCGGTGCAACCCTGTAAAAGTCCGGAAAATTCACCGGACTAATTTTCCGGGTCAATAATTTATTGAGCTCAGAGATCATCTTCTCTCCAACCGAAAATGTTTAGCTGCAGGTCATAGCCCGAATGGACCCGACGTTCCGCGAAGGGTGACGGGGAACAGAAAGCGCTCTGCAGGTGCAGCCTAAATCCTGCGCCAGCCAGCACCGAAACAATTTTGTCCAGCTGTTGACACTCGTCGGCCCGCGAATGATACTCTACGAATATTTTGCGAACCGCATGGAGATATTCCTTACATACCGGCAAAACCAAATCTTCCGCCCCTTCAATATCCATCTTTAAAAAATCTACTGTACGCCCCTTCAGCAGATCCAGGATATTCTGAGCCTGCACCTCAACCGTACTATTCTCTCCATCCCACGCAACGCGGCCGCCATCACCACCCTCCGGACTAAACTGCAGAACGGCATTTTCATGCCAAACGGCCTTATTGACAAGGAGCACATCACTGTAACCGTTGCTTTTGATATTCTGCTCTAGGTAAGAAAAGATGCGAGGATCAGCTTCATAGGCTGTAATCCGTGCATCTGGATAAAGTTTCTTCAGATAGAGCACACTCAGACCGATGTTTGCTCCAAAATCCAGAATATACGGCGAATCGCCGGTAAACCGGATCTTGTAGATCTGTTCGACGAATATCTCGGCGTAGGTGGATAGAAACGAGGCCGCATCAGGAATTACCAACTCCCAGTCATATAGTTTTAACCGACACTCCGTAAACCGCGGTATTCCTCCCAGTTTCATCTGAAGAGACAAAAGGGTACGATAATCCCTATCTGTCATCAGGCGCCTGCACCAAGTAATCGGTTCCCGCAGCATCGTATTTACAACTGCCGATAATATCATGATGACAACGCTTTTCCTATAATCCGGTGCAATAACTCAGCCCGATGAGCAAATGTGTATTCTCGTAGCGTTCGCTTCTGGCCTGCCAGAGCAATTTCCGCAGCTTCCTTTGGATGATCAAGTAACCACATCACCTTTTCCCGGCACTCCTCTGCATTCTTGTAGACAACAACTTCCTGATCAGGAGCAAATATATTTTCACTATTTTTTTTCCAATCGGTAACCAGGCAGGTTCCCACTCCAGTTGCCTCATAGAGACGCATGTTGGAAGCAAAGTGCGGCGATGAGTCAGCATGGATATTGAGCGTTACCAAAGATTCCTGTACCGCCTGATACATCTCTAACCCGAAAACTGGCTGATGAAAAAACGGTTTCAAGCGGAGATTAGTCGGTCGAACGTATCGAGGAGCCCAGTCTGTTGCGCTTCCAATTATCGGCAAACTTTTCAAATAAAGATCTGAAACTCCAAAGACTCGAAGCAAACTAACACAATAGGTTAGTCCAAGTTTTATAAGGCCTTTAACCTCTTCCTGCCATCCAAATTCAGCACTGGGTGTATATATGTCCAATGGAACAGCTGATGACAACGCTTCAAGAAGTTCTTCCCGCTGCAGATGAAACTGGCTGAGTCGCATCAGGTGTCCGACAAACGACAGGGCACGGTTCTTCTCCCGTACTTCAATCAGGTTATTAATCCTTGGATCGAAGCTATGTGGGAAATGTTCCGCTGTAACTCCGGCGTCCTCCATTGCAGCCACCGCTTCCGGCGCGCAGGAAAGAACCAAATCCATCCTGCGCCAGACTTCCGTTGGTGGAATGGCGCTGCCTACCCAGCCAAGGACAAGGCTGAGCGATGGGAGTCCGGATCGCAACATTTCCAGCAGTTTATCATCATAATCGTTGAACCAGATGATTTCGGGACGAAATTGCTGCGCCTGGGCCAACACAGTATTTCTTAAACCAGACAGGGTCGGATCAAATTTCAGGCCGTTCTCGTGACACCACGCTCTCTGCATAAACAGAGCATTGGGGGTTATTTCCCACGTACTGTATCCGAGTGGAGCCATAGCTACGGACCAACTGTCAGACCAGGCAAAGAAATCGTTATCCAGAACCGCCTTTTGCTCGGTATAGGAACGGCTGTTCAGCTCCGGATGAGCAGTATATAGATGCGCCAGATACGAAGGATACGAGTTTGTGATGATCATCAAACGCATAGTTACACTCTAAGGAACGACTTTCCCCGTCAACGCGCATCCGGAATTGACGTCGGGTTTCCACGGATAATTTCGCGTACATGCTGCATGAACCCTCTGGCAATCCGCCCTAGATTAACAATTTTCCATGGCCAGGGGCAGGCCAGCATGACAAAACTGCACCATACTAGTGGATTATGAACCGACCGGCAGGAGAAGAGCCGGCGGAAGCTTTCTCTCCGGCTGTCCGCAGCAAAGGACTGATAACCGGTCGTTTCTTCATCCAGGACAAGGGATAACGACGGGTGAGTCATGAGGCTCATCCCCCGGCGGCCTGCCCTAATTGTGAATTCATAATCGGAGCCGTAATGCGGCAGCAGAAACGGATAAAAGCCGCCGATTGCCGCAAGATCCCCCGCCCGCATAAACAGTCCCCTCGTTGAGAAACAGTTGATGTCTTCCGGTGCTTCCGCCTGTGCAAAGGTAAACCGTCGCCAGTCCACATGAACCCCCGCATCAATGAGGCTACCATTCTGCTTACTGTAACAGTGGGCGAGGAGAAGCGCCTTTTCCCGATCATCAAGAAGAGAGGCTCCCAGTTCCAAAAAGTCGTCGGCAAACTCGGTGTCATCGTTCATGATCAGAACCAGGGACGTCGAAGCAACATCCGCTCCCTTCAACCAGAGATATCCCTGCTGCAGGGCCCCACCCCACCACCAGTGACCTTCCCCCTTGATAACAGTACAATCGGCAATTGCCTCAGCAACCATTTCCGCGGTGCCATCGGTGGAGCCGTCATCGATCAGGACAAGGTTATAATTGCAATATGTCTGCCGTTGCAGTGACGCTACAAAACGCCGGGTAACTTCTTTACGATTATGCACCGGCAACAGGATGTAGATCTGATCCGTCATGGTTTTCTCAAAAAATACAGACAATTGTCGCCAGTTCCGCACAGATCAAAGAACCGCGTTATCAGGTGATTGATCCCGGTTCTACGCAGGAGCAGCAATCCTTTCAGCACTACTCTGATGGCATGGCTCTGCTCTGCCGACGGCGTCCAGTATACCGACGGGACGCCACTCTCCGGATATGTTGCCAAGTGGGCCCATTGATAATGGAGCCACTCCGAGGCGGTAATTGTCTCTGTTCTTTCCAGGACAAGGCCGGCCTGTTCAGCTGCCAGGCGCAACGACCGCCGGGAAAAATGGTGGAGGTGATACGGCGCATGCCAATTAATCCAGCGTTTGCGAAATAGGCGCGCCCCCCACCCTTCGACATTGGGTGCGCTTATGATAATCCGTCCGCCAGGCTTCAACACACTTTTAATGTCGAGCAGTGCCGCGCAGGGGTCGGTCATGTGTTCCAGAACCTGATCGAGAGTAACATAGTCGAAGTAATCTGTCTCATATGCCTCGGGATCAAACATTCCTGTTTTGATATTCAGGCCGAATCGGTCTGCTACGCGCTGGACATTTTCATCCGCTTCCATTCCGTGGGCTTCGCATCCCCTCCCCTGGTGATAACCCACTGTTTCGCCAAACCCGCACCCTATATCCAGAACCCGGACATTCCGGGGAACTCGGCTGTAGGCTGACCGCGAAGCACCGTTAAACCAGGCGGCAATTCCACGAACCTCCACGCTTGGCTGATAGTCTTCAAGCGTGAAGCTGCGGCGCGGATAATAGCAGGTATACTGTTCCACTATCTGAGCCTGATCAAACGTAGCCTCCAGAAAACGGTGGCGACAGGAATAACAACTTATCAGCGGGAATGTGCCGGGGTAGCCATGCCTGTCGTCACTTAGAACGTAGCAGACGTGGCAATATTCTGAGCTACAGATGGGACACAGAAGCGGCATAGCTCAAACACCTTCCACGAAATACCCCTTTGTTGTACGCATCACCAGTTTCAGTGGATCGGTGGCATCAATATACTGATGAGTCCGGCGCGCCCAGAAAAGGCGGTACAGCACGTTGCTTCCTGCGCAGACAGGAAACAGTCTTTCTATATAAAAGAAAAGTTTCCGCTTAAATAGGTCATAGTTCATGGTGCCATACGCTATCATGCGACATTCTTCCGTATAGGAATTAACATCCTCGCTCAGCTGTCCGATGGATTTCCTAAAACAGCTGAAGGTTCGATTAATCGAATAAAGAGGGGTAAATTGGGAGAATTGTATCCATAGCCAGTAATCACCTGCCAAGCGTATGTTACTAGGAGTCACACCACATTTCCGCCATAACTCAGCACGCCAAAACACACTGTCTTGCTGAACGAAATATGCTTCTCTGCCGTATGTTCCATCGTGAAGCCACGCCTGGCTATAGAGATAGCAGCAACCTGATGAAGTCGGCAGTGATGAATCATCAATATATGCAGTAATCCCTTTCAGCCATGCAATGTCCGGAAACTGAAGAAAACTTTGTGCCACCAACGCCAAAGCGCCAGGGATATATATGTCGTCGGCATTGATCCAGGCACAAACGTCACCTGTTGCCATTGAAAGACCTTTGTTAATCGCATGATACAACCCAGAATCGGTCTCAGACAACCACCGAAAGGATACTCCCAGGCATCTGACGGGAAAAGCGTTGTTGCCAAGTAGCTCTTCGTATTCTTTCAGAATTGGTATTGTTCCATCATCTGAGCAGTTATCAATAACAATATATTCAATATAAAAATTTCCTTTTTGAGACATAACACTCTTAATCGTCTCAGAGATATATTTTACTTTATTGTAAGAAGGAGTTACTATGCTTATCTTCATAAGGTTTTACAGTGAGTTATATAGCTTTCTTTGAGCTTTTGTTCAGCAATAAGTTCGTACCAGATTGATTTTTTCATCAAGTCAAAACCGATGGTACCATCCCTATATCCATCAGTTATATACACCTTAAGCAGCTTCAGCACGGACTTAAACTGTCTCAGGAGTGACGGTTTCCAGCCAAGAGCCACTCTTCTTTCTCCCTCGTGACAAAGGTACCTTGTATGCTTTTGGTAGAAGTGTTCTTCATCTCGTACCCACATATGTCGAATATATATATCTTGGGGAAGAAAACGTTGTATCCCACCGGTGATTTCAAATCCTCCGTGCAGAACAGGAAGTATTTTTATCATTTCTTTATGAAAAAGGATTGGATAATACCCTACCGTACCCCACCTACCATGCCGAATTGGCCTATTTTTATAATGGTTTACATATGCCATGTACAGACAGGCAATGTCCTGGCAATGCAAAAACTCCCGTTGAACAATATCGGCAAAACCATCCGGAAGGATAAAATCAGGATCTACAAAACATATCAAGTCGTTATTACAAAAGCCAATTGCCTTTTTACGCAGCAATTCGACATACGGCACCCTATCTACTTTGTAAATAGTACATCCATAATTTTGAGCTATTTCAACGGTACGGTCTGTAGAACCCATATCACACAGAATGATTTCATCAGCCCATGCCAGTGAGCGCATGCACTCTTCAAGATAATGATCCTCGTTAATCGTGCATAACACCGCAGATATTTTTATTGTACTGTCAGCCATTAACTTCAGACCACCGTGAGGGTACATAGCATTTCATATGTTCAGGATACGGATTTTTCCGACTCAGTATCCCCCCTTGCAACACCGTAATCTCAATACAATCAATCAGGTGATCATACGTTTCATCAAGCTTGCCGGCCCATAATGAAATGAAGTAGTTCTTTGGCGCAAGGCTACATTCAGGGATAGCTACACAGAAATCACTCCGCATTTCACCCTTACAGGATATAACAGCCCCATCATCTTCGTTTGATATGTGTGCAACAGAATCTCCATAAACATCACGCAGTTCCAGACTCACGTCAATAGTGGCCAGAGATTCCCGGCCGGCCAGCGAAAAGTACACATAGATCGTATCGCCCATAAAGAACTGCTCTTTCAACTTACCATCGATCTCTCCGACATGGAAATCCGCGAAAGTGACTGTGCCGGTCCCTTTGCGGACCGAAGCCAGTGCCGTGCCCGGCCGGCATCCGCTCAGGTATTCCTCAACCACCTCGCTCGTTTTTCCCGAGCGTTGGACGGTACCATCTCCCAGCAGGAAACAGTGGGTGCATATTTTTTGTATGGCACCAAGTTGATGACTCACAAAAAGCAACGTGCGTCCTTCCTGTCCGACCTCTTCCATTTTTCCGAGGCATTTTCTCTGAAATTGTGCGTCGCCCACCGCCAGAACTTCATCGACAATCAGAATCTCCGGTTCCAGATGAGCCGCCACAGCAAAAGCCAACCGGACGTACATGCCGGATGAATAATGTTTTACCGGTGTGTCGAGAAACCGTTCAATCTCGGCAAAATCAACGATCTCATCAAACTTCCTCCTGATCTCCTCCCGCCTCATTCCCAAGATAGCACCGTTCAGAAAAATATTTTCCCGGCCGGTCAATTCCGGATGAAAACCGGTGCCCACCTCCAGCAGACTTGCCACTCTCCCCTTGATCCTGATGCTGCCGGTTGTTGGTTCAGTGATTCGGCTCAGGGTCTTGAGGAGCGTAGACTTTCCAGCACCATTTCTGCCAATGATACCGATCCGGTCACCTTGTTTCACTTCAAAGTTGACATCTTTAAGTGCCCAGAAGTCTTCGGAGGCAGGGGCAAGTGGCAATGGTTCAAGGGAACTTCTGAAAGGGCGAATTAACTTTCTTCCTAATGAAAAAGCACTGTTGGTGATGACATCACGCAGAGAAGAATACTCCTCGCGCTGTTGGTGAGAGATGGTGTATTTTTTGCCAAGGTTTTGGACTGTGATGACGGTGGACATTTATTAAACCCTACGTCCACGCAACTGCTTGAAAATTTCTATTGCCCAATCGTGCTTTGAAATCCCAGGATACTTCTTATAGAGCCTACCATCACGGGTTCTAAAGATCAGTTCTGGTGGCAAACCGTCAACCGAGTTATCATTTACATACAGCCTGTCGGCAAGTGCAGCAGCATATACACACATCTGCATTGAGCTGAAATATCTTTTAATGATTTTGTTAATAGGAACTTCGTGTCCACCTTCCATAACTCTGCGTACAACACGGGAAGCATTTATTTCGGGGCTGTCCGTACCAATAAAAAAGACTCTTACAAAAAAACCAGCCTCTTTTGCTCTACGAATAAATATTATTTTCTCTTCTGTTGAGAGAACGGTCTCTACAACCATACTTTTCTTGTCAAACAGGCATTGCTCGCGTAGTTCCTTAGCCCTATTAGCCGCTTTAATTACTGATTCTTGCGAATTCCAATCACCAAATTCGTTTTGTGCAATTTCATCAGGATTAATGAATAGACAATCTGCAGACCAATAGTGGCCCAATAACAATTTTGTAAATGTCGTTTTGCCGGAACCATTAGGCCCGGCTATAATAAGCAACTTAGGCTTTTCCATGTATGAGTCGCTCCATGTTTTCATGCACATGGTTCATTTCATTTTGCAGTGCGAGCTTCAATGTTTTTTTCCCAACTAAAGCTTTTACACGCAAGACTTTCTTAAAGTCATTGGATATTTTTGCCAACATTCGATCAGTCTCATCCAATCCTGACAACGGTGTGTTATTTATTTTAGAAGTATTTTTCATATAAACTCCTTTTCATGCATTATTACGCAAACTATATAACATCTGCAAGTATACGCTCTGTCCTTCTAAAAAACCAGAGCCCGGATACCAGCAGCAGCAGAGACAGAACAGTTGAAAGAACTATTCCCAGCCAGTGCAGTTCAACACTACCGTTTAATAAGGCCCACCTGAAACCGTCAATCACCCCTACCATCGGATTCAGTGCATACAACAAACGCCACTTTTCCGGAACAATACTGCTGGCAAAGCCGACCGGGGAGACATACAGGCCGAACTGGAGCATAAAGGGAACAACATACCGGAAATCACGATACTTGACGTTTAAGGCAGAAAACCAGAGACCTGCGCCGGCTACGGGTAAAAAAGCCAGCATTAGAAAGATCGGCACTGTAACAATCCGCCAGTCCGGCAGATACCCATACCACATCATGATACACGCCATGATTATCAAGGAAATGGCAAAATCTATCAAACTGACAATAATACTGCTGACAGGAATGATAATACGGGGGAAATAAACCTTGGTAAGCAGGTTGGCGTTACCGATCAGCGAGCCGGAACTTTCAGAAAGGGCATTGGCACAAAAATTCCAAGGTAGCATCGCCGCAAAAACCAGCAACGGATAAGGTACTCCTTCGGAAGGCAGTTTGGCCAATAGGCCAAAAACTACCGTAAAGGCGAGCATGGTTGCGAGCGGCCTGATAACACTCCAGGCAACACCAATCACCGTTTGTTTGTAACGAACGAGAATATCCCGCCAGACAAGAAACCAGAACAGCTCCCGATATCGCCAGACATCGCGCCAGTAATGGAGTACCGGACGGTTCGGCTCGATCAGCAGTTCCTGTTGTGCCATCTCATCTCTGATCATGTTCTCTTTCTGAACCTCTTACAGAACTGCCTGCCATACAAGGACCTTATTTTTACATAATTTCAGATACTATTTGAGGTAAAACTGAAAAGTGTTGATCCGATGTAATTAATATCAAGCCATGCTGCATGGCACTTGCAGCGATCCATATATCGTTAGTGGGTATGGGAGTTCCACTTTTTTTAAGGTACGCATGAATTACTGAATACCGTTCTGCAGTCTCATCATCTATACAAAGAAGCCCCACACTCTCTACAGATAAAAAGTCATGCAAAACTGATTTATTCTGTTGGTCTCTGCAGCCACTTTTAAAACCGGCAAGCAATTCACCAATAACAATAGCAGGCAAAAACACTTCATCGGCTTCATCCAGCAATTTGGCAATATCCTTATTTCCACGCATCAGATGCGAATACGCCGAAGTATCAAGGAGTATTCGCTTCATTGCCACGCCTCGTTATCTATTTTACGTTGTTCCAAGAGTACCGTGTCAAATTCAACAGTATCTTCTTCAGACCAGATGCCGCAAAAACGTAAAAAGCGGCTTTTACGCTGCCTGTTTACAGCGGGTGATTGAACTACTGCCTGCTGTGTGCCCTTGCGAAGCAGTGTAAGAAACGCCTTGTTAAGGCTAACACCTTTCTTGCTTGCCTCGTTTCGTACAACCATCTCTATTTCTTCAGGTATATCTCTCAAAGTCATCTGACGCATATAATATTAACCTCCCGCTGATTCATTGAGAATCATCATGACTCATATCAGTTTTATTGTCAAAAACATCTTATGAGTTCGTCTGATGCTATCCATAGCAACGACATGTTTCTCTGACTTGCTAAAAGGGACGAAATCGTTTCAGAACAGGGCATAGCTTCATTGCATAATAGCCTGACAGTGCCACTGTTGCCCACATAAAGCCATAATTAGCTGAAATTACAGTTAATGACTCTGAAAAACAGCCACGGTCGCTAACACCACCGGGGTGGGCGTATCCAATAAAACCCGGTGAATAGATAAAGTTTGCCCCGAGTTTTTTAAGTCGCTGGTTAAAATCAAAGTCAGCGTATATCCGGTAACAACCGTTGAAAGGTGGAGAAGGATAAAACGACTTGTTCACCAAGAGCGCCTGATGATGTAGCGAATTGTAAAAATTCAGGTGGAAGTCCGCTCTGGATTTAAAAACTGTTTTCTCACCCAGCAAGACGTCACCATACACCACATCATTTTTATGGAAACTCGTGGTATCCGGAAGCGAGATGATTCTGTCACCGGCGCCGAGAAACAGAATAAAACTATTTTCCGCAGCAACTGCCCATCCTTTGTTCATCGCATCATAAATTCCGCTGTCCGGTTCACTGATCCAGTATGAAATTTGATCGGAGTATTTTCTGATGATGTCTGTCGTACCATCTGTTGAACCGCCATCTATGATTAGATAGTCAATATCTGTGGTAGTCTTCATCTCAATGACGCTCAGGATTGTCTCTTCAAGATGGGAAACGCCATTCTTGACCACCGTGACAACCGATATCCTGCCGTTGCCGCTCATGGTTTTACGCTGTGAGGCTGGTCATCTCTATTAAACAGCAGCCGGAAGATCATCGCAACCCTATCCCATTTACCAAGGCAAAGACGCAACAGAAGAGCCCCGACAATGACCATCCAAACAGTCGGCAATGCCGCCGGATAGAACCGTCTGGTAAACAGAAGACGGTTCCTGATATTGTAATAGTCGCTGGTATAACTCATTTTAGCCGGATTACTGCTGGTGCCGATACTGCCGCCAACCTTATGATACACAATGCTCTGAGACGCATATCCCAACACGAAGCGACCTTTAGCCCGGATCGCCCAGTCAGCCTCTTCAAAGTAGAGAAAATAGTCCTCACAAAGCAGACCAACCTCAGTAAGAAACTTCCGTGATACAAGCATCGAAGCGCCCTCAACATAGTTCATCCGCGCCTCGGCCCGCCTCTGATTAATCGTTTTGCTCCACGGAGTAAAACGACCGTAGTGCCAGGGAAGACCGATCCAACGGCAATAGTGGCCTCCGCCCAGCGCCTGAACCCGCTTGTGATTATGATACAACCGGATTGTGGAGCCGCATATCCCGATGTTCGGCTGCATCTCCATTCTGATAACCAGGTGGTTCAAGGCATCCGGTTCCACTACCGTATCATTGTTCAACAACCAGCAATATTCAGCATCACCGCGTGCCAACGCATAACGCAGCCCAACATTGTTGCCACCGGCAAAACCCAGGTTCTCGTCGTTGCGGATCAATGTAAGCAGTGGGTCAGCAGTCGGTGAACCGCCTGCCTCAGCCTCGTTACGCTGATACTCAGTACAACTTATTTCGTGACGAACCGCCCAGTGTATAATCTTTTGCAAAGAATCATCGCCGGAACCATTGTCACAGATAACAATCCGGAAATCGGGGTATTCCAGGAGCAGCAGACTTTCCAAACATTCAATTGTATCCTGCCAGCCGTTCCAGTTAACAAGAATAATAAACACCCGTTTCATGGGTAGATGCTCCAGGCCACCATCATCACCCACAACAGCCCAACAACAAACAGCATCAAATCCTTCAGCAGTGATTCAGCCGGATCCCCACCCTTCCCTGAGCTAACCAGAAACATATAACGAAGTAATCCAAAGAGACAGAGTGGAACGCTGTATATGAGCGTATGTCTATTCAACGTGTACATTGCATAGGTAAGCAATACAGCCCCACCGGTCATATACATAGTGCCATCCAGAAACCCGGGCGGATAGTGTGCCAGACTTGTGCGGTGTTCACCGGCCATAGTACCCAACGAGTGTGACTCACTTACACGTTTACCAGTACCGAGAAAGATGGCCAACAAAAAAACAGTTAAAAACAGCCACGGCGATATTGGCACATGAAACAACTCACCTCCAGCCTGAAGACGGATCAAAAAACCGGCAGAAATACAGAAGAGATCAACGACTGGTATGGTTTTAAGAAGCAAGGAATAAGAGGCGGTAATAGCGGCGTAACCGGCCAGCATCAAAAAAAAGCGGGAAGATATGAAACCTGCCAGCAGCAGACCGCTCAGCAGCAGAATGGCAGAGAGTATGCTTGCGCCAAGCAAACTGGCAGCACCGGAAGGGATCGGTCGCAAGCACTTCCGAGGATGATGTGCATCTCTGTCACGATCCAACAGATCATTGAAGACATATCCGGCACTGGAGACCAGGCAAAAGGCGCAAAATGGCACCACCCCTCTGCTAAAGACTCCCGACAACAACATCTGACCGGCCAGAAAGGGAGGAAAGAACAGCATCAAATTCTTCAGCCACTGGGTAGGCCGCAGCATGGTCAGGTAAGCTGTCATTTTCCGGATTCCAGCCTCAGATAATATGTTTTGGCGGAAGCTTTATAATGTGCATCCATCGGGGCAGCGTTATGCGCTCTATGGAAGAAATCAGCAGCCCTATTTTTATCCCCGGTATTCATCGCAAACTGTCCGCTTCGGTAGAGCCAGAATGGGTCCGGTTTCTTCAGATAAAGTAATCCAAGTGTTTCCAGCAGATCTTCCGCCAAAAGGGCTTTATCTTGACCGGTAAGGTTTACTATTCTAGCGCCGTCAGCTTTATACAGCAATTCAAGAAAATCCGCCGAAGCATCCTGCTTTTCAGTAAAAACCTTAAAGAAATAACCTCTTGCCTCAAGCATCTCACCTTTCGCTATTTTTGTTCCCATAATGGCTGCTTTAATATGAGTACGCATTGAGTCACGCTTATTCAGTCGATCAGCAGCTGCAAACGCTTCCGCAGCACGCCCAACCTGCCCTGCTTGCAGCAACTGACCACCTAATGAATGGTATACAGAACCAAACTCCGGTGATTTGGCAACTGCATCCTGAAAAAAGGCCAGTTTATCATTCCACAGCATGGTTCTCTGGAAACTTATTACTGCAAAAACCCCGGCAAGACAGAGTGCCGTTGAGTACAGTATTTTTTTTTGTTTACAGCAAAAACTCGAAGCGCTAATTGATAGACCAACCATAAAAAAGGCAGATGGAACGTAGAGATATCGTTCAGCTAGCGGGGTCCAGGCAATCTGCGCAACTGCAACCAAAACAGCCGGCAGAATAAAGAGCAGAGACGAAATAAAAAAGATACTTGCCAGGCGATGACGCCGCACCAGCAGCCATAAAAGCGGAAAAAGAGCCAGACTGACGAGGGCATAAGCAGGTTGTACCTGATAAATTGCAAAATTAAGGGGATAGGGCTCAAACAGTTTTTTTACATAAAAACCAAAGGCCACCATTCCGTCCCTGATACCCTGCACTATATGGAGATTGGCACCTGCCAGAAACCTGTCTAACCCACTGGTCTCATTTTTAAAAACAAGAGTAATAACGACCAGCAGCGCAACAGGCAGCACCATTATGCCTGCAGCCGATATCCGTTGACGAAGCGTAGCTGTCCCAGGCCAGAACATCACAAACAGAACGATAACAGCACCAAACGCAAGCGCCGTTTCTTTTGTTAGCAGGGCGGCGCCAAACAGCAGCAGAGCAACGGTAATATCCTTCAAGCGTGGTGTTGCAAGCCAGCGCAGCCAGTAAATCAGTGATGCAAGCACAAAGACGGCAAGCAGTAGATCGGTACGCCCGGCAATCCAGGCTACCGCTTCCACATTTATCGGATGCAGAGCAAATAACAGTGCAGCCAGCAGCGGAATCAACGGGCTGCCATCCACACTGGAAATCCTGCGTGCCAAATAAAATATCAGCAGAGTATTTGCGATATGCAGCAGGATATTTTCCAGGTGCATTGCGGATGCTTCCATCCCCCACAAACGGTTATCAAGCCAGAAAGAAAGTTCTATGATCGGACGATAATAATAACTATTGCCGGGAAGTACAATCTGAGACAAGGGAAGAGATGTAGAATAGCGGGATATGATACCGGGATCATCGACGGGATGGATACCGCTAAGCATGGCCGGGTAGTAAACAGCCAGGATCACGGCAATCAACAGTACCGGGGCTAACAGCGGGTGATACAGGGGATTATTGCTGGGCCACGATCTCAAGAAAGAACGCCTCCATATCTTTACGGCGCGGCTCAATTTTTTCAATGGACTGCTGATTCATAACTGACTGCTGAATAAATTCCTGCAAGTCAGTTTTTTTCACAAATTGTTCTTCTTTTGTTTTGTCCGGATTTATCACTAGCACGGTATACCCTTCAACACCACGCTGGAGAATGTTTTCAACGCGGTCAACAACAAGCAATTCCCCCTTGTTAATCACTCCTACCCGATCACAAACTTTTTCTACATCATCGGTAATATGGGTACTGAAAAAGACGCACTTGCCCCGCTTCTTCAGGTCGAGAATGATATCCTTCACCAGGGCACGTCCAATAGGGTCCAGACCGCTCATCGGTTCGTCCAGGATATACACCTCCGGATCATGAACAAGCGCCTGCGCCAACCCAACCCGCTGCACCATTCCTTTGCTGTAGCCACGCATCGGACGTTTACGCGCCTCCCACAGATCCAGCCTTTGGAGAACCTCTTCTGAACGCTGCGCTAGCAGTGACTTTTCCATCTTGAATTGCGAGCCGACAAAAACAATATATTCCTCGGCGCTCAGATAATCATAGAAAGCCGGGTTTTCCGGGAGATAGCCGACATGACGGCGGGATTCTGCCTGACCAGCATCCATCCCCATGATCTGTGCGGTCCCGGAGGTCGGTCGTAACAGGCCCATCACCAGCTTGATAGTGGTACTCTTGCCGGCGCCGTTCGGTCCCAGAAAGCCGAATACTTCACCCGCTTCAATAGTGAGGTCAAGCCCCTTCAGAGCATCGACCTTTGTCATGCGCTTGCCGGTAAACCGCTTGCATAGTCCTGTTATCTCAATGGCGTTCATACAGCACAACTCCAGTCATATTATTGTACCAATCTGATATGTAGTTTCGATGCCAACTCTGCCAAACGTTTATCAAGTGTTGCTAAGACACCGTTGTGTCTGCGGGCTAAAACCAGATAAAGAGCATCATACACTGGGTGCATATGGTCAACTGACAAGGCAAACGCTTCCTTGTACAGCCCCTGCCCTGGTTCAAATGTATCAACAAGGCTTACCGCGCGCTCAAGCACATTACTACCTTGATCTGAATCAAGGATCCCGGCACGGACGTACTTCCATATCGCGTTTGAAACCTCAGCCACGAAGAGATCCGGAGCAATTACCATATCGGATATGTCGATATTCGGTAGAAATTTTGCCGACTCGGCAAGATTCATCGCAATAGCAACTGCGGCACTGGCATCGAGAATAGTAATCATCGTTCACGATCTTCCCGGATGAGTTGCGCCGGGTCAACAGGTGGTATTACATTCAGTTTAATGGGATTTGCATTGATCTGCGCCAACAGGGCTACCCGGCGTGACTTGGGATCAAGCTCCAGTTTAAGCCCACGGGCAAGAATCGCAACCGCCTGTTGTGCTATAGATCTATGCTGTATCTCAGCCTCACGACAGAGCTGAAGATATATATTCTCAGGTAATTCTCTTACTTGCAATGATGGCATATCACACCTCCAAAATCGACACTACTGCGTTTTTCATACAAACGCAAGCGAGATAAGAAATCATACCACAAAACAACCAATCACTTCTTCACCCCGGCAAAAGCGTACTTACTCGTGGTTGCAACTTTCCCATCCGCCTCCAGATAAAACTGCCCGCCATAGGGATCTTTGGGAGGTGGGAAAAGGAATCCTTCGCTAACAAGTTGTTCGACCGTTTTCGGCATGGTTCCCCGTGTTTCCCGATAGTGATCACGAGCCAATTCAATACGCCTGGTTTCTCTAAACGCTGTCAGCCTCAGGTAATAAATCTTTTTGAGCGCAGGATTTCTCTCTCCTTTTGCCATGGCGGATAAATAAACAATCGCCAGCTCAGTCTGCCCTGATTCCTGCATATAGCGCCCAGCCAGAAGCTTGCTGAGATCAGAACCGGAAAGATCACCGGCATGCTGATAATACCTCGCTGCCGCAGCATAATCTTTCATAAAATAGGCACTGTTAAACCCGGCAAAAAAAGGAAGATACCAATCCCAGGTGCGGTACTTCATGCCGTAATCCAGAAGATCGTTGGCCAGCTTAAACTGTTTGACATCCCAGGTCAGAAAACCCTGGGCAAAATAGTAGGCATCCATATTGTACGGATCAAGCTTCACCGCGCCATGCAGAAACCGGGACATGGATATATAGTCCGGAGGAACGACCACCTGATTTTGCGCCTTTTCAACAAGTCCACCGAAGTACATCAGCACCTTCAGCACCAGCGTTGCTGCTACCAGCTCCTTATGATCGGCGGCAACGGCCTTGAGAGCTGTGACTGACGGCACATAGCCGAGTTTTTCCACGAACGGCTTGTTCTTGAGATAGGTGGTGAAGGGAATAATCAACGCCACATACAAAACCAGGCATATAACTCCGCTTGAGGCTGTCCGCATCATGACCTACCTCATTTCCCGCCGGGCAAAGATAGCTGCCGCAGCGGATAACAGCAGACCGATATACACAGCAAAATAGGCGACGGTCAGGAAAAGGCCGTTTGCTGGGAGCGGCAAACCGTAGATCGCATTCACCTTAAGATCAAAGGCTCCAAAGTTGGGAAGAATGTAGTAGAGACCTTTGGCAAGTTGCTTGACGAATGGGGAAAGAGTTTTAGATGCCGGAGAATTAACAAATTCATACACCTGCTGGGTAACGCCGCCAGCCAGAAAGGTGGCTATAGCACCAAAGACCGGCAGAAAGAATGATGTGCTGACGGTTGAGAAGAGGAAGGCGACCGTAATCAGCAGGATATATTTGAGTGCGTCAAACAGAATGCAGAGTGCTATATTAGACCAGACAATCGGCTTGTCTGGCGGATAAATGGTAGCAGAATACAGAACCACGGCAAAAGCGGCCACCCCGAGAACAGCGGCAGCCAGCAGTAAAAACAGTGCTACTCCGCCAAAGCGTCCGATCATGTAGCTCTGCCGAGAAATCGGCAGACCCAGAACGCTGAACGTATAGCGCCGTTCTATATCTTTCCAGAGCGATGTGCCGCCCAGAAACACCGCCAGCAGCAGCAGAATGAATGAAATCAGCGAAAGGGACAGTGTCAGAGAAAGTTCCGTCACCTGGCGCATGGAAAGCGACGCCACAACCGGGATCAACAGGAATGCACACCCAGTCACCATAATGCCCTGGAAAACCCGGTCACGGAAGATCCCTTTCAGGGTGATACGTATAATTGCCGTCATGTTTTAACGACCTCCTGTTGTTAATACGATTCTATTTTCGACAATTTACAGAGCGAATATCAAACCAGCCGGCGAAGAGTCGAATCATTTATAACACTTCGCAGTTACGCATGATTATGCATACCAATTCATTGTTTTTTAAGAACAACTAAATCGTGAAAAGAACTGATTCCCTGTGGTATGTATTCTTTAACGGTAAAAAACCGCGGAAACTGAGCCCGAATATACTCTTCGCTATGAAATGCGGTCTGGTACCAGTCGGGGAAAATACCTTTCCAGATATTTTCCGAAATATACAAAAAACCATTTGTGCGGATCTTGGCAACATACTCCGAAGGCAACGTTTTCCAACTACTGCTCCCATGAACCGAAAGAAGAACCAGTCCACCCGGTTTAACGATACGTGCAAGTTCAGCTAACCACAGGTATTGGTATTCTTCGTTAATATGAGTAAATACTGATATTGAATATACTAAATCGAATTTATTTGATGGATATTCTAAAGGGGGTAACGGTTGATTAACCGAAAACTGCATATTTTTAAAACGCCGCCGACAATAATCAATGGCAGCAGAATCAATATCGGTACCGTTGAATGAAGATACAGCAGCATATTTTTCAAAATTACGAATCGTTCTTCCACAACCACATCCAAAATCAAGAATATTTCGGAATGAGGCCATATGCCTGTTATTTCTACTTAGAGCCTTTTCTAGATCACCACTACAACGATCCCCTTCGGACAAAAAAGTTTCTATTTCAGGCGTACCATTGACACGGTAACGCAAAGATGCCTTTGGATAACCATATTTTTTACAATATTTACGCTCATAATAGTCCTGAAAATTACATATTAATTTTATATAACCTCTGTAATAAATATAATTCAAAGCTCTAATAACGTCTAATGGTAAATAAGGCTTGATTTTTTTCATACATTTAATCAAAAAAAACATTTTTACTCCAAATATACCTCTTGCTAGAATCAAAAAAAGCGGGATGTCGAAACATCCCGCTTTTTTACTGATCTGTTGTAGAAAAATTACATTGAGGTCCAACCAGCACCACTAACTGGGACAACACCAATAGCACCAGGGACATCTAATGCAGGTGTACCAACGGTTGTTACATTTATTGCAAATATGGAAGTACTGTCATGTGCTGAACCAAAAGCCTTTGTACCGTTAATATGCTGGGTTACAAGACAATACCCCAAGGAAGAAGTCAAAAGACCAACTCCAACACCTGTAGATGTTTTGCCAATTAATTCTTGAGCAGTACCAGTAGGAGCAGTGGCGGTTGCAGTGGCAAATACCGACTTGCCTGTTGTAGCTGCAGTCAAAGGCGAAACCATTTTGATGTTATCGGCAGCAAAGGCCGCTGATGACATAAACAGAACCATCGTAGTAATAATTGATAATATTTTCAACATAATACATCTCCTTTTAATTTAATAGTTATTGGTAAAGTACGCTAGTAGGATACACTTGATTGTCTGCCATAAAGGCCTCCATACCTGTCTTCATATTTTTCAAGTCAGAGTTGGCCGACGAGTTATAGGCCTTGGCACGATAGGCCGAAAACTGCGGGATGGCGATAGCTGCCAGAATACCGATGATCGCGACAACGATCAGCAGCTCGATCAGGGTGAAACCTTTTTTGCTACGAAGCTTGTTGAACATAATGTATCTCCTTTCATGGTTTGTGCTCTAGAATCAGAGCTTGGTTGCGAAGTTACCATACTAATACGCAATATCAAGACCAAGAGCAACTATTTTTGCAACTAATCGTAATTATACAAAAACAAAACCCGCCCCCACACTGTCTGTCTCATTTCAACCCATTTCCGGCATGAGGTAGTGACAAATATTGTCAGTCAAGTTTATGCTACTTTTTTAATACTACTTCTGCGTGGAGCTCTGTGCATTTCAGAATTATTGCGATGGTCAATTAAATCGGAATGCACGGCGTCAATCCTGGCTCCCAGATTGGCTTCAACAGAATCAATCCTGGCTCCCAGATTGGCTTCAACAGAATCAATCCTGGCTCCCAGATTGGCTTCAACAGAATCAATTCTGGCTCCCAGATTGGCTTCAACAGAATCAATCCTAAGGTTCAGATTAGTTTCAACAGAATCAATTTTGGCATTCAGATTAGTTTCAACGGAACCAATCCGATTGCTCAATGCTGAAATTTTTTCATCCAAAAGTTTGTTTTCCGCTTTACGTTCAGCAGATTCGGCTTTAATCGTATCACTCAGGCCTGCAAAGCCTTCATGCATCATTTTAATATTGAGTTCCATATTTTCCAGCAAAATCTCAAAATGTTGTTTTTCCATATTAATCACCCCTGAAGGTTTTATTCTTTTTCGGACTTTGCCATACCATCTGCACCGATGTCGAGGAAAAAACTATGGGTGCAACATGGTCAGCCGTTTTAAAAGTTACTACATAATAAACGGCTACTCCCCTCCGCAGACAAAACCTCAAGCAGATTTATCTGTTCAATCGGCGCCAGTATGCAATGGTGTCAGATTCTTCAACGCATCAAACAAGGACGCCAAGGCGCCAAGGCGCGAAGACGCAAGGGAGAATCAAAGGCAAGGCCAGAATCATTTTTTTGGTTTACCCCTTTAAAGCTTTTCGCCGCTCCTGGCGTCTTCGCGGCCTAGCGTCTTTGCGTTAAAGCCTTTGATTCGTATATTCTCTTTGTAGCCTTCATAAATCAGGTTTACAAGCCGATACAAGCAATTTTACTGGACCGGCCTTTCAAATAACGACATACTGCCTCTCCCGCACCGTTGAACCAATAAATAAATGAATCAGCCAAAAAGAGAGCCCCCATGACCATAAAAGCATTTTCCGCGCTCCACCTTAAACCAACCATGCTCAAAAACCTGGTTTCACTCGGTTATACTGAGATGACACCCATTCAGGCCCACGCTCTACCGCTGATTCTCGCCGGCAAGGACGTGATCGCCAAGGCAAAGACCGGCAGCGGCAAGACCGCCGCCTTCGGTATCGGCCTGCTGACGAACCTGGAGGTAACCTCCTCGAACGTGCAGGCGCTGGTACTCTGCCCGACCCGCGAACTGGCCGATCAGGTCGGCAAAGAGCTACGCCGCCTGGCCCGCTTTACCGACAACATCAAGATCCTGACCCTCTGCGGCGGCGTCCCTTTTGCTCCGCAGCTCGGCTCGCTGGAACATGGCGCCCATGTGGTGGTCGGCACCCCCGGCCGCCTCCTCGACCACCTGCGCCGCGGGACTCTCCATCTCGAATCCCTGCAGACGCTCGTCCTCGATGAGGCCGACCGCATGCTCGACATGGGTTTCCAGGAAGAGATCGGCGCGATTATCGCCGCCACCCCGCCAAAAAAACAGACGCTGCTCTTCTCCGCCACCTACCCTGCGGCGATTACTGAGTTAAGCGCGAACCTCCAGCACGAACCGGTCGAGGTCAGTGTCGATGAAACCCATGACGAAAACGCGATCGAGCAGGTTCTCTACGAGGTGGCTCCGGATGAACGGACAACAGTGGTAGTGCGGCTTCTCAGGCATTATCGCCCCGAATCGACCCTGGTCTTCTGCAATACCAAAGTGGAGTGTCAGGAGGTGGCCGCCGCTCTGGCCAAGGTCGGCTTCGCGGCGCTGGCTATCCATGGCGACCTGGAACAGCGGGAGCGCGATCAGGTGCTGGTGCGCTTTGCCAACAAGAGTACGTCGGTGCTGGTGGCCACAGATGTCGCCGCGCGCGGTCTCGACATCAAGGAGCTCACGGCGGTTATAAACTATGAGCTGCCGCGCAACCCGGAGATTCATACCCACCGCATCGGCCGTACAGGGCGCGCCGGAGAGCAGGGGTTGGCGCTGAGTCTGATGACGGCGCACGAAAACCGGCGGGTGGAGGCGATCGAAAGCGCTCTCGGCTGCAGCATGAACCGTGGGGATCTGGCATCACTGACGGAGGCAAACGGCCCCCCGCCGGCGCCCCTCATGGTGACGGTCTGCATCGACGGCGGCCGCAAAAACAAGCTGCGCCCCGGCGACATCCTCGGCGCCCTGACCGGCGAGGGGGGAATTGCCGGAAGCGAGGTCGGCAAGATCGACGTACTGGATTGCAACGCCTACGTGGCGATATTCAGGGCAAGTGCCGACCGGGCACTGGCCTGCCTGCGCTGCAACAAGATAAAAGGGCGCTTCTATAAAACCTGGAAAATCGAGGGGTTGTAGATCAGAGACATGATAAAAAAGTGAAAAAGACGCATGGCGGGTGAGGTTCAGATGCCGTCACTCCGCCATCTTGTAGCGGAATATAAAAACCGCGGCGACAAACGCCAGCAGCGCCGACAGTGAAACCTGCAGCGCAAATAGCGGCAACACCTCTCCGGCAATCAAAGCGCGGCGGGCACCCTCAAAAAGAGCGGTGGTCGGCAATGCGCGCACCCAGGAGATGAGTGACGGCGGATAGGAAGAGAGCGGGAAGAACAGCCCGGACATGAAGATCAACGGCATGACCAGCACCGCCTCAACCTTGCCGATGGTCTCCGGCTTGTCCATAACCGTGCCGCTGATGATCCCGGCGCAGGAGAAAAGCGCCGAACCAGGTATCAGAAACAGCAGATACTGTAATAAATGCTCCAGCGGAAAACGGAACGGAGTAATCGCAAAAATTACTATTCCGACGACACATCCCTTGATGAGGCCATGGGTAAAACCGGTGAAGATTTTGGCAATGACAATTTCGGATATCGAAACCGGGGTGACGCGATACGATTCGATAGTAAACTGAACCCTCCGATGAAACCAGAGACTCCAGACGCTTTCATTATAGGCGGCGTTGACGGCGGTCATCGTGATCAGCCCCGGCGCGATAAACAGGCTGTAGGGCGCCCCATCCACCAGGCCGATATAACTCTGCATACCGATGCCGAAGGCCAGATAGATAGTCAGCGGATAGGCAACCACCGCCACCAGTTCAGAGATGATGCTGCGGCGTAGAACCTGCATGTCGCGCTGCCAGATTGCCAGAGAACCTCGTAACATCATTCCCTCACCTTCTCGCCGGTTAACGAAATAAAGACCTCTTCCAGCGTCCTCTCCTTGAGCGATATGCGGCGGATTGCAGCTCCGTTCAGAGCGGTGACAATCTCGGAGAGACACTCCCAGCATTCAAGTGTTACTATAACTTTATTTTCTATCTGTTTGATATCCATGACACATGGCATTGAGCCGAGCAGCGCTGCATAACGGTCAGCAACCTCCCCGACAAAATCAATTTCGTAGACGGTAGCCCCGCTCAGGCGATCCTTCAGCTCCTGGGTACTACCGATGGCGATCAAGCGCCCATGATCCATGATGGCGATACGGTCACAGAGCTGCTCAGCCTCTTCCAGATAGTGAGTCGTCAGGAATATTGTCATGCTGCCGGCAAGAGAACGGACATATTCCCATACCGCCCGGCGCGACTGCGGGTCGAGACCGGTGGTCGGTTCATCGAGAAACAGTACCCGCGGCTGATGCACAAGAGCACGGGCAATGACGAGGCGGCGCTGCATCCCCCCAGAAAAGGTGTCAGGAAAATCCTTCTGTCGCCCCGCCAAACCCATAAGCTCAAGCAGCTCATCGATCCGGTGCTTGTACAGCCGCTTGTCCATACCATGCAGACGGGCATGCAGTTCCAGGTTTTCACGGGCGGTCAGGTAGCGGTCAAGGCTGTTCTCCTGTGAGACCACACCGATCATGGAGCGAATTTCTCGTCCGGAAGTCAGGATATTCAATCCTTCGATGGAAGCGTCACCGCGGCTCTGGCGCATCAGAGTCGTCAGAATGCGGATCAGGGTGGTCTTTCCGGCGCCGTTCGGGCCAAGAAGACCAAAAATGGACCCACGCTCCACCTCAAGGTCGAACGAGTCGAGCGCGGTAAGCTGGCCATATGATTTGGCAAGGGAGCGGGTGATTATTGAAGCGGTCGGCATGTCAGATAATTCCATGGAGCGGTCCGCCAGGGGCGGCAAGCGCGTCAAGCTTGCGCTCCACAGCAGGATCATCGACAAGCGGCGGGGCATGGAACGACTTGATCCGGGCATCGATCACCAACGCACCGCTGCACCCCCAGTGCCGACCGTGTATTTCGGGACGAATACCATAGATATCGGTCGCCGGATTGGAACGGGTGAAGGTCGTCCAGAGGAAGTTGTTGAGCGTAGCGGCGGTGAAAGAGCTGTCATCGCAGATCACGATCAGCGGGAATCCGGCAAAGACGTCACGGTCGAAGTAGAAACGGCAGAATTCATCAAGGAGCGGATCGTTCTCTCCCCTCCTCTGCGCTGAAGGAGGCCCCCCAATGGCGAGAATACCGGGCAGGCAGACGGATGCAGGTCCGAACCCGGTCGGCAGTTCAAGACCTGCGGGAAGCTCCGTTGCCAGCACCTGTCGCACCGGACCGGCGGAGGCGATCACGACTTTGGAACCTTCGTTAAGAGCGGCGCCGCTATAATCGAGGGTATCGATCGTGGTAGCGGTCTGAAAATGGAGACAACTGCGCCAGTCGGCACGCTCGAGGATGTGCCCCAGAAACGCGGCGATGTCGTGAGTGTGCAGGGATGGCGCGTCCTCCTGTGCTGCGATCAGCAGGTATTTGGCAAGCGAGAGCTGCCCCTGGCCGAGAATGGCGTTGGCGACGGTCAACAACTCCTGCGGCTGACGGACGGCTGCATATGGAACGTATCGTTCAGCGGCAATTGCCAGCAGGAGTGGATGGACACCGGCGGCGTCCACGGCATGAACCTCTTTCACCCCGGCGACAACGGTCGGAATCAGCGGACCGGTCAGTTCGTGAATGAATGCGCCGAAACTGGTATCTTCCTGCGGCGGGCGGCCGACGGTCGTAAAAGGAAAGATGGCGTCCCGGCGGTGATAGACCGCATCAACCTCGATAAAAGGAAATTCGTGAGTCAGACTGTAATAGCCGAGGTGGTCGCCGAAAGGGCCTTCAGGCATGGTTTTGGAGGTATGAACAACGCCGCTGATGCAAAAATCAGCTTCGGAGTATACCGGTAGATGCCCCTGAACCCTGGTCATCGGAATGCGATGTCCGGCCAGCAGACCGGCAAACGAGATCTCCGGCATCCCTTCCGGCAGCGGCATAACCGCCGCGACCGTCATGGCCGGTGCCCCACCCAGAAAAGTGTTGACCCGGAGAAGATCACCCCGCACAATAGCTTCAGCATGATGGGCGCCGATGCCGCGATGAATCTGATAGTGGAGTCCAACCTGTCTGTCCGCTTGATAGCTGTTACCGGAAATTTGGATCCGGTACATCCCGAGATTGGACTTGGCAAAACCTGGCTTTGCCGGGCTTTCACTGTACACCTGCGGCAGGGTCAGAAACGCACCGCCGTCCCGGGGCCATGATACAATCTGCGGCAGGCCCGAGAGGGTCGTTGAACATTCCAGTACCGGAGCTTTTGACGTGACATCCGGCAGGAGGTGATAGGCAGCTCCGGGTGCTTTGACGATATTTAGCGGATTTTTGAGGATGGAAAAAGGATTGATCTTGAGCTCTACAAGTCGGCGGATATCATCCAGCGTATCGCGGAAGATGAAACGGGTCCGCTCCAGCGTTCCGAACAGGTTGCCCAGCAGCGGAAAGCTGCAGCCGAGCGCATTTGTGAAGAGCAGCGCCGGCCCCCCGGCCTGATACACGCGCCGCTGCAGCGCACCGACCTCCAGATGGGGATCAAGCGGCACATCTATCCGGATCAGCATTCCCCGCCGCTGAAGATCAACCACACATTCCTGCAGATTTTTATATCCCATAGAAAGTGACCACCCAGAGAATTTCCACACATATCATTGGCAGAATCAAATCGACACACAAACCGTATCAATCCAGTCTGTGAAAGATATCTTGACCCCGTGCAACGTATCATTATAATTGTCGAATTACAATCCGGATTGCACCAGCTGGAGCAGGAATGCCACGCCTTACACTCTTTAAAAAAATCCTTGTTATCACACTGCTGCTGTCATTGCTCCCATTGATAGCATCCTCGCTGATCCTGTTTTTCAATCTGGAAAAAACCAGCGCACGCCTTACCTCTGAAATCGGAGGAACGGCAGATATCCAGGCGTCAGAATCGCTTCAGATGCGGGCTTCTCAAATAGCTGAAAACGCAGCTGATTTCCTGCGTCAATGTGAGAGTGACCTTATTTTTCTGTCCCGCTCACAGCTGGATCAAGCAACACTGCTCAATTTTTATGCCAGCAGACGGGGTGAAATCTGGTACCGGACCGGGAGCGCATCAGCTCCGCTCGAAACACGCGAACTGGTGCCGCTCTACCGCAGTATTGCCATAATTGATAAAGATGGCCAAGAAAAGGTGGTAATCAAGGATGGTCTTGTCGTTCCCGCATCAGAACTGAAAAATGTTTCTGATCCTGTCCGGACAGAATTTCTGACGGAAGATTATTTCAACAGGGTTCGCACGCAACCTGGTAAAATTTATGTTTCTCACCTCACCGGCTTCCACGTTTCGAAGCAGGATCAGCTGAACGGCGCTGACGAACCGGAACACGCCTTTGACGGTAAATTATATCAGGGTATTATCCGCTTTGCGGCCCCCCTGTTTGACGCAAGAGGTACTTTTAACGGCGTAGTTGTTGTTTCGCTCGACCATCGTCACCTGATGGAGTTTACCCAGCATATCGATCCGGGTCACAACTTTTCCACGCTGTTTCCTTCCTACAAAAGCGGCAATTATGCCTTCATGTTCGATGATGAGGGATGGATCATAACCCATCCGAAATATTGGGATATCAGGGGGCTTGATACAGGTGGAAAGCTGATCCCGCCGTATTCTGAATCATCCACCGAATCCGACATAAACAGCGGGCGGATACCATTTAATCTTGACCACGCCGGTTTTATCCACCCCAACTACCCACGGGTTGCGGACCAGGTTAGAAAACAAAAAGCCGGTTTCGTAGATACCACCAATGTCGGCGGCGCAAAAAAAATCATGGCTTTCGCACCGATCATGTACGATA
Organism: Deltaproteobacteria bacterium; assembly: GCA_019162745.1. GTDB lineage: Bacteria > Desulfobacterota > Desulfuromonadia > Geobacterales > Pseudopelobacteraceae > JACRCG01. The sequence goes on along the minus strand of JAFLLC010000029.1, from coordinate 56,871 downwards.
GCGGCGATTACGCACGTCATGGCGTTTTCGGCGGTATCACCATCGGCTTCCAGCTCAACCAGTTTCAGGATGCCGCCCGCAAGGGGAGCCGCCTGATCAACCAGCAGTTGGGACAACACCGGACAAGAAGCGCAGTAATTCTTCTGATCACCGCACTGCTGGCCGGCTTTTCAGCCTGGGGATTGTCGCGCAACATTACCCGTCCGCTCCTGCAATTGACCGAAGGTGCCCACAGACTTGCAGGTGGTGACATCCACAGCCGTGTGGCAGTCACCTCTGCCGACGAGATTGGCGAACTTGGCCGAACGTTCAACTTTATGGCAGATGAACTGGAAACCCGCAAAAACAACCTTCTGGCAACACTTGACCAGCTGCAGCGCTCACAGATCGATATCCTCGACGAGCGCAATTTCAAGACCAGTATTCTGGAAAGTATTTCCAGCGCGATTATTACGATTTCCCCAGCCGGAATCCTGACCTCGGTCAACGGCGTCGGACTGGAACTCCTTTCCGATACTGAGTGCCTTGGCAGGAAGTATCATGAGGCGTTTGCCGCATGGCCTGATGTCTGTGCTCGGATAGCAGCTGTATTGAAGGGGGAAAACGGGTACGGGCGGGAACCGTTGAGCAGGCAGATAGATGGTGAGATGGCTTATTACGATATAGGTCTGTTTCCGATTGGTACCGATGCCGAAATGGGATTGACCGTAACGCTGCGCAATGAAACGGAGCGGGAACGACTGCGCGAGGAAACTGTGCGCCTGGATCGCCTGGCGTCACTAGGCAAACTTTCGGCCGGTATCGCTCACGAAGTCCGCAACCCCCTGACCGGCATTTCGTTGCTGCTTGATGATCTGCACGATAAACCGGGTTTTAACGCGGAAGACAGGGGGATGCTTTCCAAGGCTTTGGCGGAGATTGAGAGGGTCGAGCGTCTTATCAGCGCACTGCTAAACTACTCTTCACCGGTACGCACGTCTTTCAGGGAGGCTGATCTGACGCAGATTTTAAAAGACATTCTACTGCTGATGCGCAGACAGGCGGAGAAGCAGGGGGTTGTCCTGAATGTTTCTTACGCCGAGCTGCCGCAGTTCAGATTCGACCCCGAAAAAATCCGCCAGGCGCTGATCAACATCCTGAAAAATGCGCTGGAGGTGCTTGAATCCGGCGGAATCATCACGGTTACAACCGGGTACAGTGATACCGTCGTATGCATTACAATCCATGATAACGGCCCCGGGATATCATCGCAGGATCTGCCGCTGATCTTCGAGCCTTTTTTTACCCGTAAAGGTGCCGGTACCGGACTCGGGTTATCAATTACCCAGCGTATTATCGAAGAGCATCACGGAACCCTGACCGTCGAAAGCGAAGGTTCAAACGGCACCACCTTCCGTATTGCGCTGCCGCTTGGCAACCAGCATTAAAATACCATCACTGCCGCATAACCGACCACCTGATCGTTGTCTCCGGTCACATCGCCGCTGGTGCCGTACGCCACCAGCTCCGCTTTTGTTGCACCCAACTGGAGAGCCGCCTCGATCATGACAGTGGCCGGCACGACTCCGCACATCGTTATTCCCTGGCTGCGGCAGACGTGCAGCAGTCCTTTGCCGTCTAACGCCAGCGCCCGTTCAAGCGCCATTTCATCCTTATGGCGGGCCGAAGCGGCCGATTCATAATGGGTCATGTCCGAACTGGCCACGATCAGCACATCTTCACCATATTCCCTGATAGCAGTGGCGATTCCCGCACCGATATCGCGCAACGGAGCATAGTCGCCATGACCAATACAGAGCGCCGAGATCGTGACATCGGGACGGAGATACTGGATGAAAGGGAGCTGAACTTCAAGGGAGTGTTCATTCTGATGAGCGATGCTGTCTGACTGAAGATAGGGGGTATGCCGGAGCAAAAGGGAATTGAGACGGGAGTTGATTGATACGGTGCCGAGCGGGGTCAGCCATTCACCATCGGGGTACAGTGCGGCGGCGGCACCGGTTCCGTGATGATTTGGCCCGATGATCAGAACCGTCTCTGGTATGGTAATCTGTGAAAACACCCTGCCGGCAATCGCACCGGAATAGACGTACCCGGCGTGAGGTGAAATGATACCCTTTACCCGTTTCGGATATTCATTCTCAGGTATCAGCCGGGATAGTTCTGTACGAAGTTTGTTTTCACTCCCCGGGTAGAATTGGCCTGCTACGGCTGGCTGTCGCTGCATGATTCACCTCCCTGCCGCTATTCAAACGGCAACACGTTCTCCAGAGGAAAAGACCTTTCCGGTTCAAGTTGTAACTCCTCCTGACGCTCATACTGCGGCTGTTCGTCCAGCGCCTGAATTTCTCGGAGTGTTGGTAACGATTTTAAATCTTTAAGCCCGAATATTTCAAGAAATTCTTTTGATGTGCCGTATATCAGGGGACGCCCTGGAATATCTTTTTTGCCCAGAATACGTACCATATGTTTTTCAAGCAGCGACTTAAGAACACCACCGCAATCAACGCCGCGCAGATGTTCGACTTCGGCCCGGGTAATCGGTTGACGGTAGGCAACGATTGCCAGGGTCTCAAGGGCTGATTGGGAAAATTTTGATGTTCTGGTTTTGATGTGACGGGTGACGTAGCTGTGAAGCGCAGGACGGGTTCTGAATTGCCAGCCTCCGGCAACCTCGACCAGCTCAAAACCCCCTCCCCGCCCCTGATAATGGGTAACCGTCTCAGCCAGCGCTGATTTTATCTGATCCCGCTCAAATTCGTCCAGCAGCTCGCAGATTCGATCTGTTGAAAGCGGTGATTCTGCGGTAAAGATGAGACTCTCTATGATGGATGATAATTCAGAATTCATGGGAGATCAAACCTCGGAGGTATCTGCAGGATCTGCCGTCACAGCAGGAACAAACCATATCGGTCCATCCCCGCAACCCTGAAAAATACGAATCAGCTTGAGACGGCAGAGCTCCAGAACCGCCAGCAAGGTGACGATCACCCGTTCTCTGGTATATTCATCCCGGGTCAGGTCATCAAACTGGACGATATCCCTTTCCTGAAGCAAGGATAGGATTTCATTGATACAGTCGGCAATGCTGAGCGAGTCGCCGGGGGCAACATCATGGAAACTTTCGGCAGGAATCCGTTGCAGTAGAGCACGAAAGGCATCCACCAGTTCAAACAGGGACACTTCCAGCGGCCCTTCAACACTCTGCGCTGCAGCCAGAAACGGCTCTGAGGCTTCCCGGGAAAATACTTCACGTCCCAGCAGCGCCCGCGCACCGATCAGCATACCGGCTTCCTTATACTGCTGATACTCCAGCAACCGGCGCACCAGTTCGCCACGCGGGTCTATCTCCTCGATTTCCGGCTCTTCCGGCTCACCCTGCGGAAGCAGTTGGCGGGATTTTATCTGCAGCAGGGTCGCCGCCATAACCAGAAAATCACCCGCCACTTCCAGGTTAAGATCTTTCATCAACTTGATAAAATCAAGATACTGGCGGGTGATGACCGCAATCGAGATATCACAGATGTCCAGCTCATTTTTCTTTATCAGATGAAGCAGCAGATCCATCGGTCCATCAAATTTATCGAGATGGACGCTGTACTGTTCGTGAAAGCCGTCCAGCAGCGGCAGATGTTCCTCATGATGACACTGTGCTCCGGCAGACATATTAAAATTTAAGCGCAGTACGGACTTCAGTCATTACCGCATCCGAGACAAGGGACGCCTTGCGGCTCCCTTCCTGCAACAGATCATCGACAAAACCGGGATTGGCGGCCAACTCTTCACGTTTGGCACGGAACGGTGCCAAACGCTCGTTGATACAGGCGGCCAGGATTTTTTTACAATCGACACAACCGATCTGCGCTCCGCGACAGGCAGGCACGATCTCATCCAACTTTTCCTGAGGGACATACAGGCGGTGCAGATTAAAGGCGACGCAGACATCCGGATCGCCCGGATCGGCGCGGCGAACACGATTGGTATCGGTCACCATCGACATGACCATTTTAGCGGTTGCTTCAGCATTGTCTGAGAGATAGATTGAATTATTATAGGACTTGCTCATCTTGCGCCCATCCAGACCCGGCAGCTTGGGGGTCTCGGTCAAGAGAGCTTCTGGTTCTGGAAATACCGCGCCGTAAAGGTGGTTGAAGCGGCGGGCAATCTCACGGGTAATTTCCAGATGCGGCAACTGATCCTGCCCAACCGGTACGCGTGTGGCCTTGTACAGGATAATATCGGCCGCCATCAGCACCGGGTAGCCAAGAAAGCCGAAGGTCGTCAGATCGCGCTGCTCTATATTTTCCAGCATCTCCTTGTAGGTCGGGTTCCGCTCCAGCCAGGATACCGGCGTAACCATTGACAGAATCAGATTCAGCTCGGAGTGATGCGGAACCAGGCTCTGGCGGAAGATGACGCACTTGTCAGGATCAAGCCCGAAGGCAACCCAGTCCAGTACCATATCGCGGATGCTCTGGGCAATTGCGGAGGTATCGGCGTACTCCGTCGTCAGCGAGTGCCAGTCGGCCACAAAAAAGAAACAGTCGTAGGAATCCTGCATTTTCACCCAGTTTTCCAGTACCCCGTGATAATGACCAATATGCAGTCTGCCGCTCGGCCTCATGCCACTGACAACCCGTTGCTTCATGGTAAAACGCTCCTTGTATACCGTAAGTCGATTCTGTTAAAATGAGCCGTTAAAAACTCAAATCAAAAAGGGAAATTTACATGAAGCGACCTGAAATTGAAACCAAAATCATGAATCCGCTGATCGGCACGACCATTCCGCTACCGTCGTACGCGACAAGCGGCGCCGCTGCCATAGACTTGCGGGCTTGCCTGGAAGTTCCTGAAACAGTGCAACCTGGTGAGACTGTATTGATTCCGAGCGGCATCGCCATCAGCATCCACGATCCCGGCCTGGTGGCACTGCTGGTGCCACGCTCTGGCCTCGGCATCAAGCATGGCATCGTACTGGCAAATACGGTTGGCGTTATTGATTCGGACTATCAGGGAGAGATTGGAATAGGTATCGTCAATCGTGGCACCCTCCCCTACACGATCGAACCGGGGGAGAGGATCTGCCAGATGCTGTTTGTGCCGGTACTGCAGGCCGAGCTGAGTGTGGTGACGGAATTCCGCATGGAAAGCGAGCGGGGAACGGGCGGGTTTGGTTCCACCGGAAGTCATTGAAGAAACACTAGGTTTAATCACCGCCAAAGACAAGGGCGCAGCCGTTACCGACTCCGCCCTTATTTACACCATCATACATCAGCGAACGCTGAAACTACGCAGCAACCTTGGAACCGTCAAGATTGTATCCAAGCGCTTCCTTGCGGGAGAGCTTGATCTTGCCGTTTTTATCGACACCGATACATTTTACCAGCACTGTGTCACCTTCGTTCAGAATTTCCGTGACGGTTTTTACCCGTGCCGTGTCGAGTTCGGAAATATGAACCAGACCGTCAGTACCGGGCATGATTTCGACAAAAGCGCCGAAATCCATGATCTTGCGGACAGTACCCATATACAGTTTGCCCTCTTCAGCCTCATCGGTCAGACCACGGATCATCTGAATCGCCAGGTCGCAAGCTTCCTTGCTGGTACTGGCGATGTTGATACGGCCGGTATCATCGATATCAATCGTCACGCCGGTTGTCTCGGTGATATTACGGATATTTTTACCGCCGGTACCGATGACGTCGCGGATACGATCAGTCTTAACGTAGATTGTAGTAATACGCGGTGCAAAGGATGACATCTCGGCCCGTGGTGCGGCAAGAGTTTCAGCCATTTTGCCGAGGATGTGCAGGCGACCTTCACGAGCCTGCTTCAGAGCCTGCTCCATGATCTCCTTGGTTACGCCGCCTATTTTGATGTCCATCTGCAGAGCGGTAACACCTTCGGCCGTTCCGGCAACTTTAAAGTCCATGTCACCCAGATGATCTTCATCACCCAGAATATCGGAGAGAATAGCGAACTTGTCACCCTCTTTGATCAGTCCCATGGCGATGCCGGCTACCGGTGCAGTTACCGGAATACCGGCATCCATCATCGACATGCAGCCGCCGCAGACGGCAGCCATGGAGGAAGAGCCATTACTTTCGAGCGTTTCGGAAACAATCCTGATCGTGTACGGAAAATCATCATGAGCCGGCAGAACAGCCGAGAGAGCGCGTTCCGCCAACATGCCGTGACCTATCTCGCGGCGACCAGGTCCCAGACGGAAGCTGGTTTCGCCGACTGAGAACGGAGGAAAGTTGTAATGCAGCAAAAAACGCTTACGAGCGCCGCCGTACAGTGTGTCAATACGCTGTTCATCGCTGGAGGTACCGAGTGTAGCGGCAACCAGCGCCTGTGTTTCACCACGGGTAAAAAGGGCTGAACCGTGAGCGCGCGGGAGCAGACCGGTTTCAGTGCTGATAGGGCGAATGGTGTTGGTTGTACGGCCATCGATACGGATACCGGTATCGAGGATATCGGCACGTACGCGCTCATATTCAAAATCACCTAAAAACACTTTAATCTGTTTATCGGAGCCGTCAAATTCTTCCTTGAGTGCTTCGATTGTTTCTGTCTTGATTAGGCTAAGCTGGTCATGGCGCTCATTTTTAGCCTTGAGTTTAACCGCCTCACCAATCCGGTCATAGGCCAGTTCCTTCACCCGTGCCAGCAGTGCTTCATCGACAACGACAGGCTCTACAACGCGCTTTGTCACTCCCGCTTTTTTCTGTAGCTCTTCCTGCGCCGCAATTAACGGGCGCATCGCTTCCTGAGCGAAAAAAACCGCTTCAAGCAGATCTGCCTCGGAAACAAATTTAGCTTCACCTTCGACCATGATCACAGCGTCGCGACTGGCGGCAACGACTATTTCAAGATCACTTTTTTCAAGCTCTTCGGCAGAAGGGTTACAGACAAATTTACCATCAACGCGAGCCACCTTGGCACCGGCAATCGGACCTTCAAAAGGGATGTCGGATATCATCAGCGCCGCAGAAGCCCCCAGCATTGACAGGATCGCGGGATCATTGTCCTGATCAGCTGATATAACTGTCGCTATAATCTGGGTATCATTTAAAAACGTTGCCGGGAAAAGCGGGCGGATAGGACGGTCGATCAAACGACAGGTTAGCGTTTCGGGGTCGGAAGGACGACCTTCACGTTTAAAAAAACTTCCCGGAATCTTGCCGCCTGCGTAAGCCTTCTCCGTGTAATTGACAGTCAGCGGGAAAAAGTCCTGCCCTCCTTTTGCTTCTTTTGCCGCAACAACCGTGACAAGTACTACCGTATCGCCACAGCTGACGACAACTGCGCCACTGGCCTGCTTTGCCATCTTTCCGGTAGAGAGCGTAATCGTTCTCCCCCCAAATTCAACCTGAACATTTTGTTCCATATTCCATTCTCCTCTTCGGTTGCGTTGGGGCCGTCGCTACAACCTCTGCGGCAGATCAGCCACAGGAGTTCCAACCACGTCCCCAACAAATATAAAAAGGGCCTTGAAAGCCCTTTCCTTAAATGAGCATATCACAAACAAAGCGGCGGCATACCTTAATTGGCAGGTATGCCGCCGACCACTATCTACGTATGCCGAGTCTTTCGATAACTGTTTTGTATCTGGCTACTTCTTTACCTTTCAGATAATCAAGCAGGCGCCTTCTCTGGCCGACAAGTTTGAGAAGACCACGGCGGCTATGGTGATCTTTCTTGTGAGTTTTGAAATGTTCGGTCAGATAGGTGATCCGCGCGGTCAGAATTGCGATCTGAACTTCCGGTGAACCTGTATCGCTCTCATGCTGCTTGAATTCATTGATGATTTCCTGCTTTTTTTCGGTTACCAGCACTGTAAACTCCTCCGTAAAACTGATTGATAAGATTACGAAATCAGGGGGGGAACCCCGAAACGTATGAAACTGAGTTATGATAACTATCATAGTGACTACAGGTTTGTAAAGTACTAACTTACATAAAAACACGCTTCAAAACAATGGCCGGAAAGAGATCGCCACCCTCAGCCAACCGGGCGACGGCAACGAGGATTCCGTGATGCGAAAGTCGCACGAATGTTGTTTCATCATGTTTCACGCCACCCTGAACGGTTGTCTCATCCCAGAGCGGCGAACGGCCGAAGGACACTTTTGCCAAGCCGGCATCAGTGAGCGGAATATCCTGCAGATGTGCCAAAGAGTTGTAAGGAGAGATACAGAGGGACAGCAGAGACCCCTCACGTGCCGCACTTTCCAGAGCTTCCAGGGTATGGGCAGCTGATATTTCAAAAGGGCCGCTGGCTGTCCTGCGCAACTCCTTCAGAGAGGCGCCGCAGTCAGCCACGGCACCTATATCGTCAGCCAAAGTGCGCACGTAGGTCCCCCGTGAGCAGGTGACTCTGATTGATACAAATGGGGGGGCAAAAGCAAGAAGTTCAATTGAGTGGATTTCGACCTGGCGGGCAGCACGCTCAACCTCCTGTCCCATACGGGCTAATTTATAAAGAGGCTGGCCACCTTGCTTGATTGCAGAATACATCGGAGGAATCTGAAGAATTGGACCGGTGAAGCGAGAAAATATATCCCGCAGTTGCTGTTCTGAAACAGATGAATAGTCGCTTTTTCGCAATACTTTTCCGGTCATATCAAGGGTGTCTGTTACAACCCCGAGCTGCATCAGCGCTTCATAGCATTTAATCCCTTCGTCAAGGAACGGGATGGCCTTGGTGCCGTCATTCACAGCAACCGGTAGAACTCCAGTGGCAAAAGGATCCAGCGTGCCGGTGTGACCAACTTTTCGTGTCCCCAGAATACGGCGGACACGACTGACGACATCATGGGAGGTAATTCCTGCCGGTTTGTCGATGACCACAAAGCCGTTAATCAAAGAGACTCTTCCACAATTTTATATACAGCCGCCTTGACGTCATCCAGCGTACCATCTACGGTACATCCGGCGGCGTTATGGTGGCCGCCGCCGCCAAGCGCTGCTGAAAATGCGGCAACATTTACCTTTCCCTTTGAACGGAAACCGACCTTGTATTTATTGTCTTCCAGCTGGCGGAAAAAGATTGCAACTTCGACACCCCGAATAGAACGGGGATAATTGACAAAACCGTCAGTCAACTCGGCATCCGCCCCGCAGGCGACATACATGTCAAGCGTCACCGTAACTGAGGCCGCCTGTCCGTCTTTAAAAACCTCCAGAGTAGGAAGGCACTTTGCCAAGAGTTCAAGACGTCTTTGCGGCTGATTTTCATAGAGTTTCTCTGCTACATCCCAGGCATTGACACCGCATTCTATCATTTCACCGGCAACAGAAAAGGCCTCGCGATTGGCATTGGAGTAGCGGAACGAACCGGTATCGGTAATTGTTGCAACATAGATACAGAGTGCCGTTTCACGGTCAAAGGAATAACCAAAGGCCTTGGCAATCCGGTATACAAGGATACCGGTTGACGCAGCCTGTGGGTCAATGAGGTTATAGTCAGCGAAATTATCGCAGGAGAGATGATGGTCAAGGTTGACCGTCGTGGTGACACGTAAAAAATCACAGAATTCAGCTCCGGCCCGCTTCCGTTCGCCGATATCAAGAACAAATGCAACGTCGTAATGACGGTCGGGAATATGCGGGAGAACTAAATCTGCTGCAGGAAGAAAGGCATACAGGTCAGGGACAGGATCCTGGTAATGTACGGTAACCTCCTTACCTATCTTGCGCAGAAAGGAAGCGAGTGCAAGCGACGAGCCGACGGCATCTCCGTCAGGCCCTTCATGAGATGTGAGAAGAAAAGATGAGTTGGAACGAATAACCTCAATGATCTGCTGAATTGTTTCCGTCATGCTCAGTGTGTATCTCCTTAAGAAGAGATTCTATGCGACTGCCGTAATCAAGAGATTTATCGTATTTAAAAACAAGTTCCGGTGTGTGGCGAATAGTCAGTTTTTTGCCGATATCCCGGCGAATAAACCCTTTGGCGCTGTTCAGACCGGCTTCCGTATCTTTCTTGACCGTTTCGTCACCAATAACGGTGAAATAGATACGGGCAAGACTCAAGTCGTCTGTCACCTCAACTCCGGTAATCGTGACAAAACCGATCCGGGGGTCGTTAAGACCCCGGGAAAGGATGGAACAGATAATTTCATGTATGGTTTCTGCTACTTTGTCTGAACGCTTGTGCTGCATATTTTACCCTCTTAAAATCAGTGAAGAGTGAAATTGAATAAAGCTTGTTAAAATCACTCTTCACATTTTACAGCTTGGTGGCAATTTTTTCCATTTCAAATGCTTCGATAATATCGCCGGCTTTGATGTCATTGTAGTTTTCAAGTCCGATGCCGCACTCATAACCGGAGGAAACGTCCTTGACATCATCTTTAAAGCGACGCAACGATGACATTTTACCTTGGTACATAACCACGTTATCCCGCAACAGGCGGACTTGAGCATTACGAACCATCTTGCCGTCGGTAACGTAACAACCGGCAACATTACCAATTTTCGGTACACTGAATACGTCCCTGATTTCAACACGACCGAGAAATTTCTCTTTGTAGGTTGGTTCCAACAGACCTTCCATCGCCTTTTTGACATCTTCAACTGCGTCATAGATAATGCTGTAGAGTCGGATATCAACACCTTCTCGCTCTGCGTGCCCCTGTGCCTTAACTTCAGGGCGGACATTAAAGCCGATAATGACAGCATTCGAAGCTGCAGCCAGATTGACGTCCGTCTCGGTAACCGCTCCAACTGCAGAGTGTATAACATTCAGGCGGACCGCATCAGTCGATAATTTACGCAGTGTTTCACTGACAGCCTCGACAGAACCCTGAACATCGCCTTTGACAACGACATTGAGATCTTTGACTTCGCCGCTCTGAATCCGCTTATAGAGATCATCAAGCGAAAGCTTGGTATGTTTGGCAAACTCGACTTCGCGCTGTTTGATCTGACGCAACGTAGCGATTTCCTTGGCCTGCTTTTCATCTTTCATAGCCACGAAGACATCACCCGCATCCGGGACGCCGGATAACCCAACCAGCTCAACAGGCATAGAAGGACCGGCTTCGGTAACTTTTTCACCGCGATCATTCTGCATCGCCCTGACACGTCCGGAATGAACGCCAACGACGCAATAGTCACCGGTTTTAACCGTTCCTTCCTGGACAAGTACGGTGGCAATTGGACCACGCCCCTTGTCGAGTTTTCCTTCGACAATGGTCCCTTTAGCCAGTTTGTTCGGATTAGCCGTCAACTCCATCAGGTCCGCCTGCAGAAGAACCATTTCAAGCAAACCATCCAGATTAATACGCTGCTTGGCTGAAACTTCCACCATCGTGACATCGCCACCCCATTCCGAGGAAACAATGCCCTGCTCTGTCAATTCCTGCTTGACTTTTTCCGGTTTTGCACCAGGTTTGTCAATTTTGTTGATAGCGACGATAATAGGCACTCCGGCAGCTTTGGAGTGATTGATAGCTTCTTTGGTCTGCGGCATAACACCGTCATCAGCAGCAACTACAAGAATTACGATGTCAGTGACCTTGGCGCCACGGGCACGCATTGCGGTAAACGCTTCATGTCCCGGAGTATCGAGGAAGGTGATCTTCCGCCCGTTCAACTCTACGTCGTAAGCCCCGATATGCTGAGTGATTCCTCCGGCCTCGCCGGCGATAACGTTTGCTTCACGAATTGCATCAAGCAGGGAAGTCTTGCCATGGTCAACATGACCCATGATTGTCACAACCGGAGGCCTTTTTACGAGGGATTCAGGTGCATCAATAGTGGATTCAAGAATTTCATCAAGATCCACCGCCACATTTTCAACTTCATAATCATACTCTGATGCAAGAATAACAGAAGTGTCGTAATCAAGCTGGTGATTGATATTAACCATCATCCCCATCTTCATCAGCGATTTGATGAGATCGTTTGCCTTGATGCCGAGACGCTTGGCAAGTTCCCCGACTGAAATGCTTTCCGAAATTTTGATGATACGCTTTATCGCCTTCGGTACGGTAATTTCCGTTTTTTTGGTATCAGTATACCGCTGTTCTCTTGCGCCCCGCTTCTTTGAACCCCTATAGACAGGATCAAACGCACGTTCACGTTTTTCTATAACTTCATTCTTGCGCGGCTGCTCCTTTTTCTTGACCGGTGGGGCACCCTTCTTGGTACCTTTGCCGGCGTCTCCATAACCGGGACCCTCTTTTTTACCGCCACGGCGGTTGTCACCACCCGGAAGCGCCGCCGGAGCAAGCTGTACCTGCTTCATGCGTGAACGATCAAGCTCAGTTGCTGGAGCTGAAGGTGTTACAGTCGCAGGGCGTTTCTGATCGTAACCAGGCGAAGGACGTTTTGTGTCGGTTCCTGTTCCCGTTGCGGGTCTTCTCTGCTCTCCGGCAGCAGGCGCAGGTCTTCTCGGTTGTGCCGAATCTTGTCCAGGACGCTGAGGAGCGGTCCGCGGCGTAACGGGTGTGTCTTTGGTGACAACACGAGTCGGACGATTTGTCACACCCGGGATTTCCATCATACCGAGAATTCTGGCCTGGTTTGGCCCCGCTTTCACAGATTCCGGTGCTTTCACCGGTTCTGCGATTTTCACCGGTTCTGCGATTTTCACCGGTTCTGCGATTTTTACCGGTTCCGGCACTTTTACCGGTTCTGCGGCTTTTATTGATTCCGGCGCTTTCACCGGTTCTACCACTTTTACCGCTTCCACCGTTTGTTCGGGAGCCGCGACAGCAACAGCGGACACTTTGTGCTCCATCTCAGGACGGATAACGGCTGCAACAGGCGGCCCGGCTGAAGATACCGCCGTCGGTGGCGGAGTGACGACTGGCTGGACAGGCGACGCTTGGTCGAGTGCCGCTGTTTCAGCAACTTCGTCTGCAGTAACTACCTTGGCGCGACGCCGAATGATATTTGACGCTACCCTGACTTCATTGGTACCGGTATCTTTTGGCTGGGGGGCTGTCAAGCGCGCAACAACATCCTCATCAACCTGCGATGTGGCCGTTTTTGCGTCAACACCGATTTCCTTGAGTCTGGCAATAGCTTCCCTGGGCTCCACACCCAACGTTTTTGCCAAACTACCCACACTAATTTTACCCATATTTCTTATACCTCCCCCAGGAAGTTTTTGTATCTGTCAATAGCTTTCACCAGTTGCGCAACAAAGCCGCCTGATGCTACGGCAATTGCGCTTCTAGGCGCCTTGCCTAATATCGCCCCGAAATCATCTTTTGTTACGCCTATTCTATGCGGCACATGATGTGCTGCCGCAGCATATATGATTTTACCGCCGATCGCCTCGGAAACATCCGTTGCAACGATGATGAGACCCGGTTTTGCCTTGCCTCTAAGCGCATCAAGTACCATGGAACCGCCAGAGGTAACCAGTCCTGCTTTGTTGGCCAGTCCGATCAGGCCGATAATCCGGTCATGTAATTGCTGCCGAATATGTTCAATAAGCTGTTCCGACGGCATAACAGACACGTCGTGCTTGAAAGATCGCTTAAACTGCCGCTGTTCAATTGCTGCGGCCACGCAGCGCTTACTGATGCAGGTATACGCGCCTCTACCGGGAAGCCGACTATCCAGATCCGGCATAATTTCCATTTCTGGTGTCTGGACGAAACGGATCAGAAGGTTCTTGTCTTTGCTTGTTCTGCAGCCGAGACAACTTCGCTGCGGAGCTTCTGTATTCCCTTTAAGGGCCATATTCCGTATTACTCGGAGACTGCGTCGGTACTTTTATCGGCGGCAGTCTCCTGTTCCTCGGCAGCGGCATCCTGTTCCTCTACAGCGGCATTATCAAGTGCGACAGCATCCTGTTCCTGAACGGGCGCTTCATCGGTTGCAGCTAGTTCTTCATCAGCATCAGTTCCATCAAAAGATGAAAACTCCTGTCTTTCAGATTCAGCAACTTTAGATTCACTCTTGATATCAATCCGGCATCCGGTCAGACGAGCAGCCAAGCTGACATTCTGACCACGCTTGCCGATAGCAAGCGAGAGCTGGTCATCTGCCACAATGATTTCAAGGGCGCGTTTTTCCTCGTCTACAAATACTTTAGAAACCTGCGCGGGAGAAAGTGCATTGCAGGCAAAGCGGGCGATATCTTCCGACCATGGAATGATATCAATTTTTTCTCCACGCAGTTCGGAAACTACATTCTGCACACGAGCACCACGCATACCGACGCAAGCACCGACCGGGTCAACATCACGATCATTTGACGAAACCGCAATTTTAGCACGGCTGCCGGCATCACGCACAATAGCATTAATTTCAACTATACCTTCAGCAATCTCCGGCACTTCAGCCTCAAACAGCTTGGCAAGCATACTCGGATGAGTCCGGGAAAGCATTATCTGCGGCCCCTTGGTGGTCATGCGAATATCGGTAATAATGGCACGGATACGATCTCCGGGACGATATACCTCACGCGGCATCTGCTCCTTGGCCGGTAAAACGGCCTCTGCACGTCCCAGATCTATCAGCAGCTCACCTTTTTCAAAACGACGCACCATACCGGTAATAACTTCCCAGATACGATCGCTGTATTCGTTATAGATTGTTTCACGCTCGGCATCGCGCACTTTCTGAATGATGACCTGTTTTGCTGTTTGAGCGGCAATCCGGCTGAATCCGCTGGAATCAAGTTTTTCACCCAGTGAATCGCCAATTTCGGCTTCAGGATCTATCTCGTGAGCTTCATCCAGACCGATTTCCTTATAAGAATCCTCAACATCTTCCACAACCGTGACAAACTCGAAAAGCTCAACTTCTCCCGTTTCATGATTGTAATGAGCCTCGAGCTCGCGGGTATTGCGATATTTTTTATTAGCAGCCGTCAAAACCGCCTGTTCCATAGCTTCCAGAACAACCTGGCGGTCAATGCCCTTCTCTTTTACAAGTTGGTCGATTGCGTGCTTGAGATTAACAGTTGTATCCACGATTACTTCTCCTTGCTGGCATATATAGGTATTTCAGATCAGAGTTCAAATTCAAGATTGGCCTTGGCAATTCGCTCAAGCGGAATGGAAGCAGTCTGCCCTTCCTGGAGCGTCATCTTGACAACGCCTCCCACAAGTCCTTCAAGTTTTCCAAGAAACGTCTTGCGTTTGTTACCGCTATCATCAAGAAAAGGTTGATAAGTACGGACTTTGATGGTGCGACCGACAAAACGGTCGTAATCAGCCTGCTTTTTAAGCGGGCGGTCAAGACCGGGTGACGAGACCTCCAGGATATAGTTGCAGGCGATGACATCTTCCACGTCAAGGATCATTGACAATTCCCGGCTGAGCCCGGCACAATCGTCAAGCAGCACGCCACCTTCTTTATCAATAAACAGACGCAGTACCGCATCAGGACCGACTCTTCCAAATTCAATATCAACCAGTTCAAGCCCCATGGATTGGAGTATCGGCTGAGCGATTTTACTGACGACAGTACATGTGTCTTCTTTTTGAGTTGCCATGAACCTTACCCGATTAGACAAAAAAAAGTGAGCCTTGCGAGCTCACTTACTGAGTGAACATAAATTGTTCTTTTACCTACCATGCTGACGAAAGTAATGCAAGCATATTTTTACTGCAAACGGTTATTTTATGCAGACTCGACGTACTTCGTGAATATCAGTAAGACCGCGAAGTACCTTGAGAATGCCATCTTGCTTAAGCGTGGTCATTCCATCACTTGCGGCCTGTTCCCGAACATTTTCCGTATCTGCGCTGCGCTTCTTGATAAGACCTTTAATAGCATCCGTACATTCAAGCACTTCATGGAGACCGAGACGGCCGCGATAACCGCTATGCCCGCACTGATCACACCCGACCGTCCTGAACATAACTACATCCTCCAGTCCCAGACCGGTATTATTGAATTCAATCCTGCCGTATTCATCAACCAGTTCCTCAAATTCAGCCGCTGACGGTTGAAAGCTCTCCTTACAATCCATACAGAGTCGACGCGCAAGTCGTTGACCCAGAATGCAGACCAGAGAATCAGAGAAGCTGTAAGGGTCAAGACCCATTTCGAGCAGACGCGTAACCGTTTCCGGAGCCGAGTTAGTATGTAGCGTTGAAAATACAAGATGCCCGGTAAGTGATGCCTCAACCGCAATAGTAGCTGTTTCCTCATCACGCATTTCTCCAACCATTATGACATCCGGGTCGAGACGGAGAAAGGAGCGAAGGGCCGCCGCAAAAGTAAACCCGATACGCGGATTAACCTGTACCTGGCGGAGACCTGGCTGAGTGATTTCAACCGGATCCTCTGCCGTCCATATCTTGCGATTAGTCTGATTTATCTGGGCTAACCCGGAATGAAGAGTTGTTGTTTTACCTGAACCGGTCGGACCGACAACCAGAATCAGCCCATGTGGACGCGACAGCGATTGCTTGAAAATACGCAGGTTTCGTTCTGTCAGGCCAAGATCGCTAAAACCAATTGGATCGCCGCTTGCTAAAACACGGATAACGACATCCTCAAGTCCTCCAACCGTCGGCATGGTTGCGACTCGAAGTTCAATATCGAGCGGGCCGAATTTTTTAAACTCTATTTTCCCGTCCTGAGGTCTTCTCCGTTCGGCAATATCCAGATCACCCATGATTTTGATGCGAGACGGTAGAGCAAACTTATATTTATACGGAATCCTTTGATAAATAGAACACTGACCGTCCACCCTGGTACGAACTATGACATCTTTTTTCCCGGGATACGGTTCTATGTGGATATCGGAGGCTTTATTCATATAGGCATCATAAATGATCTTATTGACGAGCTTGACAATAACGCTGTCTTTTTCAGTAACTTTCTTGGTTTCTTCCTCAACCTCCGGCTCATCACCAGACGAGTTTTTACTTAAAAGATCAACAATACTGTCCGGTACCAGGTCAAGATTTACCTCATCCATAGCGGTTGTACTGCTTGCCGTATCAATATTATATAACCGCTTGATAGACTTGGAGATGCTCGTCTCTGTGGCAATGGCAGAAATAATCTTGAGTCGGATACTGTCTTCCAATTCACGAATATCATGCGATTTGAGCGGCTGGGCCATCGCCAGCGTCAGCGTGTTGCCGATTTTAGAAATTGGAGCGATGCGCTGTTTTTGAGCGTAGACCGCACTTATGAAACCGGAAAGTGTAAGGTCAAGATTCTGAGTATTGATGTGAACATACGGCATGTCATACTGGCTCGCAATAGCTTTAGACAGGCTCTCTTCGTCAACATAATTCAACTTAAGGAGCGCTTTTTCAAGAGATATTGCATTCTGCTTGCCGACTTCTCGGGCATGAGAAATCTGCTGCTGGTCCACGAACCCACCCGCAACCAGAATATCGGTCAGCTTGCGCCGCTTGTCTTTCTGGTCAAGTAAATTACTAAGATCACTTTCTTTTATAAATCCGAGCTTGCAAAGCAGCTGTCCAACAGGCTGATTTGGAAAAATCTTCTGAAGTTCAAGCGCTTCAAGCAGATTCTCCTCTGAAATCAGTTTTTGTTCAACAAGCAGTTCGCCAACTTTTCTAATATTCATATCCTGCATACCCCTATAACCCAGATAAACTGGATAAGTGCGTTAACGAAATTATTTTCTTGCCAAAAAGCACAAGAAATAATTTCTAACTTACTTAAAAAAAACACTCGCCCTTTTGATACGGTACGAGTGTTATAGCAGATCAATCAGCAAAACAAAACGGTTTCACCGGCTGTTGATGTTAAATCCGTTTTCTGTAAAAAGGTCCCTGACAATATGATCCATAGTGCGATCAGTCAGGAAGATGCCTCCTCCGGGAAGGAGCGGATCATCAAGTTTAAAGCCCGATATCTTCAATGAATATCCAGCTGAACCATCTCGCAGCAGAGTATGCTGGTCGAACGTTCCTTTCATCTTCATTCGGGAAATCAGTTTTTCAGCAATCTTGCGAAAATCATCACGGGCTTCAATAATGACTACGTTGTACCCCTTTGTCTCAAGAATCCTGAACAGGGTATAATTTATCGGATCACCATCAAAACTGGTGACGACATAGCGTTGTCCTCCCCGTTCAAAATAACGTTCAGCCTTGACTGAAAGGGTAATGCCGTTATTGTCGGCCGCAAAGACATCCACGCTGCGATCCAGGACCGGCGAAACTGAAAATGCAGAGAGAATGGCATCTAGCGTATCCGGCTGTTTTTTTGATGATACTGAATAAATAGTGCGTGAGTCACACTGCGCAAACGACTTGAGTGTAGCAAACGGCTCATAAAGCGAAAAACCTTCTTTTTTCAGGAACTCTCCGATGGAAGGAGGAAGTGATGTGCGCCCGCTGTTTACGAGCGTAACATCCTGTTTGATGAGACTTTCTGCTGTTTTTTCAACCTTAAAATCTGTTTTAACTGTTAGATTGGGATCTATGCCAAATTCCATACTGAAGTTTTCTTCAACCGAGTAAAATCCGGCCGCTTCAAGCAGAGATGCCATAAAACGGTTCGTTCCGACCGGTGCCCCGCTAATAATTCGTATCGAGGCGTCTTTATCTTCAATTAATGATTTTACGAGCGGAGGAATAGTGCCATTTTGGTCCAGCACGATGCGCCCGCCATCCAACCGGGCAAACATAGGATAGCGGTCCGGATCAAGGGTTAACGAAAAGTTTGTCGTCTGAAATGCCAGCGGTTTCTGCAGCTCTTTTTGCGAAGGTATAATCCGGTCCCACATATTATGAACCATGGCAACGGTTTCCTGCTCTGAAAACACCGGAAGCGAAGATTCAATCTTTAATGACTGCCTCGGAACGGTACATGAACCGGAATCCGGAACGTTGTCAACCCGAACTCCCTGAAGTAGTTTTAGTGATCCATCAGAATAGCGCCGAACCGGAGGGATAATGATTTTCTGACCGATCTTGAGACGTTTAATATCGTAAATATTGTTTTCGCGCTTGATTTCCTCAATAAATAACTCAGCCTCATTGTTGCTCAGGCCATAATCACGCATTAAAATTTTAAAAAGATGGTCACCGGCTTTTACGGTGTAGAGGCTCCCTTTGGCAGCCGTTGAGGGCGATTTATTAACATGTCTGCGGTATGAACGTTTCTCTCTGACTTGCTGAGGCTTTGCAGGTTTTGCTGCAGTACTCTTCAAGCCAGCCAAGGCCTCCGGATCCAGCTCGAAACGCGAATCCATGACGGCATGCGCATCAGCCACTCTGAGCAGTGTGATGAGGCAAAAGGCCGTAACAAACGGTACGCGGGTCTTTAAAAAGAGGGGCATTTTTTCTCCATACAGGTTAAATATAACTATGAACCGGTCAAATACAAGCATGATCCAGCGCTCACCGGATCAAATCAAATCAGCTGGTTTCCAGATCGCCACTACTTAATTGAGACGACGAAGGCTTTCACCTCTCCGTTTTTCCTGTAGATCATAATTTCACCCGTATTACCAATTCTACCGCTTTCGACACGCACTCCGGCTTTCGTGCTTCGGGAGATTATCTGGTATTTCCGGCTTCCGGCAAATTCCTGCAGAACGGATTTTAACCATGACTCTGAAATAGAGGCATCTTTAACTGCCAGCACCTGTAACGCTTGTATATGACCGGAAATGCTGAATACCCGGAATTCGTTGCGTTTACCGACATAGCGCTCCCAACCGGGATTTTTCAGCGCGAAAGAGCTGTCATGACCCTCTTTAGGAATAAAAGCCGGCAGCGGCGGGTTCTTTAGCGGCTGCGGAACAGGTGACGGAACCGGCTTTTGTATGGGGGCAGCAGCCGGAGTTGGTACCGCCGCCCGTCTTGGCTCTGATGGTGAGACGAACTGCTGTTTCAGCGAGCTAATAAGTTGCGGTTTTTGCTTGACGAGATACCAGCCGCCGACTGCGCAAAAGGCACAAACGAGTGCAATTACAAAAGTTCGCCGAAAAAGCAGGGACTCCGATCGGTAGTTTTCTTCAAATCCCAGAAGAAGGTCTTCAGGAATCTGCTCTTCATCCAGGTGGATATTTTGATTGATACGAAATTCAGCTGCAGGTAGAGTTGGAGGTGCAGTGACCGGTGCTGAAATACTCTTTGTCTCTTTCCGGTCCCTCTCAACAAGAAGCAGCTCCGCCAGATCTTCGTTGGTAGCTTGCGCCCTGTCAGAATTAACGGTCCCGATAATATCTTCACGCGATCCTTCAGAAGCAGCTAATGGTAAACTGACTGAAGCCGATGTCCGTCCGGTGGAAATATAAATCCTTTCCCACTGATCACCGAGCAGCAATTTGAGCGTATTTTTAATACTCTCTATCACCGCCTCATTTGGCTGGCTTAAATCAATGAGATGTTCATACACCCCCTTGACAGCCTTCGCCTTGCCGTCTCCATTATGGAGGAGAATAAACGTCGGCGCACTGTTCCCAAGCAGCATCTGGATGTGGCGGGCAACACTCTCTCCGGTAACGCCGCCAATCTGGTCCTGAATACAGACGGTCGTAGGACGTTTTTCAAAGACCTCTTTCAAGCCGTGATCGAAGTCGGCTACGACATCGATAATGACCTTGAGAAGAGGCTGCAGTGAACTTTTGATGTATTCAGCTTTTGGGTTGTCTGAAATGAAAAGCAGATTAAGCATGAATGCCCTTTAAATTAAAATGTCTGGGTTATGTACACGGACCAACTTTAATTGTCAACAGCAATGGCAAGCAGATTCAGTAAAATTGCGCCACCGCATCTTTATTGGGAAAAGGCTGCCCGCAGAATTTCCGCCTGCTGCTCTGCATGGATATGGTGAGACCCGACTGCCGGACATGAGTCTGCCGGACGACCGATATATAAGAGAGAAGCAGATATATTCCTGAAATATCGTTCCATATAATACCAGGCGCCCATATTTTCTGGCTCCTCCTGAACCCAACACAGTCGGCAGTCAGAAATACAGAGATCGACTACCATCTTTACGGCATCTTGATCCAGCGGATATAGCTGCTCGATCCTGACGATTACAGTATCACTCCTGCCCAGTCTTAGCCGCTCTTCTTCCAGTTCATAGTATATTTTACCGCTGCAGAAAAGGACTTGCCGGGCATCAGCAATATCACCAGGGGGAACAACACAGGTTCGGAAAGTGCCCGCTGATAATTGCGCGACGGTCGAAGTGCAACCAGGATGACGCAGCAGACTTTTCGGAGTAAACACAACAAGAGGCTTTCGAAATGACTGCAGCATCTGCCGCCGGAGCAGGTGGAACATCTGTGCAGGTGTTGACGGTGAGGTCACGATCATGTTTTCTGCCGCGCAAAGCTGCAGAAAGCGTTCAATACGGGCGCTGGAATGTTCGGCGCCCTGCCCTTCATAACCGTGGGGGAGGAGCAGAACAAGACCGCTGGCGCGATTCCATTTGGTTTCACCACTGGCGATAAACTGATCGATGACAACCTGGGCTCCATTGGCAAAATCGCCAAACTGGGCTTCCCAGATGGTAAGGCAACCAGGCGCTTCCAAGGAAAAACCGTATTCGAAACCAAGCACGCCGAATTCAGAAAGCAGGCTGTTCCACACCTGAAAACCGGCCCCATCGCGAACAACAGTTTCCAGCGGCGTATAACTGCGTCCGCCGTTGCTGTCGAACACAACACAATGGCGATGATTAAAGGTACCGCGCTGTGAATCCTGCCCGGAGATGCGGACGGAATGCCCCTGGTCAAGCAGCGTTGCATACGCGAGCGTTTCGGCATTTCCCCAGTCGATTCCCTCCCCTTTAAGCACTGCCTCAAAACGTTTCTGAATCAGAGTACCTATTTTTACGTGCGGCATGAAATCGGAAGGGAGGAGAGCCAACCTTCTCGCAAGGGTCAGCAGTTTTTCTGCTGATACCGCCGTTTCAACAGGTGTGGCATTGTATCCGGAGCTGTGGGCACTCCATCGGTCGGAAAAACCGACCGGCCGCTCAACGTGGGCTTTTTTGAAAGAAGATTCCAGAGCCTCGCTGACACACCGTTCAACCATTTCCAACGTATCAGGAGAGATCCCGTCCTCTTCCGCCAGACCAGCCGCATAAATGCGGTTTACTGGTGGACGGACGGCAATCTGCTGATACATCTCTGGTTGGGTGAACGCCGGTTCATCACCTTCGTTATGACCGTGACGGCGATAGCAGATGAGCTCGATCACAACATCGCGACGAAAGGCCCGGCGATATTCCATGGCAAGATCAACAACATGAACGGCAGCTTCCGGAGATTCCCCCTGAACATGAAAAACAGGGCAGGAGAGCATCTTGGCAACATCTGTGGCATAGCAGGTAGAACGGGAGTCCTTGGGAGTCGTCGTGAAGCCGATCTGATTGTTAAGCACAACATGAATCGTCCCGCCGGTTCCATAGCCTGCCAGCTGCGACATATTCAGGACCTCCATGACGCTCCCCTGCCCTGCAAAAGCGGCATCGCCATGGATCAGAACCGGGAGCACCCGCCCGGTGCCATCAGCTCCATAACGGTCCTGTCTGGCACGACATTTTCCCTCAACTACAGCATTCACCGCTTCAAGGTGGCTCGGGTTTGCAGCGATTGTTACATGTACCTGATGACCGCCAAGATCAATATCACACGAATATCCCTTGTGATATTTCACATCACCATCGCCCATAAAGCCGGGAGAAACGCTCTCTTTAAACTCTGCAAAAAGTGTCTCATACGGCTTGCGTAAAATATGGGCCAGCACATTCAATCTTCCGCGGTGCGACATCCCCATCACAACATCGCTGATGCCGGACTCCGGACAACCGCAAATAATCCTGTCCAGAACAGGAATCAGAATTTCACCTCCCTCAAGGGAAAAACGCTTCTGCCCGACAAACCTACGATGCAAAAACAGTTCAAATAGTGCGGCTTGATGGAGTTTTTCCAGAATATGCAGTTTTTCAGCAGTAGAAGAGCCGGGATGGTTTCGACAGGACTCCATGCGGTCAATCAGCCACTGCCGTTCATCCGGTTCCTGAATATGCATGAATTCAACGCCTGTTTCTCGGCAATAAGTTTCACGCATGGTTTCTAATACCTCTCGCAACGTTGCACGAGGTTTTAGAAACCTACGACAGACAAAGGACGTATCAAGATCCTTTTCATCGAGTCCGAAGGAGGAGAGATCCAGCAGAGGGTGGAAAAGCTTGCAGGGGGAGAGTGGATCGGTACACGCCAGCAGATGTCCTAGAGAGCGGTAGCGGTAGAGGAGCGACTGAACGCCCGAAAGTTTCAGCGCCGCCTTTTCGTCAAAATTGTTATCATCGCAGTTTGTACGATCCGATCCGAATTCAAAACCGGTGAAGAAGAGGCGCCATTCTTCCGGCACAGAATCGGCTGAACGCTGCCACTGTTTATAAAGCGCATCAATATATTCTCCCGACATGGCGGCCAAAAAACTTCCATCCATTTTTGCATCCCCGTTATCGCAGATTAGATACCTGATCCTCAAAGGCAGCCGCAGGTGTCACTATTAAAGCTGTCACTGACAACTGTCTCCGCTATTGTTTTTCCATCTTCAGCAGCAGTTCCCGCACCGTAACCCCTTCGAGACTGGCTCTGCTGCCGTCCCATCCCTTTTGTATGACTTCTTCGGCAAGCTGAAGGACCGGGGTTACCGTCTGTAACTCCGAAACACCACGCAAAGCCCTGATAACATCACTCACCTGGAGTTCAGACGGGTCACGCGCCGGCAACCATCCGGACCGGCTTCCCGAGGTTGCGACCAGAAACCCGAGCCGTTCCAGCTGATCAAAAAGTGTCTCAAGCGGCAGCAGCGGCACATTCAGCTCATCAGCCAGAAGATGGGGAGATGGCGGGATTCCACCTTTTATAAAATGAAGGTTCACCTGCAGCAGCAGCGCTACAGCCAACTCTTCACGGGCTGTTACGCTCAAACTGAAAGCGCTGCTTCCGGGCAGACTACGCCCGCGATGTTGATGGGCAAAGACTATTTCAAGTCCGAAAAGCACAATCAGCCAGCTCGTATAGATCCAGACCAGAAAAATAGGGAGAGCCGCCAGAGTCCCATAGATAGCGTTGTATTTGGCGACCCCGACCTGAAAGTGAAAGTAGCCCCACTGTGCCAGTTCCCAGGCGGTACCGGCTACAACCCCTCCTGCCACGGCAGAGGCAAAACTGACACGGGTATTGGGAATAAAAATATACAGAAAAACCATGGCAATAGACACGCTGAGATACGGCAGAAACTGAAACAGCAGCAGGATTGCGCCACCAAGATAGGTATTTTGGATTAGCCACTGCAGCATCCACTGGCTCTGCAAAGAAGTGGTCATCGTGGTCGCCGCCAGCAGCAGGACAGGTCCTACGACAACAACACTCAGGTAATCGCTGAAGCGTCTCTGAACCGAGCGGGTTTCACTCACTCCCCATACGGCATTGAACGCCTCCTCGATGTTTCCCATCAGGGAGATTACCGCCAGAATCAGAAACACGAGGCCAATAGCCCCCAGTGACTTCACATTGGTGTTATTGACATAGTCAATAATGCGGGAGATGGTTTCCTCGGAATCGCCGGCAAACTGCTGCAGAATTGGTTCGAGAGCGTTTTGCGCACCGAGCCCCTTGAGTACAGAAAAAGCGATCGCCAGAAACGGAACAAGCGAAAGAAGGGTGGTATAGGTGAGTGCAGCGGCGCGAAGCAGACCCTGGTGGGTATCAAAACTGATTAAAATAGAATAAATGGACTGGAGAACTGAAAAAAAACGCCCTTTCAGGCCATGCCATTCCTCTGGGGAATCAGTATGCAGCAGACCGGGATATTTAAAATTCTGCATGGATGCGCCTCGCTTCAGTTTCCGTAACAGAAATTTTCAAATGGTAATAGTCTCTCCGGGACGCAGACGCCTCTGTTCCTCTCCGGGTGGAGCATTGACCGAAGAGGAGAGCAGATAAAAGAAAAGAAAGATCATGGCAGAGATAGCAAGAAAAATTGGTATGAGACCGATCTTAACATCATTTTTGAGTGGAGAAAGTGCAAAACCCAGGGCCGTCACCACAACGCCATAGCCACCAATCGCCGCCGCCCAGAACATGCCGAGGCGATAGATTCGGTTCTCTGCCGCTGATGACAATGAAAACAGGTCAGAGATCTGGCCGTGATAAAAGCTGGCCAGAACAATCAGAATCAGAGCCGCCATGACAAGGCGCATGCCATTTCTGACGGTACGTTTACGCACACCCTGCCCCCACACTCACTTTCCGCACCATGAAATATCGCCAAGCCCTGCCCGTAAGACCTCCGGAACCTCACTGATCAGACTTACTACAGAGCTGACGTCCGTTGTCAGAATACCACCGTCAATGACAAAATCGAGCTGGTTTCCAAATGTTTCGGCAATTCTGCGCGGGTCTCCTTCCGGCTCTTCACCGGAAAGATTGGCGCTGGTTGTTATAATCGGATTACCGAGTGCGGAGACAAGATCGCAGCAGATTCTGTTATCAGGAATACGGATCCCGACCGTTTTCTGGCGGGTCAAAAGAAGATCGGGAACTTCACGCGTCGCTTCGAAGACAAATGTGTATGGCCCTGGAAGATACCGTTTAATTATCTTGAAAGCAGAGTTGCTGACCCGGGCATACCGGGAAATTTCCGACAGAGATGAGCAGATGACCGAGAACGGCTTACGCCGGTCGCGCTGTTTCATCTGATAGATTCGTTCGATGCTTTTTTTACAGAAGATCGAACAGCCGATGCCATAAGTCGTATCGGTCGGATAAGCGATTACCCGGCCATCCCTGAGGCTTTCAGCGACCCGTGAGATCTGGTGCGGTTGCGGATAATCGGGGTTAATTTCCAGTATCATGGCAGCATCCCCTGCGATTGGTTCTCATCTAGAGTTTCATCCAAAGTCTCAGAAATCTCTTCCAGCTCAAAAACATCATCCGGCAGAGCGTCTGATCCGTGCTGCGGGATGTCCTGTACATCGCGCAATTTTCGTTCAATGGCCCTGGTTCTGATAGCAGCCTGATCAATATGGTTTCCCGCTTCCACAAGTTTTTTGCGCGTTTTCTCAAGAATTATACCGAATTTTGAGAATTCTGTACGCACCGCCCCCAGCAGATTCCAGACTTCGGCGGAACGCTTTTCGATGGCGAGTGTCCTGAACCCCATCTGCAGACTGTTCAGCAGCGCTGCCAGCGTTGTCGGACCGGCAACCATAACCTTGAAATCGCGCTGCAGAGCTTCAAAAAGGCCCGGCAAGCGAAGCACTTCGGCATACAGCCCCTCGGTCGGCAGAAACATGACCCCGAAATCGGTTGTGTGAGGCGGGTCCAGATATTTGTCGCGAATCATTCTCGCCATCTCCCGCACCGAGCGGTCAAGCTGTTTTCTTGCATCAGTCGCAGCGGCAAGATCAGCGGCTTCCTGCGCATCCACCAGTCGCAGGTAATCTTCCTGAGGAAATTTTGCATCCAGAGGAAGCCAGACCATCCCTTCCGGCGTGCCGTCACGCCCCGGCAGTTTCAGGGCAAATTCGACCCGCTGGCCGCTCCCGCTTCTGGTTTCAACGTTTGATTCATACTGCCCTGGAGCCAGGATCTGCTCTAACAGGCTCGCCAGCTGTATTTCACCAAAAGTACCGCGTGTCTTGACGTTTGTCAGCACCTTTTTCAGATCCCCGACGCCGCTGGCAAGGGACTGCATTTCGCCCAGACCGCGCTGGACGAGTTCAAGGCGTTCACTGACCAGCTTGAATGACTCCCCCAGCCGCTTTTCAAGAGTATCATGCAGCTTTTCATCGACGGTAGCCCGCATCTGTTCCAGCTTGCGGGCATTATCTTCCTGAATCAGCCGCAAACGGGCATCGACCCCTTCCCGCAGTTTATCAAGCCGACCTTCGTTGCTCGAAGTAAGTTCCTTCAATTGGGCAGCGAACAACTCCAGCTGGTTTTTCTGCAGACCGGCAATTTCACTCATCCGCTTAGACAATGAATCACCCAGCACGGTTATGCCGCCGGTCATCTCTTCCCGCGAGCGGCGAGACTCTGCGTGAGCCTCCTCGCGACTCCGCGCAAGCTCCTCGCGAAGGGTCCGCTCATGACGTTCGAGCAGTTTTTCAATACCCTCAATTTTGTTATGCAGGTCGGTATTTTCAACGTCTCCGCGTTTCCCCCTCATGAGCAGAGCCAACAATAATCCCAGACAGGTCAGGAGGAGTAGGACGGTACTATATGCAATTATATCAGCCATTTATATCAGCTTTTTCGGATGCCGTTCGTAACTGTTCCGTCACCCACCGCGACAGCGCCGCAAACTCTTCCAGCGAAAGCGTTTCCCCCCTTCTGCGACCATCAATCGCACACGCCTCCAACAACTCACCACAATCGAGTTGCTTGGCGAACTCGGCAGATTTGAGGCAGTTTATCAATGTCTTGCGGCGCATTGCAAAGGAGCTTTTCACGACGGCACGGAATACCTCCTCATCACCAACGTCAGCCCGAGCCTCTGCAAGGGGAATGAAATTCAGTACGACCGAATCTACTTTCGGGCTGGGATGAAAAGAACCTGGATGCACCACAAAAGCCCTGATAATATCAAACCAAAGTCCAAGCAGCACGGTAGTGACACCATACGCGGAGCAGTCAGGCGGCGCGGCGAGGCGATCTCCGACCTCTTTTTGCAGCATAAGTGTCATGCGTGCCAGTCTGTCATGGACAGCGTACAGGCGGAACAGCACCTCGGTCGAAATGTTATAGGGAAGATTAGCAACCACATTCCATTTTTCAGGACTCTCCGAGAGCAGCGCATCAAGATCAACCTTCAACACATCGGCGTCAATGACGGTAACATGCCCATTATCTTTATTTTGATCGCGATGCCATGCTGCCAGTGCATGATCAAATTCAATCAGTACGAGCCGTCCGGCACGCCCGGCCAGAGGACCTGTCAGTGCGCCGCGCCCGGGGCCAATTTCAAGTACCGACTGGCCGGGTTGGATATCAGCCGCCTGAATGATTCTGGCGATGATATTCTGGTCAACCAGAAAGTTCTGACCAAGTGACTTCAGAGGGCGGCGAGTTGTACTCATTTCATTGATTCCTTTATACTGTCCATATTCCAGGTAGCGGTGACATCAAGCGACAGGGGCGAAACAAGACCATGTGAGAGATAATAATCTCCGGGAACCGCCAGCATGGCCGCATTGTCGCCGCACAGTGAGGGGTGCGGGATGGAAAGTTCAACCCCCAGTTTTTTGCAGAGTGAAGCCATTCGAAGGCGCAGTCCGCTGTTACAGGCGACCCCTCCCGCAACTACCAGACGGACAGCACCGGTCTGACGGATGGCAGCTTCAGTTTTTGCCGCAAGGACATGGCAGACCGCCTCCTGGAATGAAGCACACAGGTCATCTGCGGCCTGACTCGGAATTGTAACTGGATTCTTCATGGTCTGCTGCAGCACCGCCGTTTTCAAACCACTGAAGCTGAAGTTGAGCGTACCGTCACGAAGCAGGGGCCTGGGCAAACGGATCGCATCCGGATTGCCGCTCTGGGCCATCCGGTCGATCAATACTCCGCCTGGATACGGCATGCCCATAATTTTGGCACATTTGTCATACGCCTCACCGGCAGCATCATCGATAGTTCTGCCAAGGGTCGTGTATATACCAAAACCTTCGACATGGTACAGATGAGTATGACCGCCTGATACGACCAGCGCCAGGAAAGGAAAATCTATCGGCCGTTCCAGAAATGGTGCAAAGAGATGGCCTTCTATATGATGCACACCGATAAAGGGGATTTTACGAGCAGAAGCAATAGCCTTGGCCGCCGAAAAACCAACGAGAAGAGCCCCTGACAAACCGGGGCCACGCGTAACGGCGACACCTTCTAATGCTTCCATGCCGATACCGGCGTCCTGGAGCGCCTGGCTGATAACCGGAGCGATGGATTGCAGATGGGCACGTGAAGCGATTTCCGGCACAACGCCGCCGTACGCCGCATGGATAGCAATCTGGGACGAAACGACTGAGGAAAGAATTTCACGGCCGCCCTGCACAACAGCGGCGGCCGTTTCATCACAAGATGTTTCAATAGCGAGTAAAATCATTACGTCATGATGCCTTTAGTAAGTTAGAAATTATTTCGTTAACGCACTTATCCAGTTTATCTGGGTTAGGTCTGTTTTTACAGCAGATTGGCGGCCAGTTCGGCCAATTCTGAACGCTCACCCTTGGTCAGCGTCACATGGGCCGCGATCCGCTCACCCTTGAATTTTTCGACAAGGTAGGTCAGGCCGTTGCTGGATGAATCGACATACGGATTATCGATTTGGTACGGATCGCCGGTCAGGACGATTTTGGTCCCTTCACCGACCCTGGTGACAATCGTCTTGATTTCGTGTGGAGACAGGTTCTGGGCTTCATCAACTATCAGATACTGATTCGGGATCGAGCGGCCACGGATATATGTCAACGGTTCGATATCGAGGAGTCCCATCGCCATCAGCTCCTTGTACCCTTTGCTATGCCGTTTTTCAGATTCATGCCCGGAAATCAGCAATTCGACATTATCAAAGATCGGCTGCATCCATGGTGTCAATTTTTCTTCTATGTCACCCGGCAGAAAACCGAGGTCTTTGCCCATCGGAAAAACCGGGCGCGAAACCAGCAGCCGATTATAGATATTTTCCTCAGCAGTCTTGTGAAGGCCGGCAGCAATCGCAAGCAGCGTCTTGCCGGTTCCTGCCTTGCCTACCAGCGTCACCAGTTTGATACTGTCATCCATCAGGACATCAAGGGCAAAGGACTGCTCCCTGTTGCGCGGAAAGAGACTCCAGATTCCCTCTTTCGGCACTTTGCGAACAGGGACAATTCGGCTGTTATCAGGATCGTTGCGACAGATGGCAGAATGATTCGGGTTTGCACTGTCGACAATTGTGATAAACTCATTGGGAGCCAGAACAGCCGGGGTCTCAAGCCACCCCTGGCCATAGAACCGATCTACTGCATCCGGCGGTACCTCAATCGTTCGGGTCCCGGAATAGAGGTCCTGAATATCGACTTTATCAGACTCGTAGTCTTCCGCTGTCAGCCCGATAGCATCAGCCTTGATGCGCAGATTGGAATCTTTAGTTACAAAAATGGTCACTGCGTCAGGAAAGCGATCGCGGGCATCCAGAGCAACAGCTATTATCCGGTTATCGCCATTATCCACCCGCAGATCAACCGGCAGATTCTTGAAATGTTTTTCACTAAACATCTCGATCCGCAGCGTTCCGCCACCGGGCATTGCAACACCGGCCGCAAGAGAGCCTTTTTCACGCATTGAATCAAGAATTCGTGACACCATCCGGGCATTTCTACCGGTTTCGTTCATATCCTTTTTGAAGCGGTCAATCTCTTCGATAACGGTAATCGGTATAATAATGTTGTTGTCCTGAAATTTGAACAGTGACTGAGGATCGTGGAGCAATACGTTTGTATCGAGGATAAAGTTCTTCATGATTCCCTTTCTATAGATGCAGCGGATATCGGCAGAGCGCCGGAGCAAAAATATTTTTGCCTGTTTTTATACTGATTTCCTTATTTTAGCGATACATTGTACAACGGCATCAGAAAAGAAAGCAATCTCTTCACTTGTCGTCGACCAGCCGGGACTCACACGCACCGTACCGCCAGGAAACGTTCCCAGCGTGCGGTGAGCCATTGGAGCACAATGCAGCCCGGCCCGAACGGCAATATCAAAGCCGTGATCAAGCTCTGCAGCCAGCAGCGCCGAATCAACGCCGGAAGCGGTAAAAGAGAGCACCGCGCACCGTCCGGACGGATCGGCCGGGCCGTAGATCGTCACCCCGGGAATATCTCTCAGCGACTGCTCCATCTGATTGAGCAGGGCGCTCTCATGCAGATAGACCGCTGAAAGACCCCGTTCAAGTACAAACTCTATTCCGGCCTGCAATCCGGCTATACCGGGGAGATTACAGGTACCGGCCTCAAAACCGTCCGGCATGACGAGCGGCTGCTCCTCAGCAGTTGAATGACTGCCGGTTCCCCCCTGAATAACAGATCTAATATTTACCTGCGGCGCCACATACAGCAGACCGGTCCCACTCGGCCCCAGCAACCCTTTATGTCCGGGAACCGCTAACAGGTCGATAGCGTAGTGTCCAACGTCAATCGGCAAATAGCCGGCTGACTGCGCCGCATCAAGCAGAAAAAGTGCGCCGGCTTCGTGGCAGAGTTCCGCCAGTTGCTTTATCGGCTGGATAGCGCCGCAGACATTGGAGACATGACTGACAGCTATTATTTTTGTATTCTTCCGCACAGCACGACGAATATCTTCTACAGAAACCACTCCGTCATGTCCGGTCGATACGATCGATAGCTCGACACCCCTGTTTCGCAGCGCATAGAGCGGCCTGAGCATGGAATTGTGATCCATGGAGGTTGTAATAACATGGTCACCAGAGACCAGGGTGCCCTGCAGCGCCAGATTGAGCGCTCCGGTGGCATTCTGTGTAAAGATGATCTGCTCTGAATCGGAAATAGAAAAAAGTCTGGCGGCAGCTTCACGTGCCTGGAACAGGATACGCGCTGCCTCCAGAGAGCGGCGATATCCGCCCCGTCCAGGAGAAGCGCCTACATCACGCATCGCATGCATAACTGCTTCATAAACTTTTTCGGGTTTGGGAAATGATGTAGCGGCGTTGTCAAGATACATTGATATTCCTCTTTTACGGCATTAACAGCGGCATTTTGTTCAGCCAGGGAGAAATTTTGACAGGACCGGTATTCTTGCCTTGAGGCGCATCATGAATCTTTTGCCGGACCAGCAACGGTTCAACTCCCCCCCACCAGTTCAGCCGGGCATCGACAACCTCACTCCCGGCGTTAAAAAGATTAAAACCACCGTTCGAGCTAAAGGCATTATTCATAAGAAGCGCCCGGCCGTCTTCAATCCGCAGCGCGTCCTGAAGGTTTTCAGCAAACCGGCAGCGCTGAATTTTGAGCCGGGAGCCGGAAAGATGCAGTGCTGTCTGCCTGTTCCGCAGGAAACGGGTCATAGAAATTTCCCCTTCTCCGCCTTTTATGCGTACTCCAAGCGCATTTGCTGAAAATTCTCCACCGGTTATCTTGATCCGACATTCATCAGCTTCAAGTCCGGTTTGCAGATTATTCAAAATTTTAGGAAGTACCATCACAACAGAAGATTTATTCAACAGGCAGCCCCGCTGGCAGGAGCCTACCGTCACATCGTTGCCGTCAAATTCGCTGTCATAGATCTCGATGCCAGTTGCGGAATCCGAAACAGTACTGCCGGTCATCTGTACAATTCCGTCATGCGACAGCAAAGCGGTCTGCGCATGCAGAATCGAAACAGACTTCAAGGTAACGGTGGAAAATCGTATATCGATTCCGGTCTCGGCATACTCAATGCGGCAACTTTCGAGCAGATTGTTTTTCTCAGTCGAGAGAAAGACGATGCCGCCCCAGGATCCACGTGTCGGCACGGGATGGTCAGATGTCAGTACGATCGGCCGTACGGAGGTTCCTGCGACGTGAAGTCGGCCTTGAACAACGAGACTTGGACGTTGCTGACCGGCTGATGCAGCAAAACGCACCACCGTTCCCGGTTCTATACGCAAGGTCGCATGAGGAGCCACAACAATGGAGCCACGGACAACTATCGAACCACGCCAGGTCGCATCTTCAGTCAGCACCGCCCCATCATGAACCGGTGTGGCTGTGGCGTGCGCGGCTGCAGATGGGATCGTTATCAGGCATAAAAAAACAAAGACTGTAAAAATAAAATTCACCAGGGAGCTCCTTAATATATAAGGGTGGATAACTATCACGATTCACTCGAACTGTAAATTTAATGTTATATTCTAATTAAAATTAGTATCATAGTATGTGGACATCAAGCTTTTCCAGTCCTTTCAGGATGTTATATTTTTAAAAAATAAATTTGTTGACACTGCATACATGTTGTGGTTTATTTCCCCTCCAGCCACAAAATATTGTGGTTTTGTTTTCCTGGTACACTATATCGACATATTCCATATTCATCAGTTTACTTATAAAACAAGGAGTTCCATTATGAAAAAAAATCTCTCCTCCGATACCATCCCCGGCCTGACAAAAAATGCCGCCACCGTACTGGAAAAACGTTATCTGCGCCGTGACGAAACCGGCAAGGTTCTTGAGACGCCGGCCGACATGTTTCGGCGAGTGGCTGACACAATAGCGTCAGCCGATAATATTTTTGACAAAAAAGCTGATGTAAAGGGTTTATCGGATACCTTTTATCGCATGATGACAAGCTTCGAATTTCTTCCCAACTCCCCTACCCTCATGAATGCCGGACGCCCACTGGGACAGCTTTCGGCCTGCTTTGTCCTGCCGGTGGGGGACTCAATGGAGGAAATCTTTGACGCTGTCAAATATACAGCCCTGATTCACAAATCCGGCGGCGGCACCGGCTTCTCGTTTTCCCGCCTGAGACCGGCCAATGACGTCGTCAGTACAACCACCGGCATATCGAGCGGCCCGCTCTCATTCATGCGTGTGTTTGATGTCGCTACAGAAACCATAAAACAGGGGGGGACAAGGCGCGGCGCAAATATGGCTATTTTGAGGGTTGATCACCCCAACGTGATGGATTTTATCATGTGCAAAGCCGATCAGAAACAGCTCAATAATTTTAATATATCTGTCGGCCTTACCGAAAAATTCATGCAGGCTGTGGAGCGGGATGAAGAATATAATCTGATTAATCCCCGTGACAAAAAAGTCTGCGGCTCCCTCAACGCCCGCAAGGTATTCCAGCGTATAGTCAAGCAGGCTTGGGAAAACGGCGAACCCGGAATTGTTTTTCTTGACCGCTTGAACCGCGACAACCCGACGCCTCTGGTGGGGGAGATCGAATCCACCAATCCCTGCGGTGAACAGCCTCTACTGCCATATGAATCATGCAACCTCGGTTCTATCAACCTGGGCACCTTTGTCAAGGATGGCGCAGTAGACTGGAAAAAACTGAGTGAGACCATTCACAACGCTGTCCACTTTTTAGATAACGTAATCGAGGCCAACAACTACCCGCTGCAGCAGATTCATGACATGACTCACGCCAACCGCAAAATAGGACTGGGAGTCATGGGATGGGCCGACATGCTGATTATGCTCGAAATTCCATACTGTTCCGACGAGGCGGTAAAACTCGGCAAGAAGGTGATGAAATTCATAAATGACGAAGGGCACCTGACATCGCAGGAACTGGGCAAAAAGCGGGGCTCGTTCCCCAACTTTAAAGGCTCGATATTTGACAAAAAGGGAGCGCCTCCGCAGAGAAACGCAACCGTCACAACCATTGCTCCGACCGGCACCATCTCGATCATCGCCAATGCATCATCCGGTGTTGAACCGCTCTTTGCCGTTTCCTACATCCGCACCGTCATGGATAAAAACGTTCTGGTGGAGGTCAACCCTATTTTCGAGAGAATTGCAAAGGAGCGTGGTTTCTACTCGGAAGCGCTCATGCAGAAGATAGCAGAGCACGGTACCGTCCATGACATAACCGAAATCCCGCTGGATATCCGCAACGTATTCGTGACCTCTCACGAGATATCTCCCGAATACCACATTCAGATGCAATCTGCCTTCCAGCTTTACACCGATAATGCCGTGTCAAAAACGGTGAATTTTACAAATTCCGCCACTATCGAAGATGTTGAAAAAGTTTACATGCTCGCCTACGAGACCGGTTGCAAGGGTGTCACCATTTATCGGGACGGCTCCAGAGACGAACAGGTACTGTCGACCGGCAAAAGAGAAGAGCAGGCAGCAGTTGCCGCCACACCGGTCGAAGAGGAAAAGAAAGCCGTCAAACGCGAACGTCCAAAAGCACTGAAAGGATCTACTCACCAGATGCAGACCGGTTGCGGCCCGCTTTACATCACTATCAACGAAGACAAAAACGGCTTATTTGAGCTTTTTACCACGATGGGCAAAGCCGGCGGATGCGCCGCTTCCCAGAGTGAGGCGATCGGCCGCCTGGTATCACTGGCATGGCGCAGCGGCATTCAGGCACGTCAGGTAGTAAAACAGCTGCAGGGTATATCCTGCCACTGTCCGTCCGGCTTCGGCGATAACCGCGTGCTTTCCTGCGCTGATGCAGTTGCAAAAGCGATCCAGGACCACCTGATCGACAGCGGATATGATAGTGAAAACGAATCTACCCGACATGAACGCGGTGCCTGCCCGGAGTGCGGCGGAATAGTTGAACATGAAGGTGGCTGTTCCGTCTGCCATGCCTGTGGTTATTCTGAATGTGCATAACAGCTGGAAAGTTTCATGTAGTTTATTAATTTTCAATACAATGAATCACCACGTCTGCCAGGCCGTTAACTTGGAGTTACTTTTCAACACCTCTGAAAATACTGTTGTTATATAATCAGTGCGAGTATATTTGACAGCATTCAACTTTGGAAGCACGTCCGTCGCTGGTGGGCGGCCCGGTCTTCAAAACCGGTGGGGGGGATGAGAAATCTCCCCGGTGGGTTCGATTCCCATGTGCTTCCGCCATTTCAAACCTGTTATCGGCCTTCCGGATAGCGGCCTGAAATCGGCATGGAGCCGGGCGTGCAAATTTGTTACAAACGTGAAATCCCTCCAAAACAGCACAGACATCACCCCCGTGCCAGTAGCAGCACTTCCAAAGCACTCCAATCATGAAAAATCTCATTTTAGGCACAGCCGGGCATATCGACCACGGTAAAACCTCACTCGTAATGGCCCTTACCGGCATCGACACAGACAGATTAAAAGAAGAAAAGGCGCGGGGAATCACCATTGAACTTGGTTTTGCGCATCTGGAACTTCCCGGAGGGATCCGATTCGGAATAATTGATGTTCCCGGGCATGAAAAATTTGTGCGGTCAATGGTGGCCGGCGTGGGCGGCATGGATATTGTTATGCTGGTAATCGCTGCTGACGAAGGGATCATGCCGCAGACGCGGGAACATATGGATATACTGCGGTTGCTCGGAGTCAAAAAAGGTCTGGTAGCCTTGACCAAGTGTGACTTGGTAGAGCGGGAATGGCTGGATCTGGTCACCGAGGAGGTGCGTGAATATGTGTCCGGCAGCTTTCTTGAAAACGCCCCTATCGTGCCGGTTTCGTCACGAACAGGAGAAGGCCTTGATCTGTTGAGAGATGTTCTTTACCGCCTGGCAAGCGAGGTTGACGAAAAGCGCCGTGAGGGGCACTTTCGTCTGCCGGTGGACCGGGTCTTTACCATGACCGGTTTTGGAACGGTGGTAACAGGAACTCTTCTCTCTGGCGAGATCACCGTGGGAGATGACCTGGAACTGCTTCCGTCGGGCAGAATGGGCAGGGTGCGCGGTATTCAGGCCCACGGGAGCAAAGTTGAGAAGGGATTGGCAGGGCAGCGCCTGGCGGTAAACTTACAGGGGGTAGACCTGGACGAGGTACACCGGGGAGACGTTGTTGTACCGCGTAATATTTTCCAGATAACCCGCGCTGTGGATGTCCGCCTCGACCATCTTTCCACGGCTCCTCGCGAATTGAAACACCGCGCCAAAGTAAACCTTCATTCAGCTACCTATGAGGTTCAAGCACAGGTTGTCCTGCTTGACCGTAATACAATCCAGCCGGGAGAAAGCGCCTACGTGCAGTTACGACTAAGCGAACCGGTGCTGCTCATTTCCGGTGACAGCTACATTTTGAGAGTAGCCTCACCCGCCACTACGATTGGCGGTGGCGTGGTCCTCGACCCGTTTCCTCCGCGCCGCAGGCGTCGGAGCGAAGAGGCTGTAATGCTGCTGGAGTCACTTGAAAGTCAGGAACACCAGCGAGTCTGCGTCCTTATCATTGGCCAGAGCAAGCTGTCCGGAATTTCATTCGAGGATATTCTCCTCCGTTCCGGTATCTCACGCAAAGCAGCAGAGGCGACACTTGCAATACTCCTGGGTACCGGCGACATACTTCAAATGACTCGCGAACCACGCATCTTTCTGGCCAGGGAGTCCTTTGAATCGCTCAAGAGTGGACTGACGGACGAAGTAAGTGCCTTTTTGGCGGATAACCCTCTCAAACTTGGGATTGGAAAGGAAGAACTTAAAACCCGCATGCCCAAGCGAAGTGACCAGCGGTTTTTCACTCCGCTTCTCTCGGCTCTGGAACGGGATGGATTATTGATCCCCGAGCGTGATATCGTCACACTGGCAGGTCAGGCCGTGCGATTAACGGCTTCGATAGAGGAAAGGACAGCGGACTTCAGTGCATTTTTACGGGAAAAAGCACTTGAACCTCCCACCATAAAAGAGATCATGGAACGTTTTCATTGCGACGAGAAGTCAGCCCGCGATAATATCGCCATACTGATCAGAAATGGCGATGCGGTACGTATATCCAGTGATCTGTTCTACGCCAGTGAGGTCCTGAACGGCCTGCGGGAAAAATTGATACTCCATCTTCGAGAAAAGGAAGAGATAACTCCGTCTGAATATCGTGAACTGACCGGGCTGTCACGCAAATTTCTGATTCCGCTCCTGGAACATTTCGACAGCGAGAAGATTACCATCCGGGTAGGAGACAGAAGAGTTTTGCGGAAACGCCTGTAGCAGTCATTTATTTTTGCAATCTTTTTTCACAATGTTACTACAAGCCGCTTGACAAGCTGCTTCCTTTTGTGACATAAACGTCAAGTTAAACTGACTACTTGTTACGGGGTTGTAGCTCAGTTGGTTAGAGTGCCAGCCTGTCACGCTGGAAGTCGCGGGTTCGAGCCCCGTCAACCCCGCCATAAAAACAAAAAAAGGTGCCTTTTAATGGCACCTTTTTTGTTTTTCTACTGCTGCTGTATGCAAAACCAGTCTCGTGTTGTCTATACAATGCTGCGGCCGCTCCGAGTGAGCTCCCCCCTATCGTAAACCAAAACGACCAAGAATAATCCCCAGAACTTTATTCAGCAGGTTATCACGTGAAAGCACTGATATCACCGGAGATTTTCTGACACCAATGTCATTGAGCACCCGCTCAAGCTCCGGACTTCCACCAAAGGTCATCCCCTGCCTGAAGGCTTGAAGTGCTTCAAATGTATTTCCTGCGGCAAGATACACTTTACCAAGGTAAAGGTAGTGGAGTGGATTTTCAGGATCGTATTCAATTGCACTGCTGCAGAGCTCTAATGCCCGGGTGACCTGACCACGCTGTTTGGCGAGACAGTAGCCGAAACGTGAACGCCAGAGGGGATCATCCCAGATACTGAGTGCCCGTTCAAGACAGGCGAGAGCAGCCAGGACATTACCCTGATCAAGTTCATGCTGCGCCCGATTGAATTCTTTTTGGGCAGCGGCGCCCGTTTCCGGATCCACCTTAACCTCCTTGCTAGTTGGGGCAGTCAGCTTAATTCATTTTTCTATTTTCAGTCTTTTTATCTTTTCAACCAGTGTTGTCCGATTTATCCCCATTAAAGTAGCAGCCTTTGCCTTGACCCCGCCTGCAGATTTCAGTGCCTGTAAAATTAAAGAGTGTTCAATTCGGGAGATTGTAGCGACCAGGTCTATCCCCTGAGCCGGCATTTCAACATCAAACCCTTCTCTATCAGGCTTTCCACCAATGATCTTGGCAGGGACGTCTTCCAGCGTTATAACGGCCGCATCTGTCAGAGCCACCATTCTTTCAATCAGATTTTCCAGCTCACGCACGTTACCGGGCCAGGAATACTGTTCCAAGACTTCAAGCGCCTCCTTGCTGATACTGCACGGTGGACGCCCCATCAGGCGGCACTGTTTCTCCAGAAAAAAAGTTGTCAGGTACATTATATCCTGCTGACGTTCGCGCAGAGGAGGAAGGCGCAACGGGATAACGTTCAGACGGTAGTAAAGATCTTCCCGAAATCCACCCTGTTTCACCATATTTTCAAGATCAGAGTTGGTTGCTGAAATCACTCTGACATGAAGCTTCACCGTTTTGTTGGAACCAACTCTCTCCACTTCATGTTCTTGAAGAACCCGCAACATTTTTGC
Source organism: Deltaproteobacteria bacterium (assembly GCA_019162745.1). GTDB lineage: Bacteria > Desulfobacterota > Desulfuromonadia > Geobacterales > Pseudopelobacteraceae > JACRCG01. Next base: position 17,878 of record JAFLLC010000029.1, on the reverse strand, counting down.
CTGCAGATGAAGCGGCAGGGATCCGATTTCATCAAGAAAAATAGTGCCATGATTGGCGGCCTCGAATTTGCCGGGTTTATCCTTGATAGCCCCGGTAAAGGCCCCCCTGACATGACCGAATAGCTCGCTTTCCAGCAGCATCTCCGGAATTGCGCTGCAGTTTACCGCAACAAAAGGTCGATCCCGACGCGTACCGTTATAATGCAGCGCCCTGGCGACCAATTCTTTGCCTGTCCCTGATTCACCGGTGACAAGAACTGTCGAGTCCGTTTTTACAATGCGATTCATACGTTCAAATACGAGATTCATCGCAGGAGAGCTGCCGATAATATTGCTGAATTCAAAACGCCCCTGGAGCTGCCTGCGAAGATAGATATTTTCCGAGAGAAGCTTCTGTTTTTCCAGCGCCTTCGCAACAACCATTTTAAGCTCATCAAAATCAATCGGCTTGGTAATATAGTCGAAGGCCCCCTCTTTCATGGCCCTGACGGCGGTTTGAGCTGAAGCATATCCGGTAACAACGATAACCTCGGTGGCTGGTGAAACCCTGTGTACCTCGGGCAGGATATCGAGGCCGCTCTTATCGGGGAGAAACAGGTCGGAAACAATGACCTGATACTGCTCACGGTTTATAAAATTCAGCGCACATTCAGCCGTTGCTGCAGAAGTGACTTCATACCCGGCCGACCTCAGCAACATGGTCAGAGCTTCACGGCCAGTGTCATCATCATCAATCACCAGAATTTTGATTATATCATCCATGAGGGAGCCTCGAACGGCTGATCCACTTATTCAGTTACAAACCGTATTGATTCCTGCAGCACATCCAGCAGCATATCCAGCTCACTGTTTGAAATAACCAGCGGTGGAAATATGACGACTGTATTTCCCAATGGACGGGTGAAGACCCCCCGCTTGCGCGCTTCAAGACACACACTGATCCCGATCTGCTGTTCCCACGGATACGGTGTGCCGGTCTCCTTATTCTCGACCAACTCAATCCCTGCAGCCAGACCGCACTGCCGTACGTCGCCAACGTGCGGCAGTGACTCTATTTTATCCAGATGCTGCTTCAGCCGGGCTATTTTCGGTTGCAGCTCTGCCAGCAGATTGTCCTGTTCAAAGAGCTGCAGGCTTTTCAGAGCAACAGCACAGGCTAACGGATTCCCGGTAAACGTATGGCCATGGAAAAAGGTCTTCAACTCCGAATAAGAACCTAAAAAGGCTGAGTAAACCTTATCACACGTCACCGTTGCGGCCAAAGGAAGATACCCTGCGGCAATTCCCTTTGAAATTGCCATTATATCAGGAACCACATTCTCGTGGTTGCAGGCAAACATAGCTCCGGTTCTGCCAAAACCGGTGGCAACTTCATCAGCAATCATCAATATATCATAGCGGTCGCACAACTCCCGAACCCTTTTTAAAAACCCTGCCGGCTGCACGATCATTCCTCCGGCACCTTGAAGAAGCGGTTCAATTACAAGTCCGGCTACCTTGCCGGTATTGACTTTCATCAGGCCTTCTAGTGCATCTGCACACTCCATACTGCAGGAGTTTTTGTTACAGTCAAGCTCACAACGGTAGCAGTAAGGAGCTGGAGCCTGAACCGTCTCAAACATGAGCGGCTTGAAGGTCGTGTGATAAATACCAATCCCGCCGACACTCACTGCGCCGAGTGTATCACCATGATAAGCATTCCTGAAGGTTATAAAGCGGCTCCGTTCCGGATGCCCCCCGTGAACCTGATATTGATAAGCCATCTTGACAGCGACTTCCATGGCGGTTGAACCGTTATCCGAATAGAAGAAACGATCAAGCCCGGGAGGAGTAATTTCGGCCAGTCGTGCCGCCAGAATAATGCTCTGCTCACTGGCGAGTCCTAAAAGGGTAGAATGTTCAAGACGATCAACCTGTTCCTTCAGGGCGTCGTTCAACTCCCGGCGGCAGTGACCATGAACGTTAGTCCACATGGAGGCGACACCATCAAGATAACGCCTGCCGTCAGTATCAATCAGCCAGCACCCCTCCCCTTTTACGATAATAACCTGTTCGTCGCGTTCCCATTCCTGCATCTGGGTAAACGGGTGCCAGACGTGGCGCTTGTCCCACTGGCGCAATTGTTCGGTGGTTATGGAGCTGGTTCCAGACATACGTTACTTCCCCTGCTGATCGGTTATTTTATCAGTATAAAAAAGACCCGCCGGAACGTGTCCAGAGGGTCTCATAACTACTTGATATTTAGAAATTAGGCAAGCCTGTGGGCGTATAGAGGAAATTTCTTCATCAGGTTGTTTACCTGATCCTTTACCGCCTCGAGTTTCCGGTCATCGCCGCTATGTGCCAGCACGTCGGCAATGTAACCGGCAACCTGATCCATTTCGGCCTCTTTGAGGCCATGGGTAGTACAGGCCGGCGTTCCGATCCTGATACCGGAAGTAACGAACGGAGAACGGGTCTCAAAAGGCACGGTATTCTTGTTGACTGTAATGCCGGCCTTGTCCAAGGCCTCTTCTGCAGCCTTGCCGGTTATCTCTGTTCCCGAAAAGTTTATCAGCATGAGGTGGTTATCGGTGCCGCCGCTTGTCAGTTTAAAACCGCGCTTTACCAGTGCCTCTGAAAGCGCCTTGGCATTTTTAATGACCTGCTGCTGATAGGTTTTAAACTCCGGCTGCAGCGCTTCTTTAAACGCCACCGCTTTGGCGGCGATGACGTGCATAAGTGGTCCACCCTGAATACCGGGGAAAATCTGGGAATTTAGCGCTTTAGCAAATTCTTCACGGCAGAGAATCATGCCTCCGCGAGGGCCACGCAGCGTCTTGTGGGTCGTTGTAGTAACAAACTCGGCATACGGAATCGGACTCGGGTGAACGCCGGCGGCAACCAGTCCGGCAATATGAGCCATGTCAACCATGACCTTCGCCCCGACTTTATCGGCTATTTCCCGAAAAGCAGGAAAATCGATGGTTCGTGGATATGCGCTTGCGCCGACGACAATCAGTTTCGGCTTATGCTCGACGGCCAGGCGTTCAACCTCGGCGTAATCGATTGTTTCGCTTTCAGCTGTCACTCCATAGGGAACAACGGTAAAGAGACGACCGGAAAAATTAACCGGACTGCCATGGGTGAGATGACCGCCATGGGCAAGATTCATTCCGAGAATAGTATCTCCAGGTTTACATGCGGCAAAATAGACCGCCATGTTGGCCTGGGATCCGGAGTGCGGCTGGACATTGGCATGATCAGCGCCAAAAAGCTCCCTGGCCCGATCAATGGCAAGCTGCTCGACAACGTCAACATGCTCGCAGCCGCCATAATATCGCTTTCCAGGATAACCCTCGGCATATTTGTTGGTCAGGACTGAACATTGTGCCTCTAAAACAGCCTCAGAAACAAAGTTTTCGGAGGCAATCAGCTCCAGATTATATTCCTCTCGCTCTGTTTCATGCCGAATGGCATCAGCTACCTGGGGATCAAATTGGGAAAGGACTGACATATACTTACTCCTTTAGTTTACATAGTCATAAAAAAAGAAACGGGACGCATGCCGCAGCAGGTCCCGTCTTTGGGTATTAGATCCATATTGATATTACCGGGAATATTTCTGTTCAAGTGCCGTTATCTTGTCCAGTCGCCCCTGATGGCGGCCAGCTTCAAAGGTACTTTCAAGCCAGGCACCGACAAGATCGCAGGCTTTCTGTTCATCAAGGACGCGGCCGCCAAGAACCAGCACATTGGCATTATTATGCTCTTTTGCCATACGGGCCATAAAGACATCCGTCACCAGCGCGGCGCGAATACCGGGTATTTTGTTGGCGGTGATCGACATTCCGATTCCGGTACCGCAGATCAAAATCCCCAACTCTGCCCTACCCGCAGCTACGGTTTCAGCGACATTACGGCCGAAATCAGGATAATCAACCGAAGCATCACCGTTGGTACCCGCATCGGTTACTTCAATATTTCTGCGCTTCAGATAACTGATCAGGGCAGTTTTGAGGTTTAATCCTCCATGGTCACTTCCGATAATGATCATTTTTTCCGTCCTCGCCTACAGCTTCTTGAAAAGAAGAGTTGCATTCGTTCCGCCAAAACCAAGTGAATTACTCATTGCATACTCAATCTTAGCGTCACGAGCCGTATTCGGCACATAATCCAGATCACATTCAGGATCGGAATTTTCATAGTTAATTGTGGGTGGAACCACACTTTTTTCCATCGCCATACAGGTAAAGACTGCCTCAACACCGCCGGCTGCACCAAGGAGATGGCCTGTCATTGATTTTGTAGAAGAAACCATCAGCTTGTTGGCATGGTCACCAAAAACAGATTTGATAGCCAGGGATTCATTCAGGTCGTTAAAATACGTTGAAGTTCCATGAGCGTTGATATATGTCACCTGCTCTGGAGAAACACCGGCATTTTTCAAAGCCATTTTCATGCAGCGCGCGGCGCCTTCTCCACCGGGTGCGGGAGCAGTCATATGATAGGCGTCGCAGGTAAGACCATAGCCGACTATTTCCGCATATATTTTAGCACCGCGTTTTCTGGCTGATTCATATTCCTCCATAACAACGATACCGGCTCCTTCGGCCAGGACAAAGCCGTCGCGCCCCTTATCAAAGGGCCGTGATGCTTTTTCCGGGAAATCGTTGTTGTCAGACAAAGCCTTCATGGCAGCAAAACCGCCGATTCCAAGCGGAGTGACCGTTGACTCGGTACCACCGGCTATCATTGCATCAGCATCTCCACGGGCAATAATATGGTATGCATCACCAATCGAATGAGTACCGGTCGCGCACGCAGAGACTGAGGAAAGATTGGGCCCTTTGGCCCCATATTTGATGGAGATGTGGCCTGGAGCAAGATTGATGATCAGCATCGGGATAAAGAATGGAGATATTTTTTTGAAACCACCTTCGTTCAGCAGCGTGTGATACCGTTCGATCGATGGCAAACCACCAAGACCGGCACCAACAAGAACCCCAACCCGTTCAGAATTTTCATCGTTGATCACAAGTCCGGAGTCCTGCATAGCATAATGAGCTGCGGCAAGACCGTACTGGATAAACAGATCCATCTTTTTGATTTCTTTTTTATCAATATACTCTTCTGCATTAAAATCAGTGACTTCACCTGCGATCCTGACCGGCATATCGCTTGCGTCAAAACGGGTAATCAGGCCTACTCCGGACTTCCCTGCAGTGAGAGCATCCCAGTTTTTGACATTCCCGCTCCCGAGTGGTGAAACGACTCCAACACCAGTAATTACAACTCTTCTCATAGTAAATAACTCCATATAACAGTTACTTCAGTTATGTCAGAATAAAAAAAGAGGGGCTTGTCACCCCCCTCGGTTATGCGATATCAGCTATGCTCGGTGATATACTCGATGGCATCATTCACCGTCTGGATTTTTTCGGCATCTTCATCAGGAATTTCTATATCGAACTCTTCTTCAAGAGCCATAACCAGTTCTACTGTGTCAAGAGAATCGGCTCCAAGATCATCCATAAAAGAAGACTCGGTTAAAACCTGAGCTTCTTCGACCCCTAACTGCTCTGCAACAATTTCTTTTACCCGTTTTGCAATATCAGACATCTTCCACCTCCGTTTGATTTTAAACCTTTGCAGGTTTCGTGTATTATACTTGTGTGCTTAATTAAGCATGAAATCTTTAAATGTCAATCGATATTTATACTTTTTTGACAACAGCAGGGACTACATGTACATCCCCCCATTTACCGACAAAACATGACCAGTGATGTATCCGGCCGCTTCAGAAGCCAGAAAAACAACTGCATTGGCAATGTCATCGGCACTTCCAAGACGCTCAAGTGGTATCTGCGCCGTCAACTCGGCGCGTACCTTGTCCGAAAGTGCATCGGTCATGGCAGTTGCAATAAAACCGGGAGCAACGGCGTTGACGGTAATGCTTCTTTTTGCCATTTCCCGTGCATTGGACTTGGTGAGACCGATCAATCCGGCTTTACTGGCGCAGTAATTAGCTTGGCCCGCATTGCCCATCTGCCCTACGACAGACGCAATATTGATGATGCGGCCGTAGCGCTGTTTGCTCATGACTTTGAAGGCTGCCCTGGTGCAGAGAAAGGCACCTTTAAGATTTACATTCAGAACGGCGTCCCAATCCTCCTCCTTCATGCGCATCAGCAGACCATCACGGGTAATGCCGGCATTGTTGACCAGAATATCCACACGGCCGAATGCCTCAATGGCCGCATCAATCATCCGCTCTACGTCTGCTGACACGGTCACATTTCCAACCACTGCCAGCGCCTTGCCACCGATCGCCTGCAATTCAGCGACAACCGCCTCGGTAGAAGCCTGATCCATATCTACAGCCACAATGGTCGCCCCTTGGGCTGCCAGCGCCAGCGCAATACTTCTGCCGATTCCGCGTGATGCTCCTGTGATGACAGCTACTTTCTCTTTAGGCATGATTTAATCCTTTCGTAATAACTGAATGTTATTTGTTTTTATCAGCAAAGGTCGCCTTCAGTTCGGCTTCTGTGACCAGCTTTCCGTCAACAAGCGCCTTGGCATTAAAGATCCAGATACCACGTTTACATCCGGTCGCCTCAATTTCGAAGCGGAGTTGATCTCCAGGCATGACCGGCTTGCGAAAACGGGCATTATCGATGCCGACAAAATATGTGATCTTGGAACGAATACTTTCATCAGAGGAATAGGCCAGGATTGCGGCTACCTGTGCCATAGCTTCGATGACCAATACCCCTGGCATAACTGGGTGATCAGGGAAATGGCCCTGAAAGAATGGCTCATTGATGCTGACGTTTTTTATACCAACAATGCTTTTACCGAGTTCAATTTCGAGGATCTTGTCAACCAACAGAAAAGGATAACGATGCGGCAAAATTTTCATTATTTCATTGATGTCGAGCATAATCAGTTCCCCTTGGCAAAAATAATCAGCAACAATAAAGGCGGAATCAGGTCGTCAGCTGTTTCAAAGTAGCAATGTCCTCCACATTTACGGTTATCACTTCCTTTGTAATACGTTTTACAAGTCCGGACAAAACCTTGCCGGGGCCTATTTCAACAAATCTTGTGACCCCAAGAGACGTCATGGCAGTAACGGACTGTTCCCACAGTACCGGGGCGCACACCTGAGAGACAAGCAGGTTACGGACCCTGCCCTTGTCGCAGTTGGCTGTCGCTTCAACATTGCTGATGACCGGATGGTTCATATCACCGTAGCTAATAACGTCCAGGACTGCGGCAAGTCGATCTGCGGCCGGTTTCATCAATGCACAATGAAACGGGGCACTGACCGGCAGCAGCATGGATTTCCGGAAACCGCGTCCCTTGGCAATCTCAATCGCACGAGCAACAGCCGCAACCGAACCGGCGATAACAATCTGGCCGGGAGAATTAAAGTTGGCCGGTGAGACGACCTCCCCTTCAGCGGCTTCACGGCAGATTTCTTCAAGAACCTCACGCTCAACGCCAAGCATGGCAGCCATTGTCCCCGTACCGACCGGAACCGCTTCCTGCATGAATGTACCACGGGATCGCACCGTTCTGACCGCATCAGCAAAAGAGAGCGTTCCTGCACAGACCAGAGCCGAATATTCGCCAAGCGAATGACCGGCCACAAAATCGGCCATCAGGCCTGTTTCCTGCTGGGCTACTTTCAAGGCTGCAATGCTTGCTGTCAAAATCGCCGGCTGTGTGTTGGCGGTCAGCTTGAGGTCGGCATCACTCCCTGCGAAACAGAGTGCAGACAATTTAAATCCAAGAGCATCGTCAGCTTCTTCAAAAAGATGCCGAGCAACAGCAAACGTATCTGCCAACTCCTTTCCCATTCCAGGATACTGAGAACCTTGTCCCGGAAAAATAAAAGCCGTTTTAGACATATAAATATCCTTGTTTCATAATATTGCCTCGTCTCGCTACCACTTTATCAGCGCAGAAGCGTAAGTAAAACCGCCCCCGAATGCCACCAGCAGAAGTTTGCTGTCAGGTTTGAGAATCCCTAGATGGTTCGCCTCATCCAGTGCGATGGGAATTGATGCTGACGATGTATTCCCATATCGATGGAGGTTGATAAACAGACGCTCTGAACCGATTCCGAGCCGTTTTGCAGTCGCATCGATTATACGGCGATTGGCCTGATGAGGAATCAGGAGTGAAATATCTGCTGGGGAGAGACCGTTGGCATTTAGGGCTCTTACGGCCGCTTCCTCCATGCCGCGGACAGCATGCTTGAAAACATCATTTCCTTCCATATTCAAATAAATCAGCCGTTCATCGATTGTACGGCTGGCTGTCGCCGGATTACGACTGCCGCTCCCCTGCTGAAAGAGAAGATTCCAGTGTGCTCCGTTACTGAACGTATGGGTTGAAAGCAGGGAATGATCAGCCTCTTCAGAAGCTTCGAGAACAACGGCACCGGCACCGTCACCAAACAGAACGCAGGTGTTGCGATCCTGCCAGTCAACGATGCGCGACAATATCTCAGCCCCTACCACAAGAATCTTCCGCGCAGCGCCGGAGCGGATATATTTTTCTGCGATAGATAAACCGTAGAGAAAACCGGAACAGGCAGCAGAAAGGTCAAAGGCGGTTGCATTCGTGGCACCCAGAAGATCCTGGACAATACAGGCGGTTGAGGGGAAGGGGAAATCCGGAGTAACAGTACCAATAATAATCAGATCAATTTCTTCAGGCGGGACTCCGGCCATTGCCAGAGCACGACGGCTGGCCTCGGCGGCAAAGGTTGACGTATATTCTCCGTCAGCCGCAATACGCCGCTCTTTAATGCCGGTTCTAGTCGTAATCCATTCATCAGTGGTATCAACCGACTTTTCAAGTTCGGCATTGGTGAGAATTTTGCCGGGCAAAGCAGAGCCGGTTCCGGTAATTCTGACATTCACGATTGAATCTCCATTACTCTACAGGTGTGGGAGGCAGGGTATCACTTCGTATCAAGACAGAATGATTTTCAGATAATTTTTCGGCTACATGCTCCGACACACCGTTTTTTGCATACTCATGGGCAAAGCGTATCGCGTTTTTGACCGCCTTTACGTTGGAGCCGCCATGGCAGATCATGCCGACACCGTTGATTCCTAATAGTGGTGCACCGCCGTACTCCGCATAGTCAACAATCTTCTTGAAACGTCCGAAAGCGCCACGTACAAACAGATAACCTACCTTGGAGACCCAGCTCTTGACAATCTCCCTTTTCAGCATCTTGGCTGCGGCATCCGACAACCCTTCGGAAAGTTTCAGTACAATATTTCCTACAAAGCCATCGCAGACAACTACATCAACAGCACCGGCAAAAATATCCCGACCCTCTATGTATCCGCAATAATTAAGCGATGTCTTGCGCAGGATGGTATTGGTTTCCCTGGTCAGTTCATTCCCTTTTGAATCCTCTTCGCCATTTGAGAGAAGGCCGACTTTCGGCGAGGGCACTCCCATAGCATAGCGAGCGTAAACCTCACCCATAATGGCAAACTGGACAAGATGGAGCGGCTTGCAATCGACATTACCACCTATATCCAAAACAAGCGTCTGCCCTTTAAGCGTCGGGAACAACTGGGCAATAGCCGGACGTTCTATTCCTTTGATTCGCTTAAGAACAAACATGCCGCATGCCATGGTCGCACCGGAGTTTCCGGCACTGACAGCAGCACACGCCTTGCCATCCTTGACTAACTCGAATGCGCGACGCACGGAAGAGTCAGGCTTCTTCCGTACCGCATCAGAGGCAGAATCATGCATGCCAACGACTTCACTCGCTTGAAAAACATCGATATCAAGCCCGCTGATATTGTGTTTGGCGAGTTCGGACACCAAACGCTGGCGATCACCGACAAGCGTCACCGAGAGACCGAATTCACGACAGGCAGCGACAGCGCCTTCAACTTCGATAACAGGCGCATTGTCACCACCCATTGCGTCTACGGCTACTCTCATCAGTTTCGGAAGCGGCACAGGATCAGTTCTCTAGGCTTGTGCGGAGGAAACGGCGATAACCTCTTTGCCCTTGTAAGTTCCACAGGCAAGACATGTGCGATGCGGCAGTTTTGCGGCTTTGCATTGAGGACAGATGGACAATGAAGGGGTAGTTAAAAAGTCATGGGCCCTTCTCATATTCTTGCGCGATTTCGATGTTTTCTTTTTGGGTACAGCCATGGTGTTTCTCCTTTTTCTGGTGATACACGTTCTCGTGCCACCGCTCTATTTTCTGGTTACTTTAAAATCCTTCAGTGCACCGAACTTAAGACTGACAGGTTCTTTACTGCATGAACAGTTTGAGGTATTCAAATCGGTGCCGCACTGGTGACACAGCCCCTTGCAGGCGTCATCACAGAGAGGCTTTAACGGAATCTCCATCGCAACCTGCTCTTCAATTTCATGAATCAAATCAATTTCGTCGCCGGAGTATGTAGAAGAAAGCAGATCCATTTCGCCAAGCTCAAGCTCGTCTTCGGCTGAGGCAGAGGTTGCGGCTGCGTTCGCTTTCCGAAAAAATATTGTGAAGCTGGTGTCTACAAAAGATGTAAAATCAGCAAGACAACGGGAGCAGGAAAGGGCCAGGGGTGCTGTTACCCTTCCCGTGACGCGTATGTTGTCAAATTCACGGGTAACAGTTATGTCCCCTTGAATATTACCGCTAATGCGGCAGCCGGTGTCATTCTGCATGCCTGACAGAAGAGGGAAATCAGCAACAGGCTTGTCAAAATGTATTGCAACAGGCGTATCTTTTATTTGGTCTACAATGAGTTTCACATGCACCATCCGCAGATCAGAGCGACAATAAATTTAAAGCAAGTCAGTATAGAGAATATGCCTGGATTGTCAAGATATTTACTGGCACTTCGGATTACACCTGCCATAGCATTCTATTTGAGCCCTAACCTGACCGGCAAGTTCACGTGAAATCATGTCCCAGGTAAAACGCCATCCCCAATTGCCAAACGCAGTGCCGGGGGTATTCATACGTGCCTCACTTCCAGACCGGATCAAATCCTGAAGCGGGATAATGGCTGTATCTGCAACCGACATAAGTACCGTGCGCAGTATGCAGTCGACTGTGTCATCCCCACGCCCACCTACATAATAACAAACCCGACTGCGTTGGAGATCAGAAAGAGAACCATACCATCCGGCGGTGGTGTCATTGTCATGGGTTCCGGTGTAGACCACAGCTTTTTTTTGATGATTGTGCGGCAGGTAAGGATTCTCCGGCCCTGAATCAAAGGCAAACTGCACTATTTTCATACCGGGAAAGTCATAGCGATCACGCAGATCTTCAACCTCAGGCGTAATAACGCCAAGATCCTCAGCAATGATCGGTAATTTTCCGAGGGAGCCGAATATTGTATCAAACAGAGCTGCCCCCGGGGCCTTTACCCAACTGCCATTGACCGCTGTTTTCTCTCCGACCGGCACCTGCCAGGCAGCTTCAAAGCCGCGGAAATGATCGACCCGGATGATATCAAAGAGCTCAAACATCGACTGAAACCGCTCTATCCACCACGCGTACTTCTGGTCCCCCATCGTTTCCCAGTTATACAGAGGGTTGCCCCACAGCTGCCCTGTTGTGCTGAAATAATCGGGAGGAACCCCAGCCACAACGGTCGGCTTCCCCTTCGAGTCGAGAAGAAACAGCTCACGATGACTCCATACATCTACGGAATCGTAGCCGACAAAAATCGGTATATCGCCAATAATGGCGATTCCTTTGTCAGCGGCATAAGCTCTCATGCCGCTCCACTGTCTGAAAAACTGCCACTGGATATATTTCTGAATACCTATATCAGGGCCCAGTTCCACGGAAACTTTTTCGAACTGTTCAGGTGTCAGGAGAGCCAGATCGGCCGGCCATTTTTCCCAGGACTTCCCCTTGTATTTCCGCTTCAGCGCCATAAAAAGTGCATAATTATGAAGCCAGGTGGTCCTGTTGCAAAAATCCCAGAATTCCTGTTTATACGGAGCAGCATCATTCGCTAAGAAGCTGGCGCCGGCTTTCCGCAGCAGCTTCATTTTCTTTTCGGAAACGGCTTCAAAGTCGACACAGGTATGATCCGGACTTTCTACATAGCGTATCGCAGCTAGATCACCATCAACGACCAGCTGATCCAGATTAATCAACAGCGGGTTTCCTGCAAGAGCTGAAAAAGCTGAATAGGGAGAGTTGCCGCACGCCGGCGGCGTGAGCGGAAGAACCTGCCAATATGACATCCCCATCTCCGCCAGCAGATCAATAAAACTGCGGGCATCCTTGCCCATTGAACCGATACCGCCAGGTCCGGGTAATGAGGTGGGATGCAACAGAACACCACAGCCACGTTTGTCCAGCATCTTGCCCCCGATGTACGTGTATTTATTTAAAAGCAAGACTAAAAGTACCTGGCACCGGCTTCATTCACGGTCTGAAAGCGCCAATCCTTCCAGCAGTCCGAAGTCGCTGACCTTCAGATATTCGAAGCCGAACCGTTCCATAACGGTAGTAATGATTACCAGACCGGCAATTATTAAATCTTCACGTCCTTTTTCAACCCCTTTAATTGCCAGCCGTTCCTGGGGGGGCAGCGGTGACAAGCGTTGAAAGATTTCAGCGATATCTCCCCTGCTGACGTTAAAATTATTAACCTTGCGATAGTCGTAATCAACCATTTCCAGCTTGATTGCGGCAATGGTTGTCGCGGTGCCGGCTGTCCCTACCAGCTCGGAATCTCCTGATACCAGGATTCCCGCTGTGGAGAGATCATTTCCAAGCTGATCAATGACAGACCTTACACGTTCAATCATTGCGGTATGCGTCCGGAAACCTTCTGTCAGCCGCACTACGCCGATCGGCATGCTTTTAATAAAAAAAGGAGAACCGTGGGATGATACCGTAAACTCGGTACTTCCCCCCCCGACATCAAGAACTACAAGCTTATCAGGCTCGATATCCAGCCCTGACAGTACGCCCTTGAGCGTTAAACGCGCTTCCGCGTCTCCATCAATGACGACAAGATTGATACCGGTAACCGCAAAAACTTCATCAACGAACGCTCGCCCGTTGACGGCATCTCGCACTGCACTTGTTGCAGAGGCCAGAACTTGGCCCACCCCGTATTCGGAAATGATGTCCGAGAATCTATGCAGGCAGGCCAAACCCCGTTCACGGGCTTCAGCAGACAAGCCGTACCGGTCGGTAAAACCGCCACCGAGACGGACGATCTCACGCTCTACGCGGACAGGAACAATTCCGGAGGCAGAACGGACGGCAATAAGCAAACGGGCAGTATTTGTCCCGAAATCAATGGCGGCACAATAATCATTCATCAATGCTTCCCTGATCGCAGCGACCGATTACCCAAGCACCATCTCTTTTAATTCTTTGCCTACCTTGAAAAAAGGGAGTTTTTTGGGACTTACCTTGATCGGCTCACCTGTTTTTGGATTCCGGCCGGTATACGTCCCGTACTCCTTGATAACAAAACTGCCAAGGCCACGAATTTCAATACGTTCACCCTGCACCATTGCTTCGCCCATAGAAGAGAAAACAAGATTGACAAGCTCTTCCGCCCGCTTGATCGGCAAATCTTTTTTCACTGCCAACTGCTCAATAAGCTCTGATTTATTCATATCCCCCCCATAATTGCAGATGTACCGCGTACCGCCTGAAAACAAACCTATGGATAACCTTAATGACAGGATTTATTCAAGTATTTTTTTAGAATGGCTGCTGCATCACCATGGCGACCATTTTCTATAAGAAGTCCATACAGCTTTTCGGCAGCTGCTCGTGCATACGGTGTCTGCAGCAGCTCGACATACTGATTCACCGCACCTTCATTATCTCCGGTCGCCTCAAGTATATCGGCACGCAGCAATAAAGCCTGTTCGGGCATTATCCGCTCTGCAACCATCGTCTCGATGGCGGTCAGGGCATCCTGAAAAAGATGACTCTCCCGCAGTACAAGAGCCAGAGTAAGCCAGGCAAGCGGATTGGTGCTGTTCAACTGAATCGCCTTGCGCAGATACTGTTCTGCCTCACTATCATTTCCAAGCCGATGCAGTACTTTCCCTTTTTCATACCAGTAGATGTCTGGCGGCAGGGTTTCAAAACAATTTTCAAAACCTGCTAACGCTTCGTTATGCTCGTCACGACTGGCGGCGATGTAAGCGTACGCAAAATCATCGCCCAGGACAGCATAGCGCTGATACTGATCTACAGGCAATTGCTGAATAAGCAGGTCATAATATTCAAGCGGCGGCAGGGAGTCATCGGAACGAGAGTTGTCAGTACATTCACTCCCTGAAGAACCGGAACAAGATGAACATGATGAGATGTTTATCTGTTCATCATGATCACTATCTGGATGCGAAAAATCGAGAAGCAACCTTTCCGCCTTTTCCAGTAACGCCGGATCATTGGTAAGTGTTTTTACAAGTTCAAGATGATCAATCGCTCTGACGACATCGCCACGTGAATGCGCAAACTCCGCTTCATGAAGATTGCACTCGGCCAGACTCCGGTTGGCGGCATCAATCCGCTCTGAAAAAACCGGCTTAAGTGATTCGCTACTCTCTTCGCACGAACAGAGCTTTAAACCATCCTCGTAGCAGGTTCTCGCATCAAAAAAACAGTCTGATGCCATATACCTGTCACCCTTGGCCAATAAATCTGGCGGAGACTTTGAAAACAACCGGCTAATAAAATTCACATCAATGCCTTTTTTATGATCTGAGTAGCAATGTTACACTTTCAAGGTGGTAGGTCTGAGGAAACATATCAATCGGAACAGTCTTGACAACAGTGTAGCCGCAACCGGTCAGCAATCCGCAATCCCGCGCAAGTGTACTCGGGTCACACGAAACATAGATAATTTTATTCGGCTGCAGACGAACAATACCGGATATGGCCTCTCCAGCGCCGGAGCGTGGCGGGTCAAGCAGCACGGTGTCAAATTTCATCCCTTCGTCTGCAATACGAAGTACGCCGGAGGTGACATCATCACAAATAAATCCGGCATTTGCAACATTGTTTAGTTCCCGGTTATTCTCCGCAGCCAGTATAGAATCAGCATTTCCTTCGATTCCGAGTACAGAGGCAACTTCAGCTGCCAGAGGGAGCGAAAAGTTCCCGTTCCCGCAGTACAGATCGAGGATATTTTCAACCGATGTAAACGCACCAAGCTGCCTGATAACGGACAGCATGGAAATATTCTGCAGTTGATGTACCTGAGCAAACCCGCCGGGGGGATAGGCCAGCTCCAGCGGCATTTGGCCGGGGGTAGCCCGGTTCATGCGATAGGATATGCGAGCGCTGCCCCACAGCTTTTCACAGTCCGAATGATTATCGGTTTTAAGAAAAAGTCCCGTGCATGGTCCGAAATCGCCGGAGCGATCAATAAAATATTTTCTGTTCTTCGAAGTAACGACTCCGCTCTGGCGTATGACGACTACCACTCCACTGTCACCGGCATCAATACTGAGCTGAGAGACCGACTGAGCATCAGGATATGACCGGAGTACGTCTCTGCAACAACCCAGCACCTGATTGATTACGGGAGCGGCTACTGAACAGCCGCAGACTGCATCCTCTACCTGGTGTGAACCCTGTCGGTAAAAGCCGATTCGAAGTTTCCCATTACGGACAGAGACCTTGAACTGAAGGCGATTCCGGTAGCCGTACTGATTCGACGCGGGGACAACATCATCGATCAGATCAGCCGGAACGCGAGCACCCCTCCAGAGCGTTTCTGCCAAAATTTGCCGTTTCTGCTGAAGCTGGACGGGATAGCTGATATGTTGCCAACTGCAGCCTCCACATACGCCAAAGATTGAACATTCAGGAACGGTTCTCGAGGGAGAAGGGGTAATAACCCCGGCGATTGAAGCCGTGCAGTACGATTTTTTATCGGCTGTTATCCGGAGAGAGAGTTCATCACCAGGACAACTGAAGGGTACAAAACAGACTTTACCGTCGATCCGGCAGACACCATTGCCACCAAAGGCAAGTTTATCAATAATTGCAACTGGTAATGACACATTACGCTCTTGGGTTTCGAATTTGAGAGGGCTTTTTTACATGCTTCTGAAACTCGCTTCGGACAAAGCGGGGAGCAAAATCTGCGTTTGACAGATAAACTCTGGCCGTTTCGCGAAAGGCCTGTATCAACTGGCTGCGTACTGATTCTAATCCGGATTCGGGAACGGCCATTTTTTCAAGGATCCGTTCGAATCTTACAGACATCCCCATTTTTATAACGGCACAGCTGTATTCGGCATCGTTTTCAAAATAACCCAGCTGCAGCGGGATATCACACCAGGCAAGCACTTTAACATGAAAGTAGCCGCCAAAATAGTGCCGGGTTTGATCCTCCAGCGTAATATGGAGAGCTGAATCGAGCGTAATAGTTTCAACCATCAAAGCGCCCCCAGTAACTTGTGCATCTGGGGGATTACCCGTACATCAGGCAGACGGGATGATGCCAGTTCCTGAAGACGGAGAATGTGTGCCGCGGTGATGCCGATACTTCCATCCGGCAGCGACAACGGTTGCAGGAAGAGCGGCGTGGACACATTAACAGAAGAAATCACATCGCACAACTGCCCGATTTCACCGGCGGATGTCAACTCACCGACCACAGCTTTTACGGAGACGTTACTTCCCTGCGCCTCGCGCAGGAAAAGAGCATGCAAATCCCATAAAGACACTGCACAGCCGGCTGTAGAAGGAAGTTTCATATCCATGCTGATATAATCCACATGCTGTTTTACCCGCCGGAGAGCCAGGTGCATGGTGCCGTTTGTTTCAAGGTGAATCAGGAGGTTTTTTCTGATTTCAGGAAACCATTCCGCAAGGGTATCCGCATAAAGAAGCGGCTCCCCACCTGTAAAACTTACCGAGTGGTGCGCCCCCGGCAGTTGCAATTTCCAATCGTCAAAAATGGCGGATAATCTATGCAGCGGCACGGGCTGCGGCAGATCAATAAAGAGACCTGAACCCGGCTTCGATTCCAGACGGCCACTATCCGACTTTTTGAAGTCGGTGTCACAGTAGCTGCAGTCAAGATTGCATTCCATCAAACGGACAAAAATCTGTCGATAACCGGCCAGCATCCCTTCGCCCTGAATGGACGAAAATATTTCACTGATATATACCGGATCACTCATAATAACGGGCAGATGCGTTGTCAGACTCCCAGACAGTGATTGAATCCACCTTGATGTTGTCGTTATTCATCCTCTCTGAAATACGCTGATACAGATATTTAGAAATATGTTCCGATGATGGGGAAATATCACGGAAGGCAGGATTATCATTAAGGTATTTATGGTCAAGTTCGTTGATGATCGCTCCCGCTTCACGCTTCAGAACCTTGAAATCTATACCCAGCCCCGCCTTATCCAGTTCCCTGGCCGTAACAGCAACCTCGACTTTCCAATTGTGCCCGTGAAGATTTTCACAATCACCTTGATAATTCATCAGGTTATGTGCAGCAGCAAAACTTGTGCGGATCGTAAGAACATACATTATGAACAACTCCTCTGACCGGAATATAATTCCGATTTCTAATAGGTATAATCGTTATGCCATTTTCGGGCGATACTACACAAAATAATGGGAAACCACAAGGATTGCCCATACATACAAAAAAAAAAGAGCCGATCAGCGCTGAGATGCTTCCAGTGCCTGTTTGATGCCCCCAATGATGCTATAAATCCCCCCAAGGCGGTGTGTTACGTTTTTTAAACGCTACTATTTACACGTAAAGGAGTCAAGTTCATTTCTTCACCTGTACGACCCTGCGACAACGTTTCATATATGAACTACCCGCCACCTAAATCGAAACAGCATCGATTTTAGGAGTGGGTTTCT